>MUMD01000804.1 GCA_002155895.1 Streptomyces rochei
CGACAGCGCGTGGTTGGACAGGCTGTCGGCGAGCAGGGTGGCCGCGGACGGGGCCCGGCGGGGATAGGGGCCGACCTCGCGCCGGTGCACCGCGACCAGACGCTCGGCGAGCGGGCCGAGCCGGGAAGGGCGTGCTGCGGGATCCTCCGCGAAGCACTCCCGCAGTACGTCCACCACCTCGTCCGGCACCCACTCGATCGCGCCCGGCGTCCGGGACCGGGCGTATTCCTCGAAGGCGGCACCCGCGGTGGTCCCGTCCCGCACCGGCGGCCTGCCCAGGAGCATCTCGAACACGGTGACCGCCCACGACCACACGTCCGTGGCCGAGGTGAGCCCGGACGGCGACCGTGCCTGGTCGGGCGAGCAGTAGGCGGGGTCCAGACCGCCCCGGCTGACGAACGGCTCCGCGTCCCCGGCCGCGCGGGCCCGCGCCAGACCGAAGTCGGTGACCTTGACCGTGCCGTCCCGGGTCAGCATCACGTTGGCGGGCTTGACGTCCTGATGCACGACGTCGTTCTCGTGCGCGTGGTCCAGGCCCCAGGCCGACTGGATCGCGACGTCCAGCAGCGTCGCGAGGGGATCGTCGCCGTACAGGGTCCGGTTGCGGACGCCTTCCGCGAGGCTGCCGCCGTCGGCCC
>MUMD01000805.1 GCA_002155895.1 Streptomyces rochei
CCCCAGGCCCCGGTCCGCCCCCGGCGAGCCGATCAGCGCCCCCGACACCTCGGGCACCGCGGGTACCGTCATCGTCACCACCGTGGCCTCCGACTCCCACACCTGGAACCTGGTCTTCCTCCAACTCCTCCTCGAGGAGCGGGGCTACCGGGTGATCAACCTCGGGCCCTGCGTGCCCGACTCGCTGCTGCTGTCCGAGTGCCTGCGCCACGACCCCGCGCTGGTCGTGGTCAGCAGCGTCAACGGACACGGACACGTCGACGGGCTGCGGTTGGCCCGCACCCTGCGCGGCCACCCCGACCTCGCCACCGTCCCGGTGGTCATCGGCGGCAAGCTCGGGGTCTCCGCCTCCGCCGCCGAACGCGGCCGCCAGGCCGCGGCCCTGCTGGAGGCCGGCTTCGACGCCGTCTTCGACGACGGCCAGGAGGACGACCTGCGCCGCTACCTGGACTCGGCCCGGCCCGCGCCCGCCCTCACCGGCGCCCGGTCCGGAGCCCCGGGCGCGCCTTGACCACCGACGGCCGGCCCGTGCCCCGCCCCGGCCCGCTCGTGGACCCGGCCGGCGGTGCCACGGACGCCGTGGACTTCGGGAGCTTCGTACGGCGGGAGGGCGGCGCCGGGCGTCTCGTCGTCCAGCCCCGCATGGGCTTCGACGACCCCGGCCGGATGCGCGCCGGTCTCGCCGCCACCAAGGCGGCCCGCGCCGTCACCGTGGGCACCGTGACCCTGGACAGCTACACCCGGCTCG
>MUMD01000081.1 GCA_002155895.1 Streptomyces rochei
GGCCGCCCGCCCCTCCGGCTCCCCCCACGGCGCCGAGGTCGTAGCAGTCACCCAGGTCGCGGACCGACAGATCGACCTCTCGGTCCGCTCGACGGCCCTAGGCGGCCGCACGGTCAAGGTCCGCCTCCTGACCCCCGACGGCTGGAACCCCGCAGACCGCCGCCGACAGCACTGGCCGACCCTGTGGCTCCTGCACGGCTGCTGCGGCGACTACACCTCGTGGACGGCGAGAACGGACGTGGCGGAGACCGCAGCCCTCCGCGACGTCCTCGTCGTCATGCCGGAGGCCGGCTGGAACGGCTGGTACAGCGACTGGTGGAACCACGGCGAGGGCGGCGACCCCGCCTGGGAGACCTTCCACACCGAGGAACTGCGCCACCTCCTGGAACGCGACTGGGGCGCCGGCCGCGACCGCGTCGTCGCCGGCCTCTCGATGGGCGGCCAGGGCGCCCTCCTCTACGCCGCCCGCCACCCCGGCATGTTCAAGGCCACCGCCTCCTACTCCGGCTCGGCCCACCCCCTGCTGAACGACGAGTCGGTGGCCCGCATCATGGGCTTCTTCGCCGGCCAGGACAACGACCCGTTGAGGGTCTGGGGCGACCCGGTCGCCCAACGCCGGATCTGGAAGGCCCACGACCCCTTCCACCTGGCGAAACGGCTCCGCTCCATCCCGGTGTACCTCTCCTGCGGCGACGGGACGACGGGACCGTTGGACGCGCCGGGCGCCGTCAGTGCCCTGGAGACCGACTTCAACCGGCAGAACCACGCCCTGGCCGAGGAACTGCGACGCGTGGGGGCGCGGCACCTGACTACCAACTTCTACGGCCCGGGAACCCACGTCTGGGCCTACTGGGAACGGGAGCTGCATGCTTCGCTGCCGATGCTGCTGAGGGCACTGAGAAGCGGTCACTGAGCAGGCGTGGAGCGGTGCGGTCGCCCTGCGTACGCCCGCGGCCGCACCGCCCAGCCGCTGCGCGGTCAGGGGACTACGCCGACTCGACGGTCGAGGTCGCGGTGTCCAGATCCCTGGCCAGTTCGCTGCGCCAGTCCTCGCTGAGTCGGTGGTGCAGGATGCTCGTCGCGGCGACCGGAACCGGCAGAAGGAGAAAGCGGCGCAGCGCGTCCGCCGCGTCGACGCGCAACTGCCAGGCCCGGAAGTCGTCCGGTGTGGACGGAAGGGGGGCAGCACCGCCGTGCCGCTGCCAGGTCGGTCCCCCTGCCGGCCGGGCCGCCGCCGCCTCGGCCGCGAGCGTGCGCATGCGCACGTCCAGTGGTTCGTCCGCGACGAGTGCGGGGGTCTCACCTCGGTCCATGGCCGTCATGGCCTGTGATATCTCGGCGTGGCTGTCGAGTCCCGTCTCGGCGATGAGCCTGCGCAGTTGTGCCGCCATCGCCGTACGCAACCGGGGCGCGGGCGTACGCTCGGCCAGCGCGCCCAGATCGAAGTGACGTACATACGAGCCGGGACGGCACGACCACTCGGGAAGGTCCTCCAGAACCGGCAGAACGAGGCCGCTCGGCAGCATCTCGGCGAGTGCTCGATCGAGGGAGAAATCGATGCCGAAGCGGCTGCGCAGTTCCGTGAGGAAGTCCGCGTACGCGGCGGTCGAGCCCGGCCAGGGGTCGACGCCCAACGCCTGTGCCTCGGTGCCGTCCGGGAGCCGCACGTAGTCCTCCCGCGGGGACGAGACCACGCGGTCTTCGGCGCCCTGGGCGTAGGGGAGTCCATCGGCGTACACCGTGAGGCGCACTTCGGGGCCCTGTTTGGTCAGGGTCACGATCCGCGTGCCCCGGGCGAGTCTGCGCAGTACCTCCGGGCGGGTCAGCTGCTTGATTCCGGCGCTCTGCGTCAGGAAACCCCAGTCTCCGCAGAGACCAGCACGTACCAAGGGCCGGGACGCCGACCAGAGACTCCGCGCCGCCCGCTCCGCGTGGGCGTGCGTGCGCTCACGGACGGTCTCCCGCTCCACCACGCCCACACGCAGCAGCAGTTCCTCCGCCGACAGGCCCTCCGCGAACACCAGGTCCGGCTGGGGCACCTGCTGGGGCCATGGCTTCCCGAGGCCGCTCGTGACGAGTGCCCCGCTCCAACCTGCCGGCGGCGTTCCGCGTGCCGGTTCCGTGGGTCCCGCCGGTTCCGCCGGTTCGGGTTCGGGCGTACGCGCGGCGAGGCCGAGCAGCGATACGGGTTCCGCCTTGACGGTGGGAGTGGCCTCCTCCCAGATCAGCGCGCCGTCGAAAGCCAACGGAACCCGGCCCCCGACGGGCACCCGCCGCTCCAGCGCCTCGGCGAACGATGACAGCGCCGCACGCAGCGACGTCCAGCCGGTGAACGAGGGGGCGTCCTCGTTGAAGTAGCGTCCGACGCGCCCGTAGTCCTCCCCGGCACGACAGGTGACGAACAAGCCGTCCTGGGCGTCCCGGGCGACACCTTGGGTGATCAGCAGCCATTCGTGCCGCCAGTACGCGTTGAGCTCGCTCTCGTCCTCCTCCTCGTCGTACTCGTCCGCGACCTCGTCACCTACGGACCGCAGGAGCAGCGCGTTGTCCACGATGTCGGTGAGGCCGGAGAACGGGCCGTTGAACGCGAAGGCAGGCGCTCCCTCGCTGAGCACGACCCCGTTGTGGCAGCGGAGCGAGGCCACGAGGTCGGGAGGGAACGTCACTTCGAGCCGCCGCTCGGCATCCGCGATCTCGGCGGGAGATGCCGGAGGCCGCAGCAGTGCGTAGCTCGCCGGGGCACGCTCCGAGAGCCAGGCATCGATGCGCGCCCACGAGTCTTCTACGGTCGGCAGCGGAACGGTTGCGGCGGAGGTCGACGTCATTCCATCACCCTACGAGCGACCACTGACATCGTCGTGAGGGGACAGAATCAAGCCGGTGACCGGGAAAGCGCGCGCCTACGCCGACGCGGGCAGCGCCGGGAACACGACCACCGAGCCGTCCTCGTCGCGGGCGATCTCGATCGCCACGTCTGTCGGACGGCTGTCGACCACGACACCGTCGCCCAGCCGGCGAATACGGTGTGCCGCGCGCATCAGCCGATCGACTTCCGCGTGGGTGAAAACGGGCCGCAGTCCCTGCGGGCGAGCCAGTTCGAGCGTCGACAGGCGGACCAGGACGTCGGCGAGCCCCGACTCCAGTGCGTCGAGGCGCTGTTGGTCGCGCTTGAGGGCGCGGGTGAAGTTCTCGAACAGGTTGCCGGGCGCGGCCTGGGCGTGCTCGACGGCCTGCAGGACGACGACCCGACGCTTCAACGCGATGGCCAGGGTGGCGAGTTCCAGGTGAGCGCGGAAGACGCCGCCGTGATCGTCGATGCCGGGGAACGACTTGGTCAGCGTGGAGAGATCGACGGTCTGACGCTCGGACAGCTTGTCGAGTGCGGTCTGCCACTTGGCCAGGCGTCGGTCGACGGCGCCCAGCGCCGAGTTGATGGCATGCACTGCCGAGTCCAGACCCAGCGAGACTCCGGGCCTGCCCTGGTCGAGCAGGATGGCGGTGGCCTTGTCGATCGCGTCCCGGCAGCCGTCGAGTGTGCTGTGCTCGTGTTCGAGCTCCCGTTCCTGCAGCTGCTCCAGCAGGTCCGTGATGTGCTCGATGGCCTGCTGACGCCTGCCCTCGGCATGCGCGCTCACCCCCACCGCCACGGCCATGAGGACGAGCGGCGCGGCCACGGTGAGCATCGCGCTGCCGCCGACCGCCACACCCGCTGTCGCACCGGCTCCACCGACCGCGCCCGCCGTAGCCGCTTGACCGGCCGGAACGAACGTGATGCCGCCGGCGATCTTCCCCGAAGAGTCCACGAGCGCACTGCGGAGGGCGTCGGACGTGCCCTTCGCCACCATCGGGCTGAGACGGCCCTGACCGACCTGGGCGGCGAGCTTCGCCGGAATCACCATGCGGTACAAGCCCTCGCCGGCAACGGTCGCCGTGGCCGACGGGGAACTCCGCGCCGATTGCGTGATGAGCTGCGACAGGTGCTGTGCCAAGGGACTGGCGGCATCGAGCGGAATGCCCCGGCCGCGGTCGAGCTTGTCGGGCAGCGGATGTACCTCGAGCGTCGCGATCGGCTCATCGGCCAGGGCGGCCAGTACCCCGCGCAGTTCAGCCAGGCGCTCAGCCGTCATCGGCCCGTCGCCGGTCACTGCGGGCACCCGGACGTCTCCGGTCGCCAGCGTCCACACCGGAACGGCGCCCTTGCGGTCGTCAGTCATCGTCTCCCCCTTTTTCTCCAGCGACAGCCTACGGTCGGGGTCCGGCCGGAAGGGTACGGATCTCGCTGGTACATGCTCTCGGGATGCGCCGGCTGCCCCTCGGGCGGGAGGCGGCGCCGACGTGGCCGGGCGTCAAGGGAGTCGCGCAGGTCGAGGTGGATCAGGTGAGGGTGACGCCGGCTTCGGTCAGGAAGGTGCTCGGGGCTCCGGTCCACGACACGTAGAGACTGTCCCGCGCACGCGTGCAGGCCACGAACAGCAGGCAGCGCTCGGACATCATGTCCGTCTCGTGCTGCTTCGGGTCCACATCGGGCGGCGTTACTGCCTTCGCGAACGGCAGAGCCTCGTCGTCGACACCGATGACCGCGACGCAGCGGAACTCCAGTCCCTTGAACGAGTGCATCGTTCCGACCCGCACAGCGGCCCTCTCGCCCGCCGCGGGGTTGCTGGAGGCGTTGCGCAGGGTCACCGCGGGGACCCCCGCGTCCTTCAATCGCGCCACGGCCTTCGAGCACGTCTTGTTGAACCGGGCGCTCACTCCGATCTCCCCGGCCCCCACCCCCGCGTCCATCCACGCCCGCACCTGGTCGACCAACGCGTCCAGTTCGCTTTCCTCGCTCGCCGCGCCCCGGACGGCCGGCCCGTCACCGTGGAGGGCGGAGCGGTAGCCGAGCAGGGTCTCGTCACGGCCCTCGTCCTCCAGTCGGGCGATCGGCCGGCCGATCAGCAGGGCCGTGGACCAGCGCAGGATCTCCTGCGTACTGCGGTAGTTCTTCCGCAGCTTCACCGATCGCCCCGCCACCCTGATGCCGAGCGACTTGAGCGACACCTTGGAGTCGTAGATGCGCTGGTGCGGGTCGCCGGCGATGAACAGGTCGTCCGGGCGGGCCGGCACGGCCGCACGCAGCAACCGCCACTGTGCCGGATGCAGATCCTGCGCCTCGTCCACCACCACATGCCGGTACGGCGGCCCCTTCGCCTCCAACAACCGCGCCGCCTCCACGCAGGTCTGCAACCAGGTCCGACACCCGTCGGCCGCGAGGCCGGCCGTGAACCGTTCCACCGTCTCCCACACCAAGGGCCGTTCGGCCGCCGCGAGCCTGCTGCCCCGGCCCCGCCGGTCCGCTTCCTCGTACTCGGCCAGGCTGCTGATGCCCTGCGCCAGGACGACATGCCGGTACTCCTGCGCGAGGAACTGCGCGCTGCCCGTGAAGCCCGTCGCCTTGGCCGCCTTGTTCCAGCGGCTGACCTCCTCGTTGCTCATCAGCGGCCGCAACGGCACCGCGCCCGGAGCCTCCGCGACCACCCGGCCGGCGAAGCCGTCCACGGTCGAGATGTCGACCCGTTCGCGCAGCTCCGGATCGTCCACCAGGGACTCCAGACCCGAACGAAGGGCGTTGACCAACGCGTTGGTGTACGTGGTCAGCAGGATGCGGTCGCCGTCCCCCAGGTGATCGAGGAGGTGCTTGACCCGGTGCAGGGCGACCACTGACTTGCCGGTGCCCGGCCCGCCCGTGACCTGCGCGGGCCCCGAGTACGACGCCCGGTAGGCCACCTTCCGCTGCGAGGGGTGCAAGAAGACCCGCCAGGCCGCGAAGGGCTTCTCCAGGATGTCCCGCAGCTCTTCGGGTGCCGTCACCAGCGCGATACGCGCCCGGGTGTGCTGAATGGCGGTCTCGTAGTCCTCCGTGTCCACCGGCTGCGTGGAGGCCTGAAGCGCCGGCGCCACGATGTCGCGCCACACCTCTCCCACCGTGCAGCCCGTGGCGAGGTACTGCAGCACCTCCCGTTGGTCCTGCGGCAGCAGCGGAGCGAAGACGTCCAACTGCTCCTGATCGACGAGAGACCGGGCCTGGCGAAGCGTCTCGTCGTCGATGCCCAGCGCCTTCAGGTCCCCGTCGGAGAACTTCGCGAACAGCCGTTCCTTCGACGAGCCGTCCGCGACCCGCTCGTAGGCCGGCGTGATCTCGTCCAGGGTCGCCGCGTCCCGGATCTCGACGGCCCGGGTCACCTCGTTGATGCTGGACTTCTGCTTCACCGCCCAGGAGATGGCCTTGTCGTGCGGCATGACCCGCAGCAGGACGAAGGTGTCCCCGGTGGGCGGTGCGAGCACCACCCCACGCCAGAACTGGTCGATGCGGATCGTACGGATCTGCTTGTCCTTCGCCTTCACGAGGCTTTCCAGCTTCAGGCCCTGGTCCTTGAAGAGCTGGTCGAGCGTGAGCCGGCCGAATTTCTCCCAGGCGTCCAGGACCCCCTTCCTGACCGGGGGCTGGAGCTTCGGGAGCTCGGCGAAGAAGCCGATGTCGAAGGCGAGCTGCGGCATGCGGAGATCCTAGTCAGTTCGTCGACCGACGGGATGTCGGGAGCCGCCTCGCCCACCTTGCCGAGGGTGGCGGTTGTTGTCGTGAGCCGTGGGTGCACAACCACACCGCCGGTAGCGAAGTCGAACAAGGCGTGCCGTCCCGGCCCGCGCGGACGAGCACTGTGTACGTACAGCAAGGAGGCGGCCGCCGATGCACCCAGTCGGACGCGCAGAGGACACACGCAAGGTTCAGACCGCCGTACTCGGCGGACCCGACGGCCATCTTCCTCTCTTCCTCCCGTACGAGAAGCAAGCCGCGGACCTGCTGCGGCAGAAGCACGGCCCCAACGCCTTCACCTGCGGCACCCTCCTCGGCGGGTGCGGGAAACCGCTGACCCTGCGGGCCTGCGACGACAAGAAGTCGCACTTCGCGCACCGCCCGCCGGTCCGGTGCACCCGCACCGCCCTCGGTGCCGACAGCGCTGACCATCTCTACATCGGCGAGGCCCTGGCCAAGTGGCTGCGCAGGCAGGGGCAGACGAGCGTCCAGGTGCAGTACGTCAAGCAGCAGAACGCGCGGAGCGACACGATAGAGGTCCGCTTCGGGTCCCAGAAGAAGCGTCGTCTGATCCACGTGCAGATGGCCCGGCGATCCTTCAAGGACTGGCAGGCGGACGGGGAGCGGCTCAGCGCCCCGCCCGGCAAACCGGCGACCATCCGGATGTACGGGCCGGAGAGCCAGCTCGCCCCCTTCGAGGTGGATGCCGTCGGGCATGCGCTGCGCTTCCGATGCGAGACCGAGAACGGCACCCGCGTCGTGTACGTAGGAACGCACCCACCCGGCCACGTGGTCGAGTGGACGACGCTCGACACATGCCGACTCGTGCCCGCCGGGATCGTCACCCCGTGGCTGGAGGAGACGCCGTACGGCATCCGACCGAAGGGGGCTGCGCCTGAGCGTCGCCCGGAGTCCGGCACCGGCGAAGGCCGCAAGGCCGCGACGCCTCCTGTGGCGGAGCCCCAGGGCGATGGTCTCCACCCCGGCCCCGTTCTGCCGCTCATGACGGGACGCGTCGCCTTCACGCGCGCCGCCTTGGTGTCCGAAGAGGGCGGCCGGGGAGTTTACGACGTGGACGCGCAGCCCGTCGGGTCGACGAGATTCCGTGCCCGGATATCCCTGCCGGCCTCGCTCGCGGCTCCGGTGCCTCACCATGTGTACGTGCTGACCGACCGGGCGGCAGTACTCGGTGCGCCTCGAACAGCCGGTCCGGACTCGCGGTGGACGCTTCGCGCGGAAGGCTTCGTCCGTCTCACGCCCACGAAGGCGGCGGAATGGGAGTTGCTCGAGCCGCTCGTGCCCACGCCCACACCGGCGCCCGCGCCCGAGGAGGACGCGACCGTGTCGGCGACGCCGGCCCCGCTGCGGAAGGCCGTCCCTGTCGGCGGAGCGGACACGCAGAGATCCCCGAGCGTCCGCACCCCCGTGCCGCCGCACTCCATCGCCGCGCGGGACGACCGTCTCGTGGCGGAACTGACCCGCGTCCTGGTGCGGACCGCCCGCTCAGGCGCCACCATCACCTGGCACGAGCTGCTCGGACGCATCGGTGTCCGCCCCGAAGAGGTCGGCCCGGCACGCCAGTTGAAGCTGCTCACAGCCCTCGACGCGCCGCACGCCAAGGCGAACCGGCCCCTGCTGTCCAGCCTGATCACCCTCTCCCGCCAGGCACAGCCGAACGACGTACCGCCTCCCTTCTTCCGGCAGGTACTGCTGGCCCTCGGGCACCCTCGGTGGACCGATGACGCACGGGCGGCCGACATCTGGAAAGCCCACCGCGCACGTGTGCATCGAGCCCACCGCGGACACGCTGGAGAGCCGGCACAGGACGCGACGACGCCCGGGTTGCCACCCGCGCGGCCCGGGCAGGACCCGTCGGCGCGGCTGTCCGCCGTTCTCCGTCACCTCGACGACACGGGCGCGGAACTCGCGACACCGGCGCTGGAGCAGGCCCTGAAGGAGGCCGACCGCCTGGCCGCGCTGGTCGGTGGTCCCTTTCTGACGGACCCCGTGAAAGAACGCCTCGGCCACTGGCGCACGGTCATGCGCAAGCGACTCGAGCAATCCGTCACGACGCCCTCCGAGGCACGTGAGCTGTTCGACCGGATGGCCGACGAATTCCGTGCCGCCCGGGACGCGGGCGACCTCGCGCTGGCGAAGCGGGTCCGCAGTGGGATGGGGCCCCTCTACGCTCTGTGGCTCTCGCCCCGGGACCGTGAGGCGGTCACCGGTCTGATGCGGGAGTTCAAGCAGTGGGTGCGCGATCAGGAGCCGAGGACACCGGCCGACGCGTCGCTTCGCGCCCTCGGCGCACTGATCCAGGATCTCGGCACACGCAGAGCCACGCTGACCACGGCGGAACTCGAATCCCGACTCGCGGAGGCGGACCGGCTCCGCCGTGGGCTCTCCGTTCCGTTGCCGGACGCACAGAAGAAGGCCCTGAGGCGCTGGCGCGGGAATCTCCGGCACCGGCAGCGGGAGGAGAGCCGGGCCGCCGATCCGCGCTCGGACGAGAAGGCGACCGGGGCCACGTCCGACAGGGGCGTGGAGGCTCCCCGCCTGGACCGGGAAGCGGTCGTGTCCCTCGCCGACCGGATCAGCCCCCTCCTCCAGGACGCGGCACGTGCCGGAACGACCGTCACCTGGGGAGACCTGCGTCGCCGGACGGGTGGGGCACTGCCGTTCCTGCATCCGGACGACCAGGGTGAGGTTCTCGTGGTGGTCGATCAGCACACGCCCCCGGACGAGCCACTGCTGTCCGCACTGGTCGCCGGTGCCGATCTGTCGCCCCACGGCCTGTACCGGCAGATCCGCTTCAGCCACGGCCGGGAGCGCGTACCCGACGCGTCCCTGGAGATGCATTGGCGCATGGAGGTCCTGGAGCTCTTTCAGCTGTGGCGTCACCGCTGACCCGCGCCCCGACTCGGCATCGGCGGTCCCACCAGGGGCCTGGACCTGCGCTTTCACTTATTGCGTACCATGTGCAAGTGCGCGACAGTCACTACACCATCAGGACAGCGACCACCGCCGACCTGGACGGGGCCCGAGCCGTCATGCTCGACACCGTCTACCGGGACTTCGGCACCGGGTACGTCCCCCGCTGGCACGGCGACATCATCGACCTGGGCGGGGTGTACGTGACGCCGGCCCGGCACACGCTGCTCGTCGCCGTGGACGGCAGGGACGGTGAGGTCGTCGCGACCGGTGCGCTCGACAGTCGGGGCCCCGCGCACCCGCCGAACCCCGCGCACGTCGCCGAGAAGTACCCCTCCGGCGTCACTGCTCAGCTGCGGCGCGTGTACGTGCGGCCCGAGCATCGTCGGCGCGGGCTCGCGCGGCGGCTCGTGGACGAGCTGCTCGCCTTCGCCGCCGCCGACGGCGGGTACCGGGCCGTCTACCTGCACACCGACCCCGCCGTCACCGGTGCCGAGCCGTTCTGGCGCTCGCTCGCCAAGGTCGTGCACGACGAGCGGGAGGACGCCGGCGGCGGGCAGGGCATCGTGCACTTCGACGTGCCGATGCCGTGAGGCGCATGAGGAAGGGGCCCGCGATCATGGAAATGATTGTCATGTAGGCTCTTGTCGCCGCCGCTCCCGTCCTGTCCCCGCACCACGCACGCACCCGACCGATCCGAGGACCATGCGCTCCCACCGCCGCTCCCGGCTGCTCGCCCCCCTCATGCTCGCCCCGCTGATAGCAGGCTGCTTCGCCTCCGGAGGTGGTGACGACTCCGGGGACGGTGGCGGCGGGGACGGGGCCCGGCTCCGCGTCGCCCTCGCCTTCCCGCCCGCCGAGAACCTCTCCCCGTACGGCGCCGACGCCACCCTCCTCAGCCGTCTCGGTGTCACCGAGGGCCTCACCGCCCTCGACGCCAACGGCTCCGCCGCCCCCGCACTCGCCGAGTCCTGGCGCAGGGACGGGGACAAGGTCTGGGAGTTCACCCTCCGCGACGCCACCTTCCAGGACGGCGGCGACGTCACCCCGGCCGCGGTCGCCGACTCCCTCACCCGCGCCACCGACGCGAAGCCCGCGCCCGCCGCCCTCGCCGGTGTCACCCTCAGCGCGAAGGCGCAGGGGGAGAGGGTGGTCCGGATCACCACCGCCGAGCCCGACCCGGTGCTGCCGCTGCGGCTGTCCAGCCCCAGCCTCGCCATCCTCTCCGCGAAGGCTTATGAGGAGGGGAACGGTCGTGTCGATCCCGTCGGTCACGCCACCGGGCCCTTCGAACTGACCGAGGTCAACGGCGCCACCTCCGCCACCCTCGACCGGTTCGACGACTACTGGGGCGGGCGCGCCCAGGCCTCCGGCATCGACGCCCGTTTCATCGCCGACGGCACCGCCCGCGCCAACGCCCTGCGCACCGGGGAGCTGGACATCGCCGAGGCCGTTCCGGTGGCCCAGGCGGCGACGCTCGACGAGAAGACACGGCGCGACACCGCCACCACCCGGACCACCAGCCTGCTCCTGAACGCCTCCTCCGGGACGTTCGAGGACGCCGGGCTGCGGGCCGCCGCGCGCGGCGCCATCGACACCTCGGTGTTCGCCGAGGACGTGTACGAGGGGTACGCCGACCCCAGCGCCGGGATCTACGGACCCGCCGTGACCTGGGCGGAGGGGAAGCGGACCGCGCCCGTGGGCCGGGCGGAGGCCGAGAAGCCCGGTGGCGCCACCGTCAACCTCGCCACCTACGACAACCGGCCCGAGCTGCCCGAGGTCGCCCAGGTGGTGAAGCAGCAGCTGGAGAAGGCCGGGTTCAAGGTGAAGCTCACCGTGCGGGAGTACTCGCGGCTGGAAGGGGACGCTCTGGCGGGGAAGTTCGACGCCTTCGTACTCGCGCGCAACACCCTCCTCGACACCGGCGACCCCGTCGCCGTCCTCGCCGGCGACTACACCTGCGACGGCGGCTTCAACATCGCCCAGCTCTGCGACCGGGACGTCGACCGCGCCGTCGCGGAGGCCGTGGGGATCGCCGACACCGCGAAGCGGCAGGACGCCGCCATGGCCGCCGAGGCGCGCATCCTCGGCACTGACGCCGTCGTGCCGCTCGTGCACCAGCGGATCATCACCGGCGTCGCCGACTCCGTACAGGGCGTGATCCTCGACCCGTACGAGCGCACCCTCGTCGGCACCGGCACCCGGCGCTGAGCCGTGCGGCAGCGGGTGGCCACCGCGGTGTGGCGGGTCGTGCTGGCGGCGGGACTGGTGTGCGGCATCGGGCTGCTGCCGTGGCTCACGCGGACCGACCCGGCCTACACCGTGCTCAAGGCGCGGTCCGCCGAGCGGGAGCCCACACCCGAGGTGCTCGCCGACATCCGTGCGCAGCTCGGGCTCGACGGCGGCCCGCTGCACGTGCTCGGGCGGTGGCTCGGCGGGCTGGCGCGCGGGGACGCCGGACAGTCGTGGATCTCCGGGAGCGACGTGCTGCCCGATGTGCTGCGGGCGCTCGGGGCCTCGCTGCTGCTCATGTCCGTCGCGCTGCTCGTCGCCGCCCTCACCGCGGGGATCATCTGCGCCCGCACCCTGCGCCTGGGCGCCCGGCGCCGGCTCGGTGGGCGGCGGCGCGGCGGGACCGCTTCCGCCGTCGTCGCCTCGCTGCCGGAGTTCCTCGTCGCCTCCGTGCTCGCCACCGTCGTCGGGGTGCAGCTGGGGTGGCTGCCCGCGCTGGGGTGGTACGGGGCCCAGTGGACCGTGCTGCCCGCGCTCGCCCTCGGACTGCCCGCCGGGGCCGTGATCGGGCGGCTGCTGGACGATCTGCTGCCCGGCGCCTTCGGCGAACCGTGGGCGCTGGCCGCCGCCGCCCGCGGGCTGCCGGGCCGGCGCATCGCGCGGCAGGCGCTGCGCCGGTGCGTGCCCGCGCTGCTGCCCAACCTCGGACTGTTCGTCGTGGGGCTGACGGGCGGGGCCGTCGCCGTCGAGCAGGTCTTCGACATCCCCGGCCTCGGCCGGACCACCCTCCAGGCCGCCCTCGCCCAGGACCTGCCCGTCCTCCAGGCCGGCACCCTCGCCCTGGTCCTGCTCGCCGCGCTCGCCACCGGCGCCACCCGCCTCGCCGCGCGGCTGCTCACCGGGCCGGCCCTGCGGGACGGCGCGCTGTCCTCCCTGCACCGGCCCGCCCCGCCCGCCGGGGGCGTGCTCCCGCTCGTCTACGGTGCCGTACTGCTCGCCGTCGTCGTGGCCGGGCTGACCCGTGACCCGCTCGCCCTCGACACGGGGGAGAGGCTGCTGGCGCCCTCCCTCGACCATCCCTTCGGCACCGACTCCCTCGGCCGCGACCTGCTCGCCCGCGTCGGCCACGGCGCGCTCGACACCCTGCTGCTCGCCTCCGCCGTCACGGCCGCCGCCCTCGTCGCGGGCGTGCTCCTCGGACTGGTGCCCCGCCTGTCCGCGCCGCTCGTCGACACCGTCAACGCCGTGCCCCCGGTCCTCGCCGCGCTCCTCGTCACCGCGGTCGCGGGCAGCGGCGCGGCCACGCCCGCCCTCGCCGTCGGTGCCGTCGCCTGGGCGCCGCTCGCCGCGCACACCTCCGCGCTGCTGCGTCAGGAACGCGCCACCCTGCACATCACCGCCACCCGGGGGCTGGGCGCCGGACGGTGGTACCTGCTGCGCCGCGAACTGCTGCCCGCCGTCCTCCCGCCGGTGCTGCGGCACGCGCTGCTGCGGCTGCCCGGTGTGGCCCTGGCCCTCGCCTCGCTCGGATTCCTCGGGCTGGGCGCCCAGCCGCCGTCGCCCGAGTGGGGTCTGCTCCTCGCCGAGAACCAGCCCTACGCCGAACGCGCGCCCTGGGCCGTCCTCGCCCCCGCCGCCGTCCTCGCCCTGCTCGGTGCCCTCGCCGTCACCGCGGCGGGCGGACTGCGCCGGCCCCGGAGGCGACGCCCGGACACCGCCGTCCCGGTCGGCGCCGAGCGGACCGCCGCGCCCCGGAAAGAACCGGCCGCCACCCGATGACCTCACTCTTCACCGGCCGGAAGGCAGGCACCGTCGACCGCGCGGCCGTGCCGCTCTCGCCGCTGCTGCGGCTCCTCGTCCTCACCCAGCTCGCCTTCAACATCGGCTTCTTCGCCGTGCTGCCCTTCCTCTCCGAGCACCTGGGGCAGGGCATCGGCATGGCGGGGTGGCTGGTCGGGTTCGTGCTCGGGCTGCGGACCTTCAGCCAGCAGGGGCTGTTCGTGGTGGGCGGGGCGCTCGCCGACCGGTACGGCGTCCGGCCCGTCGTGCTCGCCGGGTGCGGTCTGCGGATCGCCGGGTTCGTGTGGCTGGGGTTCGCCGAGCGGACCTGGGCCGTCGTGGCGGCCGTGCTGCTCATCGGGTTCGCCGCCGCGCTCTTCTCCCCGGCCGTCGAGTCCGAGGTGGCCCGGCAGGCGGTGCTGTGGGAGGAGGCGGGCGGCGGGGACCGGACCCGGGTGCTGGCACTGTTCACCGTCGCCGGTCAGGCGGGGGCCTTCGTCGGACCGCTGCTGGGGGCACTGCTGCTGGCCGTCGACTTCCGTACGGCGTGTCTGGCCGGGGCCGGTGTCTTCGTGCTGGTCCTCGCCGGGCACGCGTGGCTGCTGCCGCAGCACATCCCCGGGCGGGCGCGGGTGCGGGCCAAGGGCGGTGCGCGGCTGCTGCTGCGCAACCGGCGTTTCCTCGCGCTGTGCTGCGCGTACGGCGCCTATCTGCTCGCCTACAACCAGCTCTACCTGGCCCTGCCCGCCGAGGTGGAGCGGGCCGCCGGTTCCCAGGCGCCGCTGGCCTGGCTGTTCGCGCTGTCCTCGCTGCTGGTGGTGACCGCGCAGTTGCCGGTGACACGGTGGGCGGGGGAGCGGCTGGCGCCTCGCCGGTCGATGGTGGCGGGGCTGGCGCTGGTCGCGGCCGGGTTCGCCGTGGTGGCGGTGGCGCGGCCCGCCGGGTGGACGGGGGC
>MUMD01000806.1 GCA_002155895.1 Streptomyces rochei
GGGGGAGCCGGCCGGCCCGCTGCGGGTGGCGGGGTTCCCGGTGGCCGTCGCGGTCCTGCTCGCCCCGATGGCGGCGCGGCTGCGGTCGCGGTATCCGCGGGTGTCGGTGCGCGTCCGTGAGGTGGAGGTGGTGGAGAGCTTCGACCTGCTCTTCGAGGGGGAGGCCGATCTGGCGGTCGTGGAGGCGACACCGTCCAGCCCGCCGGCGTCCGACGCGCGCTTCGACCAGCGGCCGCTGCTGGACGAACCGTTCGATCTGGTGGTCCCCGAGGGGCATCCGCTGGCCGGGCGGGACGGAGCCGACCTCGCGGACGTGGCGCGCGAGCCGTGGATCGCGCCGCTGCCGGAGAGTCCGTGCCGGACGCACGTGATGTCGGCGTGCGGTGCCGCCGGGTTCACCCCGGACGTGGTCCACCACGCCGTGGACTGGAACGTGACCGCCCATCTGATCGCCCACGGGCTCGGCGTCGCCCTGATACCGAGGCTGGCCCGGCTGACCCCGCACCTGCCCATCGTGCGGGTACCCTGCGCCGGCCGGCCGCACCGCAAGCTGCTGACCTGCACACGCAGCGGCGGCCACCG
>MUMD01000807.1 GCA_002155895.1 Streptomyces rochei
GGCGGACCGTGATGCGCTGACGGCCCGCGATCCGCAGTACCGAGTCGTCGTAGCGGGCCCGGATGGGCCGGTCGTGCGTGAGCAGCCCGTCCGCGACGCGGGCGAGCGTGCCGAACGCCTCGGCGTCGTCCATGGCGATCGGCTCGTCGCTGAGGTTGCCGCTCGTCACCACCAGCGGGCGGTCCACCTGGTCGAGCAGGAGGTGGTGCAGGCCTGTCGTGGGCAGGAACAGTCCGGTCCGGGGAACGCCGGGGGCGACCTCGGGCGCGATGGCGTGCCGGTGCCTCGCCACGAGCAGCACCACCGGACGCGCCGGTGAGGTGAGCACCGCCCGCTCGGCGCCGCTCACCCGGGCCAGCCGGGCTGCCGTACCGATGTCGCTGACCATGATGGCGAACGGTTTCGACGGCCGGTGCTTGCGTGAGCGCATGCGGGTCACCGCCGCGCCGTCCGTCGCGTCGCACACCAGTTGGTAGCCGCCGAGCCCCTTCAGCGCGACGATGCCTCCGTCGGCGACCACCGTCGCCGCCGCCTTGAGGGCGTCCGCACCCCGTAGCTCGTCCCACGCCGAGCCGGTCGCCTGCCCCGTCTGCGGGCCCCGCACGGCGTGGGACGAGCTACGGGGTGCGGACGCCCTCAAGGCGGCGGCGACGGTGGTCGCCGACGGAGGCATCGTCGCGCTGAAGGGGCTCGGCGGCTACCAACTGGTG
>MUMD01000808.1 GCA_002155895.1 Streptomyces rochei
GGGTCGGGGCGGCGCACCCCGGCGGCCGGGTGCCGGGCGCGCAGGGCGTCGATCATGCGGGTGAGCGCCGGGCCGGAGCGCTCGTCGCGGGCGTCGGCGGCCAGCTCCTGGGGGACGGCGAGCACGACCGGGGAGTACGCCAGGGGCTCCTCGTCGGCGTCGAGTTCGGCGACGGCGTCGGTGTCCTGACCGGCGGTGACCCGGGCGGCGTCGGCGGGGGAGGCGGGTATCCACACGTCGGGCTGCGGGCCGACGTCCCGCTGCGGGTTGGTGTCGTCGTCCGGGGGCTCCTGCCAGGCACGGGTCTGCTTGCGCAGCGCGGTGACCGCGTCGGCGGCGCCCGCGCTGTAGACGGTGATGCCGCTGCGCCGGCAGCCGGCGTCGTCGGTGTTCCCGGCGGAGGTCAGATAGGCGTCGGCGGCGGCCCGTACGGTCGGCTCCAGGTCGGGGTCGGTGAGGACGCGCAACTCCAGGGGCGGGGCGCAGGAGGACGGGCCGCCGGCGCTCCCGGCGAATCGGTGGAAGCCGAAGCCGATCCCGGTCACGGCCACGATCAGCAGCGCCGCGCCCGCGACGACCAACCGCCG
>MUMD01000082.1 GCA_002155895.1 Streptomyces rochei
AAGCTCGCCGCGACGGCCGGCCGCCGGCCGTCGCGGCGAGCTTGGGCGCGGGGCGTCCGCCCCGGCGGCTCTCGATCAGGCCCACCGCCCGCTCGGGCAGCCACGCCGACGCCGTACCGCTGTCGTCCGAGCCGGAGCCGAAGAGGTGCGGGGCGAGCTGGGCCTGGAGGTCGGCCGGGTTGGGGCGGGCCGTGGCCTCCATCTGCATGCAGGACTCGATGAGCGGGCGCAGTTCGTCCGGAAGACCTTCGAGGTCGGGTCCCTCGCGCAGCAGCATGAAGACCGTCTCGACCGGGTTGGCGCCGTGGAAGGGCGGGTGCCCGGTGGCGGCGAAGACCAGCATCGAGCCGAGCGAGAACACGTCGCTGGCGCCGGTGACGCTGCGGGAGTCCTTGGCCTGCTCCGGCGACATGTAGGCGGGCGTACCGACGGCGACGTTGGTCATGGTCAGACGGGTGTTCGAGACGCCGGACGCGATACCGAAGTCGATCACACGCGGGCCGTCCTCGACGACGAGGACGTTGGAGGGCTTGAGGTCGCGGTGGACCAGGCCCGCGCCGTGGATCGACTGGAGGGCCTCCGCGACGCCCGCCGCCAGCCAGCGCACCGCCTGCGCCGGGAGCGGCCCGCACTCGTTCACTATCTCCTCGAGGGAGGGGGCGGGCACGTACGCCGTGGCCAGCCACGGCACCGCGGCGCGCGGGTCGGCGTCGACCACGGCGGCGGTGTAGAAGCCGGAGACCGCGCGGGCCGCCTCCACCTCACGCGTGAAGCGGACGCGGAAGAGCTGGTCCTCCGCCAGCTCGGTGCGGACCGTCTTGATCGCCACGCGCCGCCCGGACGCCGAGCGCGCGAGATAGACCAGCCCCATGCCGCCGGCGCCGAGCCGCCCCAGCACCTCGAACGGCCCGATCCGCCGCGGATCGTGCTGCGTCAGCTGATCCACCACTTGCCTGCCACCTCCCCGTACGAGCCGCGCCACCCACATATGTACGCGACCGAAGTGCAGCGTCTCACCACCGCACCCCAGTGGCGGCACGCACCCCGATTCTTCCTGTCCGAGGCGCTGGTGGCGAACCTGGGGACAATCGGGGTGTCTCACCCGAACCCGGGCGAATGGCGACGCCTCCCGTACCGCGTTCAGCGCTGGAGCAGCGCGAACGACGCCCCCTGGCCGTCCGAGACCACGGCCACCCCTCCGTACGACGTCTCGAAGGGCGGCACCCGCACCCGGCCGCCGAGCCGGGCCACCGTGCCGAGCGCGGCCTCGACGTCCTCGGTGCGGAAGTGGACGAGGAAGTGCGGCGGCATCTCGGGCGGGAAGACCGAGGAGAGCGGCGCCCGCCCGAAGTCGGGTTCGGCGTCCGGGCCGAAGAGGGCGTCGTGGAACAGGTCGCCGTAGAAGGCGTTGGCCGCCTCGGTGTCCCGGGTGTACAGCTCGGCCCAGGTGAAGGCGCCCGGTTCGTGCCGGCGCCCGAAGCCGGGGTGGCGGTCCGGCTGCCACAGGGCGAAGACGGCGCCGTCGGGGTCGGCGGCGAGTGCGGCGGTGCCCAGGTCGCCGACCGGGTGCGGCGGGGTGACGATCTGGCCCCCGCCCGCCCGGATGCGCCCGGCCAGCGCGGCGGCGTCCGGGGTGTGGAAGTACACGGACCACACGGTGGGCATCCGCCCGTCCGTCTTGCGGACCAGCGCGGCGACGGGCTCCCCGTCCAGCCGCGCCCGTACGGTCCCCTCCTCGGCCTCCTCGAAGGACCAGCCGAAGAGTTCGCCGTAGAAGCGCTTGCCCGCCTCGACGTCCGGGATCTGGGCGTCCACCCAGCACGGGACGCCCTCCGGGATCGGTGCGGACGCCGGGGGTTCCGGGTCCGCGGGACCCCTCTCCGAACGAGCGGTCGTCCTCTTCTCTGATGCCCCGTTTTCGGCCATGCCGTCAAAGTAACCGCGACGCCCGCACCGCGCAGACCAGGCACACCAGCCTCTCGGCACCCGCGCACCCCATTTGCAGTCGGCCGAATCGCGCTCAGATCACCCGTCGGTAAGCTGACGGCATGACAGGACAAGTGCGTACCGTCGACGGCCGCGTGGCCGGTCGACGTGGGCAGGCGACCCGGCAGAAACTGCTCGACTGCCTCAGCGACATGCTCAGCTCCTCCCCCTATCGCGATGTCAAGGTCATCGATGTCGCCCGCAAGGCCGGCACCTCGCCCGCGACCTTCTACCAGTACTTCCCGGACGTCGAGGGCGCGGTCCTCGAACTCGCCGACCACATGGCCGCCGAGAGCTCAGCTCTGGCCGAGCTGACGGCCGGGCGGTCGTGGGCCGGCAAGGCGGGCTGGCAGACGGCGCAGGAACTGGTCGACGGTTTCCTGGACTTCTGGAAGAAGAACGACGCGATCCTCCGCGTCGTCGACCTGGGCGCGGCCGAGGGCGACAAGCGGTTCTCCAAGATCCGCATGAAGGTCCTGAACTCGGTGAACTCCTCCCTCACCGAGTCCGTCGCCGAACTGCAGGCCAAGGGCAAGGTCGACAAGGACGTGAACCCGGCCGCGATCGCCGGTTCGCTGGTCGTCATGCTGGCCGCCGCCGCCTCGCACCAGAAAGGTTTCTCCTCCTGGGGCGTCAAGCAGGCCGAACTCAAGCCCAGCCTGGCCCTTTTGACCTACCTCGGCGTCACGGGCAAGAAACCCGCCAAGTAGCGGCCCGTACGGCAGCGGACGCAGCAGCCTGTCATCCCCGTCGCGTCCCGCCCGGTGCCGGCAGTGGCCGGTCCCGTACCACATGCTTCATCACCAGCGTCGACGTCAGCCGCAGCACCCCGGGCAGGGTGGCCAGCCGCTCGTCGTAGAGCCGCTGGTAGGCCGCCAGATCGGCGGCGACCACGCGCAGCAGGTAGTCGGGTTCCCCGAACAGCCGCTGCGCCTCCAGCACCTCCTCCACCTCGCCGACCGCCCGCTCGAACTCGGCGACCGTGTCCCGGTCCTCCTGCCGCATCGACACGAAGACCAGCGCCTCGAAGTTCAGGCCCACCGCGGCCGGGTCCACCACCGCCCGGTAACCGCCGATCGCTCCCGACCGCTCCAGCTCGCGCAGCCTGCGGTGACACGGGGAGACGCTCAGCCGCACCCGGGCGGCCAGTTCGGTCACCGTCAGACGCCCGTCCTGCTGCACCTCGGCAAGAATCTTCCGGTCCATGTCGTCCATGGAGCAGATTCTTCCACCACGGCGCTTCATGGGGAGAAAAGTCGGGAACACTTTCGGGACATCCACGCCTAATCTGCCCGGCATGGACTTCGGACTCCTCCTTTCCTTCCTCGCCCTGGACCTGCTGCTGGTGTGCGTGCCGGGTGCGGACTGGGCGTACGCCATCGCGGCCGGACTGCGCGAGCGGTCGGTGACGTGGGCGGTGGGCGGCCTGGTCGCCGGGTACGCGCTGCACACGCTGTTGGCGGCGGCGGGGCTGGCGGTCCTGGTCGCCGGGTCGCCGGGGCTGCTCACCGCGCTGACGGTGGCGGGCGCGGCGTATCTGGTGTGGCTCGGGTGGGGTGTGCTGCGCCGGCCCGGCACCCCGGACGCCGCGCGCGAGGAGGGGCCCGGTGGAGCGGAGGGCGGTTCCCGGGCCCGGGTCTTCCTGCGCGGTGCCACGATCAGCGGGCTCAATCCGAAGGGCCTGCTCCTCTATCTGTCCGTGCTGCCCCAGTTCCTGGTCACCCGGGGTGCGCACCCTCCGGTGCCCGTGCAGACTGTCGTCCTGGGGCTGCTGCACATGGCGTGCTGCGCCGCCGTGTACCTCACGGTGGGCCTCGCCGCCCGTGCCGTCCTGGGCGCCCGGCCGGCCGCCGCCCGCGCGGTCACCCGCACGTCGGGCGCCGCGATGCTGGGCATCGGCGCGTTCCTGCTGGTGCAGCGTCTGGCGCTGTCCTGATCCCGGCGGGCACGGGCCGGGAGGGGAACAGCCGCGCGCCCGGCCGGTGTTGAGGATGCGACCGACGTCCGTACCCGCTGGAGGAGACCGGAATGGCCCTGAGCCGCGAAGAGCGTGAGAAGTTCCTGGCCGAACCGCACATCGCCGCGTTGGCGGTGGACGCGGGAGAGGGCCGCGCCCCGCTGACCGTGCCGATCTGGTACCAGTACGAGCCCGGCGGCGACGTCTGGATCATGACCGGGCTGGACAGCCGCAAGAACCGCCTGATCCAGGCGGCGGGCCGGTTCACGCTGATGGTCGACCGGCTGGAGCCCACCATCAGGTACGTGTCGGTGGAGGGGCCGGTCGTCGAGACGGTCGCCGCCACCGAGGAGGACCTGCGGGAGATCTCCGCCCGCTATCTCCCGCCCGAGAAGGTCGACGGCTACGTGGCCTACGCCTCCGCCGACCACGGGGAGCAGGTGATCGTACGGATGCGGCCCGAGCGGTGGGTGTCCTCGGACCTCGGCTCGGTGTGAGCGCCGGGCGGCGGTGCCGGTGCCGGGTGCCCGGTGACGTCCGACGGCGGTGACAATCGGGGCATGGACTCCGAGCCGACCGATCTTCACGCGCTGCTGAGGTCGCTGCGGGTGTGGGACCCCGCGGTCACCGAACTGCCGCCCTTCGACCCGGCCGAGGCGCCCGGCGACCCGCTGGCCCTGTTCACGCGGTGGTTCGCCGAGGCGGTCGCGGCCGGGCAGCGCGAGCCGCACACGGTGACGCTGGCGACGGCGGACGCCGAGGGCCTGCCGGACGCGCGCGTCGTGATGCTGCACGGCGCCGACGAGGACGGCTGGTCCTTCGCCACGCACGCCGGCAGCCGCAAGGGCCGGCAGCTCGCCGCCCGTCCGTACGCCGCGCTCGTCTTCCACTGGCCGGTGCTGGGGCGCCAGGTGCGGGTGCGCGGCCCGGTCGCCGTCGCCCCGGCCGAGGAGGCGCGGGCCGACCTGCACGCCCGGTCGACCGGCGCGCTGGCCGCCGCCCTCACCGGACGCCAGAGCGAGGAACTGGGGTCACCGGAGGAACTGGCCCGCGCCGGTGAGGCGGCCTGGGAACGCGCGGAGCGGGAGCCGCGGACGCCGGTCCCGTCCTGGACCCTGTACCGACTGCGCCCCGACGAGGTGGAGTTCTTCCAGGGCGACGCCCGCCGCCGGCACGTACGACTGGTCTACCGGCGGGACCGGGCCCCTCAGGACGGCTGGCGCACCGGTCTCCTCTGGCCCTGAACGGCACACCACCGCACCCTCCCCGCGCGCGGGCCCCGCGGGCGGGACCGGAACCGCCCGGCGGGTCAGGCCGGTTCGGCGGGCGCCGGCGGCTCGGCGTCCGTGGCCAGGCGGGCGTGCAGGTGCGCGTCCCGGAAGCGGTCGTGGCGGCCGGCCTCGAAGATCGCGCCGCGCATCGTGCCCTCGGCGGCGTACCCGCAGCGCTCGGCGACCCGGCAGGAGACGTCGTGGCCCAGCGCGTGGTCCAGTTCCAGGCGGTGCAGCCCGAGTTCGGCGAAGGCCCAGCGCGACGCCAGGAGCAGGGCGCGGGTGGCGACCCCCCGGCCGCGAGCCTCGGGGAGCACCCAGTAGCCGACCCGTGCCCGCTTCAACGCGGGGTTGATCTCGTTGACGCCGACGTGCCCCAGCGTCGTACCGCTTCGCGCGTCGGTGATCCGGAACGACCCGGACCGGCCCTCCCCGGCGTCCCGGGCCCGGGCGCGCAGTGAGGTGCGGGCACCGGCGAGGTCGGTCCACAGCGTGAGCGGGGTGTTCCAGCGCTGGAACTCGGGGTCCGAGAAGCCGCGCAGCCAGCTCTCCGCGTCGGCGTCGGAACCGGCGTCCCAGGCACACAGGCGCAGGCCGTGTCCGCGGGGTTCGGGGAGGGCGTCGGGCAGGGTGAGCGTGCGTGTAGGGGCCATCGGGCCATTGAAGCCGACCCGGCGCGGGGCGGGCCGGGGCTTTTCCGTCCGCCCGGGGGCGCGCGGCACGTGGCCGTGACCGATCCGCAACCGATTCCGGTCTTGACCGAGACCCATCAAGCCGAGGCTTGATTACGCTCGCGGCATGGCCGACTCCACAGCGTCCGCTCAGCCGCGGCCCGCCCACCCCGCGGGCCACCCGGTGTACGTCATCGGCGCCGGCCCCGGTGGCCTGGCCGTCGCCCAGGCGCTGCGCGCCCGCGGCATCCGGGCCGTCGTGCTGGAGCGGGCCGACCACGTCGGCGCCTCCTGGCGGCGCCACTACGACCGGCTGCGGCTGCACACCACCCGCCGCCTGTCGGCCCTGCCCGGCCTGCCGATGCCGCGCCGCTTCGGCCGCTGGGTCGCCCGGGACGACGTGGTCCGCTACCTGGAGAAGTACGCCGACGTCCACCAGCTGGAGATCGTCACCGGCGTCGAGGTCTTCCGCGTCGAGCGGGCCCCCGACGGCGGCTGGACGCTGCACGCCTCCGGCGGCCGCGAGCTGACCGGCGCCGCTGTCGTGGTCGCCACCGGCCACAACCACACCCCGCGCCTGCCGGACTGGCCGGGCCGGTCGTCGTTCACCGGTGAGCTGAGGCACGCGGCCGAGTACCGGAACGCGGCCCCCTACGCGGGCCGGGACGTCCTGGTGGTCGGCGTCGGCAACACGGGCGCCGAGATCGCCGTGGACCTGGTGGAGGGCGGGGCCGCCCGGGTCCGGTTGTCGGTGCGCACCGCGCCGCACATCGTCCGCCGCTCCACCGCGGGCTGGCCGGCCCAGTACAACGGCGTCCTGGCCCGGCGTCTGCCCGCCCGCCTCGTGGACCGGCTCGCCCGCCCGCTGGCCCGGATCAGCACGCCCGACCTGTCGGCGTACGGGCTTCCCCGCCCGGAGACCGGCCTGCTCACCCGCGCCGCCGAGGGCGCGATACCGGTGCAGGACGTCGGCCTGATCGACGCGGTGCGCACGGGGCGGGTGGAGGTCGTGGCCGCCGTGGAGGGCTTCGAGGACGGCAAGGTGGTCCTCGCCGACGGCACCCGCGCCGCACCGGACGCGATGATCGCCGCCACCGGCTATCTGCGGGGGCTGGAGGGCCTGGTCGGCCACCTCGGCGTCCTCGACCCCCGTGGCAGGCCGACCGTCCGCGGCCCGCGCACCCCGGCCGGCGCCCCCGGCCTGTACTTCACCGGCTTCACCAACCCGATCAGCGGCATGCTCCGCGAACTGGCGCTCGACGCGCGGCGCATCGCCCGCGCGGTGGCGAAACGGGAGGCGGACAGGGCGTCCCGGCTGCCCGGCTGAGTCGCCTCCCTCCCGGCTCAGGACAGCCCGGCCGCCGGATCCGTCCGCCGGCGGATCACCAGGGCCATCAGGGCCGCCGCCGCGCACAGGGCGCCGGAGGCGACCCAGACGACGTCGTAGGAGCCGAAGCGGTCGCGGGCCACGCCGCCCAGGAAGGCGACGAGGGCGGCGCCGACCTGGTGGGAGGCGAGGACCCAGCCGAAGACGATGGCGCTGTCCTCGCCGTACTGCTCGCGGCACAGGGCGAGGGTGGGCGGCACGGTGGCGACCCAGTCGAGGCCGTAGAAGACGATGAAGAAGATCATCGGGGGGTGGACGCTGGGCGCGAGGAGGAGGGGGAGGAAGAGCAGGGAGACGCCGCGCAGGGCGTAGTAGACGGCGAGCAGGCGGCGCGGTTCGAACCGGTCGGTGAACCAGCCGGAGGCGATCGTGCCGACCACGTCGAAGATCCCGATGACCGCGAGCAGCGAGGAGGCCGTCGTCAGCGGCATGTGGTGGTCGTGGGCCGCGGGGATGAAGTGGGTCTGGATCAGGCCGTTGGTCGAGGCGCCGCAGATCGCGAAGGTGCCGGCGAGCAGCCAGAAGGGGCCGGTGCGGGCGGCGGAGAAGAGGACCGTGACGGCCCGGCGGGCGGCGCCCGGCACGGGGGCGGGCTTGGGGACGAACTCGTCGGCGCCGTAGGGCGCGAGGCCCACGTCGGCGGGGTGGTCGTGCAGGAGCAGCCAGACGAAGGGGACGACCGCGAGGGCGGCGAGGGCGACCGTGACGGCCGCGGGACGCCAGTCGTACGTCTCGACGATCCAGGACAGCAGCGGCAGGAAGATCAGCTGGCCGGAGGCGGAGGCGGCGGTGAGGACGCCGGTGACCAGGCCCCGGCGTTCGGTGAACCAGCGGTTGGTGACGGTGGCCGCGAAGGCCAGCGCCATGGAGCCGGAGCCGAGGCCGACCAGCAGGCCCCAGCAGAGGATCAGCTGCCAGGCCGACTCCATCCAGACCGTCGCGCCCGAGCCGAGCGCGATGACGGTCAGGGCGACGGCGACCACGCGGCGGATGCCGAAGCGGTCCATGAGCGCGGCGGCGAAGGGCGCGGTCAGCCCGTAGAGCGCGAGGTTGACGGAGACGGCGGCGCCGATGGTGCCGCGCGACCAGCCGAAGTCCTGGTGGAGCGGGTCGATGAGGATGCCGGGCAGGGAGCGGAAGGCCGCGGCGCCGATGATCGTCACGAAGGTGACCGCGGCGACCCACCAGGCGCGGTGCACGCGGGGGCGGCGGCGCGGGCGGTCGGGCTTCGGCCCGTGTACGGAGGCTGCGGCGGCGTCGGTTGTCTGGGGCACGTCATAGAGGATCGAGTACGGCATCCTCCCGATCGAGTGGCCCGAAGGTCATGGTTCGCTAGGATCGGGCCATGACGTCCGAGCGCACGCACCCCGCTCCCCGGCCGCACCGCGTCGTCGTCCTCGCCCTCGACGGCCTGCTCCCCTTCGAACTGGGCATTCCGCAACGGATCTTCCGGCTCGCCCGCGACGAGCACCGGCGCCGGCTGTACGAGGTCGTCACCTGCTCCGTCCGCCCGCCGGGCCCCGTCGAGACCGACGCCGACTTCGCGATCATGGTGGAGAACGGCCCCGAGGCACTGGCCACCGCCGACACGGTCGTCGTCCCGGCCTCCTACGAACTCGGCCCGGTCCACGAGGAGGGCGTGCTCACCGAGGAGCTGGCCGCCGCGCTCGCCCACGTCCGGCCCGGCACCCGGCTCGTGGCGATCTGCACGGGCGGGTACGTCCTGGCCGCCGCCGGGCTCCTCGACGGGCGCCCGGCCACCACGCACTGGGCCTCGGCGGACCACTTCCAGCGGCTCTTCCCGAAGGTGCGGGTCGACGCCGACGTGCTGTTCGTCGACGACGGCGACGTCCTCACCTCGGCCGGGGTCGCGGCCGGGATCGACCTGTGCGTGCACATCGTGCGCCGGGACCACGGCACGGCGGTCGCCAACGAGGTGGCCCGCCGCACCGTCGTACCGCCCCATCGCGACGGCGGGCAGGCGCAGTACATCGAGCGGCCGGTTCCCGATCCGCAGCAGTCGTCCACGACCAACGCCCGCGCCTGGGCCCTCGCCCGCCTCCAGGAGCCGATCCAGCTGCGGGACATGGCCGCGCAGGAGTCGATGTCGGTCCGCACCTTCACCCGCCGTTTCCGGGAGGAGGTCGGCGTCAGTCCGGGCCAGTGGCTCACCGGCCAGCGGGTCGAACGGGCCCGGCACCTGCTGGAGACCACCGCCCTGTCCGTCGACCAGGTGGCCCGT
Organism: Streptomyces rochei; assembly: GCA_002155895.1. GTDB lineage: Bacteria > Actinomycetota > Actinomycetes > Streptomycetales > Streptomycetaceae > Streptomyces > Streptomyces rochei. Next base: position 9,515 of record MUMD01000082.1, read on the forward strand.
GACTCCGGTTTCGGTACGGCGCAGTCGATGCGGCAGCACCTGCAGGCGGCGCTCGGGGTCACCCCGACCGCGTACCGGCGGACCTTCCGCACGGAGTTGTCCACAGCCTGTGGAGAGTGAGGGCGGCGGGCACCGACTCGTCGGCCGGCGGCACGGCGCCGAGCGCCCCGAGCATGGCACCGCGCGCCGCCACCCGACTCCGGCGCTCCCGTCCGGCTCCCGTCGCCCCCGAGGGAACCGCCGCCGACACACGACCCACACTCGCCGAGGGCCCCGTCACCGGGCCCTCGTCGTCCCCTCGCGGCGAATCGTCGGCTACCAGCGTGAGGAAGCGGTCACCATCCGTCAACCCGCGCAGGGGCGTTCACCGTTCTCACCCCGTTCGTCCGGGACGCGCACGGAAGCACGGCCCGGCGCACCGCCGCACCGGCGCCACCGCCGACGGGGTCCGTGCTCGGCACGCGGGTCCGCGCGGCGTCCACCGCCGCGCTACACCACTTCGTACGCGTACCCCTCGTACCCCTCGTACCCCTCGAGCGCGACCGTGCCGCCCTCGCTCGCGCAGACCGGCGCGGCGCCCTCGCCCTCGGCGCAGCGGTCCAGTTCGCACCAGATGCGCTTGCCGGTGCCCTCCCGGCTCCAGCCCCAGCGGTCGGCGAGGCCGTCGACCAGGGCGAGGCCCCGGCCGCCCGTGGCCTCGCTGTTGACACAGCGGGGCACCGGAGCCCGGTCACTGGCGTCGTCCACCTCGATGCGGACGGTGGCCCCTTCGGCGTCCCCGGTCACCTCCGGGGGGAGGACCAGCCGCAGCACGGCCGAACGGCCGGTGTGCACCACGGCGTTGGTGATCAGCTCGGAGACGAGGAGCACCAGCGTCTCGGCGATCGGCTCGTCGGCCTGTATCCCGGAGCCGGCGAGCCGTGAGCGCGCCCACCGCCGGGCCCGCCCCACTTCCGAGGGGTCGGGCCGGACCTCCAGCTGCACTTGAAGCACCTGCACCGCTCACACCATCCGAACCGGCGGACACAAAGGCTCGCGCCTCATGAGGGCCACGATCGTAGCCATTGCCTGCATGGCCAGGACAACGGCCGGGGCGGGGATCACGGAACGTGAGTCCCTTGCGGGACAGCATGGTTGACGTACAGTCACGCCAACAAGCGCTTCGGGCATATTCCAGCGCGAAGGAGTACCCGTGCGGCATACTGTGCGACGCCCGCTCCGGGGAGTCGAACAGGCGGCGGCCGTCGGCCGTTCCGCCCTGCGGGGCCAGGCGCGCACCCCCGGTTCCGGAGCCGCCTCGGGGGCGACTCCGGCACGGTCGGCGCTCGGGACCACTCGCATCCCCCACAAGGTACCGGAGTGTGGCGCCGACTCCGGGCCGTGACGGGTCACACGGTGGACACGAGCCGGTATCGACGCTCCGTGACGCCGCGATGCCACGATCCGTGACATCGACGGCCGGACGCACCGGCGGACGGGGGGACGGGGGCGCGCTACTCGGGGACGGTGAAGTAGCGGGCGAAGGCGGGGACGATCTCCGCCTCGCCGACTCTGCCGTCGCCGTCCGTGTCGAGCGCGGCGGCGATCTCACCCGCGCTCTCCCGGGGCACGCCGAGCGCGGTGAGCACGCGGGTGACGTCCTCGACGGTGGCCGCGCCGTCGCCGTCGACGTCGGCGACGTCCAGGGCGGCGTGCAGGAACGGACGGGCGATCTCGGCGAACCGGTCCGGATTGTCCCGCAGCCGCTTGACCGCCGCGGTGACGAACTCCTCGCGGGTGATGCGCTGGTCGCCGTCCCGGTCGGCGATGCCCGCCATGCCCTGCCAGAGCGCCTCCGCGCCCCCGTACAGGGCCTGCCCCTTCTCGGAGCGGGCGGCGGTGCCGAACTCGGCGAGCAGCGCCTTGGCCGCCGCGTTGAAGTCCGCACGGTCGATGTAACCGTTGCCGTCCTGGTCGAAGGTGGCGAAGCGTGCGGCGATCCTGCGCCCGTACTCGCTGTTGACCATGGTTCTCTCCGGCCGCCTCACGTCGATTGTCGGTGGTCTGCGTCTCGCTCGGAGCGTACGACGCCGGCCGGGGCCGCGGGCGGCATACGGGCGGACGGGGCCGGCGGACCGGATGGGGGGCGCGACTCAGGCGGACAGCGGGCGCGGCCGCTCGCCGGTCGCCGAGGCGAGGTCGGGATGGACGTCGAAGAGCCGGCGCACGCCGAGCGCGCCGAGGACGCGGTTGACGTGGGAGCCGTCGACGGCTCCCTGGGCCGGCAGTATCAGGCGCAGCCGCCCCTGGCAGGACCGGATGAGCCGCCGGGAGGCGATGAGCACGCCCACCCCGCTGGAATCGCAGAACAGGACCTCCGAGAGGTCCAGGACGAGGCTGTGCCGCCCCTCGGCCACCTCGTCGTGCACGCGCTGGCGCAGCACCGGTGACGTCACCAGGTCCAGTTCGCCCGACACCTGGAGCACGGCCCATTCGCCCTGCTCGCCGCCGGTCACATTGAACGTCACCACCATGCCCTTCAGTCGCCGGTACGTCGGACGTCCGGAATCACCCGGAATGCACCTGAAACGGAAGCCGTGCTTACGCTTCTTGGCCGCGCGCCTGCCCACCGGCCGTTCCCGCAAACGCCCGCCCGGAAACGGGCAGCGATCAGAAACGGCTTGTTCCAGACGGTTTCGATCCAGTTCGATCGAATCCGGTCGCACGATAGAGGGTAGGCGAGGTGCCTAGCACGTGCGGGCGGCCGGGGGCGCGCATTGGCACAAAGGGGCGTGCGCTGTCGGACCTGCCGACTACATTCGGGAGCACGCCGGCCGCAGGCTGGAGGTGTACGTACAGGTGCAGGGGGTGAAGAGGCCGCATGGCGAAGAGGGACGTGCCGCCGCGCTGGGACCGCAAGATGCAGCAGCGGCTGGCCCGCGGCGAGGCCGCCGCCCTGGGTGAGCTGTACGACCGGTTCGCCTCGCTCGTGCACGGCCTCGCGTATCGGGTGCTCGACGACGAGCGGGCCGCCGACCACCTCACGCGGGACGTCTTCGCGCACGTCTGGGAGCACCCGGACGCCTACGACCCCCGGCAGGGCCCGCTGCGCACCTGGATCGCCGCGCTGACCCACCGGCTGGCCGTGCAGCGGCTGCGGGCCACGGAGACGGCGGCCCTCGCGCGCGGCGGCTCCGGGAGCGTCGAGGAGCTGGAGACCAAGGTGCGGCACGCCTCGGTCGCCGCGCGCGCCGACTACATCGTCCAGTCCATGCCGGCCCCGTTGCGCGCCGCCCTGGAGCTGGCCTACTTCCAGCGGCGCGACTACCGCCAGACCGCGGCCGACCTCGGGGTCACCGAGGACGAGGCCCGCCGCCGCCTGCGGCTGGGCCTCCAGCTCCTGTCCACCGCCCGGGAGGCCGCCTCCCCGGGCGCGCCCGGGACACCGCCGGGGTACGGGGGTGCGGCGTGAGGGGGGCGCACGAGGACGAGCCGGAGCGGAACGACGAGCCGGACCGGGACGACCGCACGGGCCGGCCGGGCGCGCCGGGTGACGCGGATACCGCGGGCGGTGCGGGTGACGCGGGCGCTCGGGGCACGGCCGCCGGTGCCGGGGGCGGCGCCGGCGGGGAGCCCGGCGCGGCGCGGATACCGCTTCCTCGCGCCTCCGTCGAGGACACCGGACGGGCCCTGCCCGACGCGGTGCCCGGTGGCCCCCTCACCCTGGAGCACCACGTGCTGACCTCGCTGCTCGGGGCGTGGGCGCTGGCCGCCTGCTCGGCGGAGGAGGCGGCGGCGGTCGAGGCGCACATCGGCGAGTGCGAGCCCTGCGCCGACGAGGCGCTGCGGCTGCGGGACGCCGTCGCCCTGCTGCAGCGGCCGGAGAGCCTGGACCTGGACCCCGCCCTGCGCACCCGCGTCCTGGAGGGCTGTCTGGAGCGGCGCCCGCCGCGCATCCCGGTGCCCGAGTGGGCCACGCCGTACGACGCCGAGACCGCCCGCCTGGACGCGCTGCTGCAGGACATCGGGGACGCCGAGTGGCACGCCCCGGTCCGGCTGCGCTGGTTCGAGGCCGACGGTGCCGCCAGCCGCCGCACCACCGTCGCCGGGGTCATCGCGCACCTGCTGACGGTCGACGGTCTGGTCGCGGTCGCCCTGGGCCTCGCGGACCCGCTGGGCGACATCGCCGCGCCCACCTCCGCGCCGGCCGGCCGCACCGAGGCGTACTGGCGCGCCTCGCACTTCCCGCCCACCCGTGCGGTGCGGGCGCCCTGGCGCGAGCAGAGCCACAGCATCGTCCGGACCGTGTCGTTCACCGGGGACTCGGGCGGCATGCCCGTGTCGTACGGCGATTTCGAGCTGCCCCTGCACGACGCGATGCTGGACCGGGCCTTCGAGTGCTGGGTGCACGCGGAGGACATCGCGGAGGCGGTGGACTACCCGTACGAGCCGCCCTCCGCGCGTCATCTGAACCGCATGATCGACCTCGCGGCCCGAATGCTGCCGGGCGCCCTGGCCGAGCGCCGCCGGGCCGGACTGGCCGCTCCGGGCGCCCGCCCGCATCTGGTCGCCGCGGGTGAGCCGGGACGCAGCCTGCGGCTGGAGATCGAGGGCTCGGGCGGCGGTGAGTGGCTGATCCCGCTCGACTCGCCGGGCGCGCTGGGCTCCGCCGACCACGAGGTGGCCCATGTGGCGCTGGACGGCGTGGAGTTCTGCCGGCTGGCCGCGGGTCACGTGCCTCCGGCGGAGGCCGCCGCCGGTCAGGTGGGCGACCGCGAGGCGATCAGGGACGTCCTGTTCGCGGCGGCCGGCCTGAGCCGGATGTAGGGGCCGCTCACCCGGCGTCGTCGCGGGGCGCGGCGGGCGCCGTGTGGAGGACCTCACGGGCCTGGTCCGCGGCGCGGACGATGCTCTCGGAGATGAAGTCGAGGAAGCGGGCGATGCTCTCCAGCCGCTCCGCGGCCGGAGTGCCGGCGCCGAGGACGCCGACGCCCTGGCGTGCGGTCTCGGCCACCTGCAGCGTCCCCCGGGCGCTGGCGATCATGGACTGGTACCAGACGTCGTCGTCGATGACGTAACGCTCGCGGCGCGACTCGTCGCGTTCACGGCGCACGAGTCCCTGCTCGTCGAGGAACGCGACCGCCTTGGAGATGGACGCCGGGCTGACCTGGAGGCGCCGGACCAGCTCGGACGCGGTGAGACTGCCCGTGTCGCTGACGCAGAGGCAGGCCATCACCCGGGCCATCATCTTGGGCGTGCCCGTCTGCATGAAGACCGTGGTCAGCGTCTCCTCGTACTCGCGCACGGCCTCGGCGTCGCGCCCGTGGGCCTGCGGAAGTGCCTGAGGTCCCCGGGGGGCGCTCTGCCTGCGCCGGTGGGCGCGGCGCTCGGTGGCCCGGTGGGCGAGGTCGGCCCGGTACGCGGTGGGTCCGCCGTTGCGCATCACCTCGCGGGTGATCGTCGAGGTGGGCCGGTCGAGGCGCCTGGCGATCTCCGCGTAGGCGAGGCCGTCGGCCAGACCCAGCGCGATCTGCTGACGTTCCTGCTGGGTGAGCCTGCCTCCCGGCATCGTGATCTCCTTCGCGCTCCTCGGATGCCGCCACTATAGCGTTCATTCTCAATCCATTGCAACGCAACGTCAGCTGATGTTGCGTTACTTCTTGAGCCGTTGCAACGAAATCTATCCTGTGACCTGCATTTACTTGATTAGTGCGCAACAACCTTATTGATGACTCCGTGAATGCAACGTAGCGTTTCTAATGTCAGAAACGACGACGAGCACAGGAGCACACCATGCAGACCTTCGGTACCCCGGCCCCGATCTCCACCGTCCTCGACGTCCCGGCGGGTCGCGTCCGCTTCATCGCCGCCGACCGGGCCGACACCACGGTCGAGGTCCTTCCCGCGAACGCCGCCAAGGGGCGCGACGTCAAGGCGGCCGAGCAGACCCGGGTCGAGTTCGACGACGGCGTCCTGCGGATCGAGACCCCGGTGAAGAACCAGATGCTGGGCGCCTCCGGGGCCGTCGAGGTGACGGTCCGGCTGCCCGCCGGCTCCCGCGTCGAGGCCAGGGCGGCGGCCGGCGAGTTCCGGGGCGTGGGCCGGCTCGGCGACGTCGAGATCCAGGGCGCGCACGGCCCCGTCAAGGTCGACGAGGCGGCGAGCCTCCGCCTCACCACCGCCGCCGGCGACGTATCGGTCGGCCGGCTCGGCGGTCCCGCCGAGATCAGCACCGCCAAGGGCGACATCAGGATCGCCGAGGCCGTGCGCGGCGCCCTCACCCTGCGCACCCAGTCCGGGGACGTGTCGGTCGGCGCCGCCGCCGGAGTCTCCGCCTCCCTGGACGCCGGCACCGCCTACGGCCGCGTCCACAACGCGCTGAGGAACCCCGACGGCGCCCCCGCCCTGACCATCCACGCCACCACCGCCCACGGCGACATCACCGCCCGCAGCCTCTGAGGAGCAGCAGCCATGACGCACCCGGCCATCGCGGCGTACGGACTGCGCAAGTCCTACGGCGACAAGACCGTCCTCGACGGTGTCGACCTGACCGTCCCCGAGGGAACGATCTTCTCCCTGCTCGGGCCGAACGGCGCCGGCAAGACCACCGCCGTCAAGATCCTCTCCACGCTCGTGACCGCCGACGCCGGAGACATCCGCGTCGGCGGGCACGACCTCGCCACCGACCCCCAGGCCGTGCGCGCCGCGATCGGCGTCACCGGCCAGTTCTCCGCCGTCGACGGACTGATCACCGGCGAGGAGAACATGCTCCTCATGGCGGACCTGCACCACCTCTCCCGCCGTGAGGGGCGCCGGGTCGCCACCGAACTCCTGGAGCGCTTCGACCTCACCGACGCCGCCCGCAAGCCCGCCTCCACCTACTCCGGCGGCATGAAGCGGCGCCTGGACATCGCCATGACCCTGGTCGGCGGCCCCCGCATCATCTTCCTCGACGAGCCCACCACCGGCCTCGACCCGCGCTCCCGCCACAACATGTGGCAGATCATCCGCGAACTCGTGGCCGGCGGCGTCACCGTCTTCCTCACCACCCAATACCTGGAGGAGGCCGACGAACTCGCCGACCGGATCGCGGTGCTCCACGGCGGCCGGATCGCCGCCGAGGGGACCGCGGAGGAGCTGAAGCGGATGATCCCCGGCGGACACGTCCGGCTCCGCTTCACCGACCCCGCCGTCTACCGGACCGCGGTCTCGGCACTGCGCGAGGCCGCGTACGACGACGAGACGCTGACCGTCCAGATCCCGAGCGACGGCAGCCAGCGCGACCTGCGCTCCGTGCTCGACCGGCTGGACGCGGCCGGCATCGAGGCCGACGAACTGACCGTGCACACCCCCGACCTCGACGACGTCTTCTTCGCCCTCACCGGCTCCGCCGCCGTTCCCGACCAGGCCGACCAGGCCGACCGGACCGACCAGACCGAGGAGACGACCGTCCGATGAGCAATCTCGCCCTCGCCCTGCGCGACTCGTCCACGATGCTGCGCCGCAACCTCCTGCACGCCCGGCGCTACCCGTCGCTCACCCTGAACCTGCTGCTGACGCCGGTCATGCTGCTGCTGCTCTTCGTGTACGTCTTCGGCGACGCGATGAGCGCCGGCATCGGCGGCGGGGACCGCTCCGACTACATCGCCTACATCGTGCCCGGACTGCTCCTGATGACCATCGGGTCCACCACCATCGGCACGGCGGTCTCCGTCGCCAACGACATGACCGAGGGCATCATCGCCCGCTTCCGCACCATGGCCATCCACCGGGGCTCGGTGCTCGTCGGACATGTCGTCGGCAGCGTGGTCCAGTCGATCCTGAGCGTGGTCCTGGTCGGCGCGGTCGGCGTGGCGATCGGCTTCCGCTCCGCCGACGCCACCGCCCTGGAATGGCTGGCCGCCTTCGGACTCCTCGTCCTGTTCACCCTCGCGCTGACCTGGATCGCCGTGGGCATGGGCCTGGTCAGCCCGAACGCGGAGGCCGCCAGCAACAACGCGATGCCGCTGATCTTCCTGCCGCTGATCTCCAGCGCCTTCGTCCCGGTCGACTCCATGCCCGGCTGGTTCCAGCCCGTGGCCGAGTACCAGCCGTTCACGCCCGCCATCGAGACCCTGCGCGGACTGCTCCTGGGCACCGGCATCGGCCACAACGGATGGCTCGCCGTCGTCTGGAGCCTCGCCCTCACCGCCCTCGGCTACCTCTGGGCGACCGCGAAGTTCAACAACGACCCGAAGTGAACCAACGACCCGAAAGAAACGAGGTGACGGCGCGGACCGTCGTCCTCGCCCGGGGCCCGTCCGACGAGGCCCTAGGCGAAGACGACGGTCCGCCGGCCGTTGAGCAGGATGCGGTGCTCCGCGTGCCACTTGACCGCCCGCGCCAGCGCCTGGCACTCCACGTCACGCCCGACGGCCACCAGCTGGTCCGGCGTGACGTCGTGGCCGACCCGCTCGACCTCCTGCTCGATGATCGGGCCCTCGTCGAGGTCGGCCGTCACATAGTGGGCGGTCGCGCCGATCAGCTTCACACCCCGGGCGTGCGCCTGGTGGTAGGGCTTGGCGCCCTTGAAGCTCGGCAGGAAGGAGTGGTGGATGTTGATGATCCGGCCGCTCAGCTGCTTGCACAGGTCGTCCGAGAGGACCTGCATGTAGCGGGCGAGCACGACGAGTTCGACGCGCTGCTCGCGCACCAGCTCCAGCAGCCGCGCCTCGGCCTCCGCCTTCGTGTCCTTCGTCACCGGGATGTGGTGGAAGGGAATGTCGTACGACGCCACCAGCTCGGCGAAGTCCGTGTGGTTGGACACCACGGCCGCGATCTCCACGGGCAGGGCGCCGATCCGGGCCCGGAAGAGCAGGTCGTTCAGGCAGTGCCCGAACTTGCTGACCATGAGCACGATGCGCATCTTCTGGTCGGCCCGGTTGATCTGCCAGTCCATCTGGAACGCGTCGCCGATCGCGGTGAAACTGGCGCGCAGCTTGTCCACCGTCACCGGCTCGTCGGCCGAGAAGTGGACCCGCATGAAGAACAGTCCCGTGTCGTGGTCGCCGAACTGCTGGCTGTCCTCGATGTTGCAACCGGTCATGAACAGGTAGCTGGACACGGCGTGCACGATGCCCTGCTTGTCCGGGCACGACAGGGTGAGGACGTACTGGTCGGCCGGGGCGGCGGCCTGCGGGACGGCGGCGGAGGACTGCTCGTTCATGCAGGACAGGGTCCCATATCCGCGCCCGTCTCCCGAGCGCCGTCCCGTCAGGCGGACCGGGTGAGGATCCGCAGCACCTCGAGCGTGCGCGGTGGCGCGTCGGGGTCCTCGCCGTCACTGGTGGCCAGCCGCACGTGCGCGTCGCGCGCCGCCCGCACCGCCTCCGGCCAGTCCGGGTGGTCGAGGTACGCGTGCACCGGCGCGTCCGGCCCGACCTGGTGCATGATGCGCAGGACGCGCAGGACGGCCGTGTCGACGAGTGCCGCCTCCTGCGAGTCCCGGAAGACCGTGCCCACGTACTTCTCGGCCGACCAGTGGTCCAGCCAGGTGTCCTCCACCAGCCGGTACACCGCGTCGGTGACGTCGCCGTAGCCGTCGACGCCGGCCAGCCAGACGTCCCGCTGGAAGGCGGGGGCGGAGAGCATGTGCAGCGCGGAGCGCACATGGGTGCGCCAGCGCCACCACGGCATGTCGTTGAGGGGCATGCCGCCCATGGTGGAGGAGCGACGGCCGCGACGGGAAGAGTTCTCCGAACCTTGCACGGTCATCGATCGTACGTTCCCCTCTCGGCCCACCCCATCGGCCCCCGCAATTCACCTCTGCGTCACCGTCCGTTGACCGCAGATCACTCCCGGGTTGGCCGTGTGACGGAATCGTGCGGGCACATGACCGGCAGGCGCCCCATCCGCAGCAGCTTCCTCCGCCGCCCGAACGGCCGCTCCCGGGCCACCCGCACCGGCGCACTGTCCGCGGGGGCGCTGGTGGCCTGCGTGTCGCTCGCCGCCGGCTGCGGGGTCGTCCCCGGTACCACGGGGGGTTCCGGGGACGACTCGATCACCGTCATGACGTGGGCGCCGCAGGACACCGGCGCGACCAACAAGCCGGGCATGCCCGCCTTCGCGCAGGCCTACGCCCGCTGGGTCAATGGGAACGGCGGCCTCGGCGGCCGCAAGCTCAACGTGCTGACCTGCAACGACCACAACGACCGGGTGGGCGCGGCCAAGTGCGCCCGGCGCGCCGTCAACGAGAAGGCGGTCGCGGTCGTCGGCTCCTACAGCCAGCACGCCGACTCCTTCCTGCCCGTGCTGGAGGGCGCCGGCATCCCGTACATCGGCGGCTACGGCATCACCAACACGGAGTTCACCAGCCCCCTGTCCTACCCGGTCAACGGAGGCCAGCCCGCGCTGCTGGCCGGTCTCGGCAGCGCCCTCGCCGACTCCTGCGGCCCCGTCGCCCTGGTCCGGCCCGACACCATCGCGGGCGACCAGCTGCCCGTGCTGCTCGACTCGGGGCTCACCTCGGGCGGGCACGAGCCGGCCCTGGACCAGCGGGCGGCGGAGGACGCCACCGAGTACGGCGGCCAGGCCGAGCGTGCCCTGGAGCGCGCCGCCGACGGCACGGGCGACCCCGGGTGCGTGGTCCCCGTCCTCGGCGACCGCACCGGCACCTTCATGGACTCCTTCCGGCGGGCCCGCGAGGACCATCCCGACGTACGGACCGCGACCGTGCTCGGCAGCGTCGACCAGACCACGGTCAACGCGAGCGGCGGGGCGTCCGGCCCCTACGAGGGGGCGTACGTCACCAGCTGGTACCCGGAGGTGGACGACCCGGCCTGGAACACGATGAAGAAGGTGATCAGCGAGGAGGCGTTCGGCGACAACGACATCGACGCGGCGGACGCCGGGGTGCAGACGACCTGGATCGCGTACACCGTCCTGAGGAAGGTCGTGGAGTCGCTCGGCGACGGCGAGGTGAGCGCCGGTACCGTCCGGCAGGCGCTCGACGGCGGTCTGGAGGTCGGCACGGGCGGGCTCACCCCGACCCTGAGGTGGACCTTCGCCGACAAGCTGGCCTCGGTCGGCTTCCCCCGCCTGGTCAACGCCGACGTCACGCTCCAGGTGGTGCGGGAGGGCCGGCTGGTGTCGGCCCGGCAGGGCACCACGGACACCACCCGCACCCTGCAGAACGCCGACGTGGCCTGAGCGGGCCCGGCCCGGAGCGGACCGGGCCGGGTGCGAGCGCCCGGTCAGAGCTGGGTCGGCTGGCGCTCCGTCAGGCCGTACTCCTTGGCGATGGCGTTCCAGAGCTTGGCCGCCTTGGCCTTCTCCTTGCTCGCCGTGCCGCTCGCCCGGTTGGCCTCGCTGGGCTGCGTGGCGGCCTTGCCCTTCTTGCAGCCCTTCTTCCCGGCGGTCCGGTCGGCCCAGGCCGCGTAGTGGTTGTCGGCCGACGCGGACGCCTGCCACGCCTTGGTGAGGGCGGTGGTCAGCTCGGCGTGCCGCGGCAGCTTGTCGACGGACAGCTGGGAGAGGCTGGTGACCAGGCCGGTGCGCTGCTTGGCGGCCTCGCGCAGGTCCTTGGCGGCCTGGGGGAGGTTGTCGCAGGTCCGCACGTCGGCCACGGCGTTGATCACGGTGGTCCGGCTGTTGCCGCTGTGGGCGAGGAGCTTGTCCAGCTCGACGGCCTGCTGCCGGGCCGGGTCGACCGTCGGTGAGGGGGAGGCCGTCGCGGACTCGGAGACCGGGGCGGTGGCGGACACGGGCTGGTTGCCGCCCTGGTCCTCCTCCTCGCCGCCCCCGCCCGCCATCATCGCGCCGGCGCCGATGCCGACGACGGCGATGCCGACGCCGACGGCCGCGAGCAGCGGCACGCGGGAGCCGGTGCGCCCGCCCCGGCCGCCACCGTCGTCGCCGCGTCGCCTGCCGCCGGGTCCCTGCGGGGCGTAGGCGGCGGCCCCGCCGCCTACGCCCCGCAGGGACCCGGCGGCAGGCGACGCGGCGACGACGGTGGCGGCCGGGGCGGGCGCACCGGCTCCCGCGTGCCGCTGCTCGCGGCCGTCGGCGTCGGCATCGCCGTCGTCGGCATCGGCGCCGGCGCGATGATGGCGGGCGGGGGCGGCGAGGAGGAGGACCAGGGCGGCAACCAGCCCGTGTCCGCCACCGGCCCTGGCTCTTATAC
>MUMD01000083.1 GCA_002155895.1 Streptomyces rochei
CGGTGCGTCCGGCGATGGGGGTGCCGATGGGGATGTCCTCGCCGGCGCCGTGCCGGGTGAGCAGGGTGGCCAGCGCCGCCTGGAGCACCATGTAGAGGGTCGTGTCCGTGGCCCGCGCCAGGTCGGTGAGGCGGGTGTGCAGCTCGGCGGGGACGGTGAAGACGACCCGGTCGCCGGTGTGGTCGGCGGTGGCGGGCCGGGGCCGGTCGGTGGGCAGGTCCAGTTGCTCGGGCAGGCCGGCCAGCTGCTCCTTCCAGTGGGCGAGTTGCCGTCCGGCGAGGCTGTCGGCGTCGCCGTCGTCGCCGAGTACGTCGCGCTGCCAGAGCGCGTAGTCGGCGTACTGGACCGGCAGCGGTTGCCAGGAGGGCGCCTTCCCGGCGCAGCGGGCGGTGTAGGCGGCGGTGAGGTCCTGGGCGAGCGGGGTGCGGGACCAGGCGTCGCCGGCGATGTGGTGGATCAGCAGCAGAAGGACGTGCTCCTGCTCCGACAGCCGCAGCAGCCGCGCCCGTACGGGGATCTCCGCACCCAGGTCGAACGAGTGCCGGGCCGCGCGCGCGAGGTCGGCCTCGTACTCGGCCTCGGTGGACTCGGCCGTCTCGAAGACCAGCCGGACCTCCTCGGGGCGGTGCACCACCTGCCGGGCCCCGCGCTCGTCCTCGGCGAACGTCGTCCGCAGGCTCTCGTGCCGCCCGATCACGTCCAGCAGCGCCTCGCGCAGCGCCTCGGGGCGCAGCGGGCCGGAGAGCCTGAGCGCGGTCGGGATGTTGTAGGTCGGGCTCGGCCCCTCCAGCAGGTGCAGGAACCACAGACGCTGCTGGGCGTACGAGAGCGGGAGGCGCTCGGGACGGGGACGCGCCGTCAGCGCGGTGCGCGCCCGGCCGGCGTGGTCGAGCGTCCCGGCGAGCGCGGCCGGTGTCGGCGCCTCGAAGAACTGCCGGATGGACAGCTCGGCGCCCAGCGTGGTGCGGATCCGGCTGACCAGGCGGGTGGCGAGCAGGGAGTGCCCGCCGAGGTCGAAGAAGTCGTCGTCGACGCCGACGCTCGGCAGCGACAGGACCTCCGCGTACAGGTCGCAGAGGATCTCCTCGCGCGGGGTGCGCGGGGCCCGGCCCCCGCTCCGGCCGGTGTACGTGGGTGCGGGCAGCGCCGCACGGTCCAGCTTGCCGTTCGGACTCAGGGGCAGGGCGTCCAGCGTGACGAACGCCGACGGCATCATGAAGTCGGGCAGCGAGCGGGCCAGCCCCGCGTTGACGGCGGCCTCGTCCCAGCGGTCGCCGTCCGGTACGACGTAGGCGACGAGGCGCTGGTCGCCCGGCTGGTCCTCGCGCAGGACGACCGCGGCCTGGCGCACGCCGGGACCGGCCATGACGGCGGCCTCCAGCTCGCCCAGCTCGATGCGGTAGCCGCGCAGCTTGACCTGCCGGTCCACGCGACCGGCGAAGACCAGCTCGCCCGCCTCGGTCCAGTGCGCGAGGTCACCCGTGCGGTACATGCGGCTGCCCGGCGCGCCGAACGGATCGGCCGGGAACCGCTCGGCGGTCAGGCCGCCCCGGCCCAGGTAGCCGCGCGCCAACTGCACGCCCGCCAGGTACACCTCGCCGTCGAGGCCCGGCGCGACCGGCCGCAGCGCCGCGTCGAGGACGTACACCCGCACCCCCTCGTGCGGGGTGCCGATCGGCACCGGGCCCGGCGGCACCGGGCGGCCCGGGTCGATCCAGTGCTCCAGGCAGTGGCCGGTGGCCTCGGTGGGCCCGTAGACGTTCACCACCGTCACGTCCGGCACGGTCGCGCGCCAGGGTGCCAGGACCTCGCCGCGCAGCTCCTCGCCGCCCAGCGTGATCGTCCCCGACGGTGAGACGTCCTCGGGCATGGTGGTGAGCAGGGCCAGGTGGGACGGGGTGCCCTTCATGAACGTGGCCCGGCGGAAACCGGGTTCGCTCACGGCGGTCTCGGCGAGGGTGCGCAGGTCCGTCAGCCGGACGCAGCCGCCGCTGATCAGCGGGGCGTGCAGGGAACCGACGCTCTGGTCGAAGGAGGCCGACGCCTGCATCACGGACAGCCCCGAGATGTCCGGCGCCTGCGAGGAACGGCAGTGCCGGACGAACGCCGACAGCGCCCGGTGCTCGACGACGACGCCCTTGGGGCGGCCCGTCGTGCCGGACGTGTAGATGATGTACGCCGGATGCCCCGGCAGCAGCGGACCCGGGCGGTCGGCGTCGGTGAGGCCGATCCCGGAGTGCCTGGCCAGCGACCTGCCGGTGCCGGGGTCGTCCATGACGAACGTCAGCGGTCCGCCGCTCTCCTCACGGATCCGGGCGTCCACGTCGGAGGTGGTGAGGACGAGCGCCGGATCGGAGTCCTCGATCATGTAGCGGACGCGGTCCGGCGGGTACTCCGGGTCGATCGGCACGTAGGCGCCGCCCGCCTTGAGCACGGCCAGCATGCCGACCACCAGTTCGGTGCGGCGCGGCACCGCGACGGCCACGGGCCGCTCCGGGCCGACGCCCAGCTCGACCAGGCGGCGGGCCAGCCGATTGGCCGCCGCGTCCAGTTCGGCGTAGGTCAGCCGGCCGTCGGGGGCGATCAGCGCCGTCTTGGCGGGGGTGCGCGCCACCTGCTCCTCGAACAGGTCGGTGAACCGCTCGGCGGGCCGTACGTCGTCCGAGCCGCTCCACTTCTCCAGGACGGTGCCGCGCACCTCCGGGTCGAGGAGCGTGACCGCGCCGACCCGGGTCTGCGGGCTGTCCAGGATCGTGCGCAGCGCCCGGCGGAACGCGGCGACCACCGCACGGACCCGCCGCGCGTCGAAGACCTGCGGCAGATAGCCCAGCGAGAACCGCAGGGTCTCCCGGGGCAGGGCCAGAAGACCCAGCGGATAGTGCATCTGGTCCTTCGAGTGGACCTTGAGCACCGTGGGGAGACCGGCGTCGGCGGCGGCGCCCGGCGGCCGGCCGCGGCTGGAGTTCAGCGGGTAGTTCTCGAACACCATGGCCGTGTCGAACAGTTCGCCCGAGCCCGCCCAGCGCTGGATCTCCGCGAGCCCCACCCACTGGTGGTCGATCAGCCGCGCCTGCTCGCTCTGCGTCCGGCGCAGGAACTCCGCCAGCGACTCGGCGGGCCGCAGCCGCACCCGCAGCGGCAGGGTGTTCATGAAGAGACCGACCATGGTGTCGACACCGGGCAGCTCCGGCGGGCGGCCGCTGACCGTCACGCCGAACACCACGTCGTCCCGGCCCGTCAGATGCGACAGCACCAGACCCCAGGCACCCTGGATCACCGTGTTCACCGTCAGCCCGTGCGACCGGGCGAAGCGGGTCAGGGCGGCGCTCGCCGCCTCGTCCTCGGAGAAGTCGATTCGCTCGGGCGCCGCGGTGAGCGCTCCCCGGTCCGGCGCCACGATGCTCGGGGTGTCGAACCCGGTGAACGCGTCCGTCCACGCCTGCCGGGCCGCGTCCCGGTCCCGGCCGCCGAGCCAACCCAGGTAGTCGCGGTAGGGGCGCACCCGGGGCAGTGCGGTGGCGTCGCCGTGCACCGTGTACAGCGTCATCAGCTCGCGCAGCAGGATCGGCATCGACCAGCCGTCCAGCAGGATGTGATGGAGCGTCACCAGCAGGCGGTGGCGTCCCGGGGCGAGCCGGACCAGGGTGAAGCGGATCAGCGGCGGCCGGGACAGGTCGAAGCGCGTCCAGCGGTCCCGCTCGGCGATCCGCTCCGCCGCGGCCTCGCGCTCCTCCTCGGCCACGGCCGCCAGGTCCTCCTCGCCCCACGGCAGGTCGGCCCGGCGGGGGATGAGCTGCACCGGGCGCTTGAGGCCCTCGTGCCGGAACGCGGCACGCAGGTTGGCGTGCCGCTCCAGCAGCGCCTGCCCGGCCCGGCGCAGCCGCTCCGGGTCGGTGTTCCCCTCCAGCTCGATGAAGACCTGGACGTTGTAGGCGTCCAGCTCCTCGTCGTCGAAGAGGTTGTGGAACAGCATCCCCTCCTGGAGCGGGGACAGCGGCAGGATGTCTTCCAAGCCGGACTTGGCCATCAGAGGGAGCCCCATTCGCTCTCGAGTCGGGTGATGTCGTCCTCGCTGAGCGAGGTGAGGGAGACGTCCGAGGGGGTCAGACCGCTCGCCTCGGGCCGGCCCGCGTGCTCGACCAGCGCCTTCAGGGCCCGGAACCAGCCCTCTGCCAGGCGCCGCACCTCGCCCTCGCTGAGCACGGCGTCCGCGTACGTCCAGACGCTGTGCAGCCTGGGCCCCTCGTCGGTGTCGTGGGCGCCCGCGACCAGTTCGACGGGGTGCGCGAGCGGCGTGTCCGGATGCTGGCCCGCCACGCCCCGCCCGAGCACGCTCCACGCCTGGGGCCCGGCGCCGGGGTCGGCGTCCCGCCCGCCGGTGTACCGGCCCAGGTAGTTGAAGCCGAACGCAGGCACCGGCAGCGCGGCGAACCGGTCCCGGGTGCGCGGGTCGAGGTGACGGAGCAGGCCGTAACCGATGCCGTCGCGCGGTACGGCGCGCAGTTGCTCCTTGACGCGCTTCAGGGCCCGGCCCGCGGCGGCACCGCCGTCCCACACCTCCGGCCAGTCCCACTCGTCGACCTCCGGGCGCAGCGGCACCGGGTGCATCGACGTGAACCAGCCGGTGGTACGGGTGAGGTCGGCGCCCGGCACCAGGTGCTCGTGGCGGCCGTGACTCTCCAGGTCCACCGTGACCGGCGCGCCCGCGCCGCCGCCCCGGGCGCGCCGCCAGTCGGCGACGGCCAGGCCGAACGCGGTCAGCAGCAGGTCGTTGATCTCGGCGCGGAACACCCCGGGGACCCAGGTGAGGAGCGCGTCGGTGGTCTCCGCGTCCAGGTCGAGGACGACCTGACCGGAGCGGCCGTGGGTGTCGCGCGCCGGATCCAGTGCCGGGTCCGTCGGCTCGGCGGCCGGGCGGACCGCGTCCAGCCAGTGGTCCGTCTCCGCCTCGGTGACGGCCGTGCCGGCGAGGTCGCGCAGCGCACCGGCCCACTCACGCCAGTGGGTGCCGGCCGGGCTGAGCGGGCGGCCCTCGTAGGCGGCGGCCAGGTCCGGCACGAGCAGCCGCCAGCTGACGGCGTCCACGGCCAGGTGATGGGCGACCAGGACCAGGAGCCCCGGCCGGCCGGGACCGCGGTCGATCCGGCAGGCGCGCAGCATCCGGCCGTCGGCCGGGTCCAGCCGGTCGCGTTCGGCGACGGCCGCCTCGGCCACCAGAGCACGCAGCGCGTCGTCGTCGACGTCCGGCGCCCGCAGGTGCGTGACGAGGTCCGCGGCGTCCACCGTGCCGGGCTCGGGGACGGTCATCGTCCAGTCCCCGGCGACCCGCAACCGCAGCGAGTCGTGCCGGTCGACGACGGCCCCGAGGGCGGCCACCAGCCGTTCCTCGTCGAGGTCCGCCGGCACGGACACCACCACCGACTGGTTGAACGGGGCGATGGGGCCGCCCAGTCCCGCGAACCAGCCCATGATCGGCGTGGCCGGCACCGGCCCGCTCGCCGGCACCTCCTCGTGCCGCCCGGCGTCCGGCTCCGGCTCCTCCGCCCCGTCCAGCGCCTCGGCGATGTGGGCGACGCTCTGGTGCTCGAAGACGTCCCGCACGGAGAGCGTGAGGCCCTTCGCGCGGGCCCGGCTGACGAGCTGGATGGAGAGGATGCTGTCGCCGCCGAGGTCGAAGAATCCGTCGTCGACACCGACGGACTCCAGGCCCAGCGCCTCCGCGAACAACGCGCACAGCAGTTCCTCGCGCGCCGTCGTCGGCGCCCGGCCGGTGCCGGCGGCGACGTAGTCCGGCGCGGGCAGCCGCCCCCGGTCCAGTTTGCCGTTCGCCGTCAGCGGCAGCTCGGCCAGCCGGACGAACGCCGACGGCACCATGTAGTCGGGCAGCGACTCGCGCAGCCACTCCCGCAGCTCCCCGTCCGAGGGCACGGGTCCGGCGTCGGCCACCAGGTAGGCGACCAGCCGCCGGTCGCCCGGCCGGTCCTCGCGTACGACCGCCACCGCCTCCGGCACCGCGGGGTGCCGCGACAGGGCCGACTCGACCTCGCCCAGCTCCACCCGGAAGCCGCGGATCTTCACCTGGTCGTCGACGCGGCTGATGAACTCCAGGTCGCCGTGCCGGTTCCAGCGCACGATGTCGCCGGTGCGGTACATCCGCTCGCCCGGCTCCCCGAAGGGGTCGGCGACGAACCGGGACGCGCTCTGACCGGGCCGGTTCAGATAGCCGCGCGCCAGCTGCACCCCGGACACGTACAGCTCGCCCGGCACCCCGGCCGGCACGGGCTGCAGGTAGGGGTCGAGGACCAGCATCCGGGTGTTCGGGAACGGGCGGCCGATGGTCAGCACGCCGTCCGCGAGGTCGTCCGGCGTCTCGACCCGCCACGTGGTGCAGCCGACGATCGTCTCGGTCGGGCCGTACTCGTTGAGGACCCGGGCCCCCGGGTGCGCGGCGAGCAGCGCCCGCACCGCGCGGCCGGTCAGCGACTCGCCACCGAGGACCAGCTCCCCGTCCGGCACGCACACCCCGGGCAGGCCGGTGATCAGCGGCAGGTGACTGGGCGTCGCCTTCAGGAACGTCACCTGCGGCAGGTCCGCGGGCACCTCGCCGTCCAGCGCCCGCTCGTGCAGCTCCTCCAGGTCCGCGAGGTGCACACAGCCGCCGTTCAGCAGCGGCGCGAACAGGCCGGTCACGGTCAGGTCGAAGGAGAGCGGCGAGTGCAGCAGGGCGTGGCCCGCCACGCCCGGGTACAGCTCCGCCGACACCGCCAGGTAGTTGAGCACCGGCTGGTGCTCGACGAGCACCCCCTTCGGCCGGCCCGTCGAGCCCGAGGTGTAGATGATGTACGCCGCGTTCCACGGCGACAGCGGCTGTGTCCGGTCCTCGTCCGTCAGGTCGTGCGCGGGCTGCGCGGCGAGCCGCGCCGTCACGTCCGGGTCGTCGAGGAGCAGCCGGGGCAGCTCGTCCGGGAACACCCCCTCCGGGACCGCCGACGTGGTCAGCGCGCACACCGGAGCCGCGTCCTCGGTCATCGTCGCGATCCGCTCGCGAGGGCTGCCCGGATCGACCGGCAGGTACGCCGCGCCCGTCTTCAGCACCGCGAGCACCGCCACGCCCATTTCCACCGACGGCGGCAACGAGATCGCCACCACCTGCTCCGGGCCCGCCCCGGACTCCGCGAGGAGGTGGGCGAGCCGGTTGGCGCGGGAGTTCAGCTCGGCGTACGTCAGCGTCGTCCCGTCCGCCGAGAACGCCGGGTCCCTCGGGGTCCTCGCCACCTGCTCCTCGAACAGCTCCGGCAGGGTCCCCTCGCGCTGCGGACGCGCCGTGTCGTTCCATTCCTGGAGCAACTGCCGCCGCTCGGCCGGGTCCAGCAGGCCGATCCCGCCGATCGGCAGGTCCGGGTCGGCCGTGACCGAGCCCAGCACTCCGAGCAGCCGCGAGATCAGCGACTCCGCGGTCTCCCGGTCGAACAGCTCCGTGCGGTACTCCAGCGACCCCCGCATGCCCGCGGGGCCGCCCGACGCGTCGTGCCGCTCGCCGAAGGTCAGCGACAGGTCGAACTTCGCCACCCCGGTGCCGGCCGTCATCCGGGTCGCGTTCACCAGCGCGTCACCGTCACCGGACGCGGCCCGCGGAGCGTTCCGGTCCGCCGTGTTGTTGAACGTGATCATCACCTGGTACAGCGGGTGATGGGCCAGACTGCGCGCCGGGTTGACCGCCTCCACCAGCCGCTCGAACGGCACCTCCTGGTGCGCGTACGCCGCCAGGTCGCCCTCCCGGACGCGGCCGAGCAGTTCCCGGAAGGTGGGATTGCCACCGGTGTCCGTGCGCAGCACCAGCGTGTTCACGAAGAACCCGACGAGATCCTCGGTGGCCGCGTCGTTGCGTCCGGCGACCGCCGTGCCGATCGGGATGTCCTCACCCGCCCCGAGCCGCGTCAGCAGCGCAGCGAAGGCCGCCTGCGTCACCATGAACAAGCTGGAGTGCGTGGCGCGCGCCAGCTCCGTCAGCCGCGCGTGCAGCGCCGGCGGCACCGTGAACGCGATGCGGTCACCGGTGTATCCGGCGGTCGCCGGCCGGGGCCGGTCGGTGGGCAGCTCCAACTGCTCGGGCAGCCCGGCCAGCGCCTCCTTCCAGTACGCCAACTGCCGCGCCGCCACGCTCTCGGGGTCGGACTCGTCGCCCAGGACGTCGCGCTGCCACAGCGCGTAGTCCGCGTACTGCACCGGCAGCGGCTCCCAGCCCGGCGCGTCACCCGCGCGGCGCGCCGCGTACGCGGCCGTCAGGTCCCGGGCCAGCGGCGCCATGGACCAGCCGTCGCCGGCGATGTGGTGGACGAGCAGCAGCAGGACGTGGTCCGTCTCCGAGACCCGGAACAGCCGCGCCAGGAACGGGATGTCGGCGGTCAGGTCGAAGACGTGCCGGGCCGCGTCCGCCACCCGCTCCTCGATCTCCTCGGCGGTGACGTCGACGACCTCCAGGCGGTGGGCGGACGGGTCGGCGGGCAGCACGATCTGCCACGACCCGTCGTCGTCCACCGCGAACACGGTCCGCAGGCTCTCGTGCCGCTCCAGCACGTCACCGATCGCCCGCCCCAGCGCCGCCCGGTCCACCGGACCGGACAGCCGCAGCGCCGTGGGCACGTTGTACGTCGCCGAGGGCCCCTCGAACTGGTGGAGGAACCACAGCCGTTGCTGCGCCGGCGACAGCGGCACCCGCCGCGGACGCTCCCGGGCCACCAGCGGTGTCCGCGCGGCCGCCGCCCCGTCCAGCACCCCGGAGAGCCCCGCGATGGTCGGCGTCTCGAAGAACTGC
>MUMD01000084.1 GCA_002155895.1 Streptomyces rochei
ATCGGCGCGATCAGCGGGCCCGGCTGCACATCATGCGGGTGGGCCCGCTGATCGCGCCGATGCGGGTGTGGCCGAGGTCGACCAGGTGCCGGGTGGCGGCGAGGCCGCCCTGCCAGTTGGTGGCGCCGATGGACGGCACGTCGGCGCCGGGGTCGCCGGCCGGGTCCATCACCACGAAGGGGATGGAGCGGCTGGTGAGCAGCGCCCGCTGGGACTCGTCGAGGCCGGAGAGCACGAGGATCACGCCGTGCGGACGGCGGGCGGCGACCTGGTCGGCCCAGGTCCGGCCGGGGGTGAGGCGTCCGGCGCTCTCGGAGAGCACGACGCTGAGCCCCGCGTCCCGCGCCACGTTCTCCACGCCCCGGATGACCTCCATCGCCCAGGCGCTCTCCAGTTCGTGGAAGACCAGGTCGATCAGGGGCGAGCGGGTCGCCTCGGCCCGCCTGCGCCGGTAGCCGTGGACGCGCAGCAGTTCCTCGACGCGGGACCGGGTGGCGGGGGCCACGTCGGCGCGGCCGTTGAGGACCTTCGAAACAGTCGGCGCCGACACACCGGCCTCACGCGCGATCTCGGCGAGGGTCGCGGTCTGCGGGGACCGCTTGTGCGTCCGGGTTTCAGCGGGCTGCGGGGATGTCATGGCGGCGATCGTAACCCTGCGGGCCTTTGTGACGTACCCCCGGACGGCCAGGGACCACCGGAAGATTCGCTTCGTACATCGAAACGTTCGACATCCCGGTGGCCCGAGTGTCCGGCTGTCGGCGTGCGGATCGGGAGCCGACGCGGGCGAGGCCGACGGGGGCGGCCCTCCAGTTCACGCCGGTCCTTCGGTGTTCACCGCCCGTTCGGCACAAGCGGGTGGTCCGGCCGGAAAGCCGAGACTACGGTCGGCGGGGTCCAGCGCGCACGTGGCCGCACTGCGGCACCAGGGGACGCTCTGCGGCACGGAAGGCACGCTGCGACCCAGAGGACGCCGACGGCCCGAGGCCGCCGAGCCGGGCGCACGGGGGCGCGCGATGGACCGATTCCTTTACCACGAGACGAGAGCCACCGGAGCGGCGCTGGTCGCCACCGCCGTCTGCGCGGTGGCGGGCGGCGCCGTGCACGGGTTCGAACCGCTGCCCGCGGGAGAGGCAGGCAGGCAGTTCCCCGTGTGGTTGCTCGGGCTCGTGGTGCTGTCGGTGCTCGTGGAACTGGTCGTGGAGGTACGGCGTTTCCGCAAGGCCGTTCCCCTGGCCGCCGACGTGGAGCCGCCGCCGGACGAGCCACTGCGCGAGCGCCTCTTCCTCCCGGGCCTCTTCGCCTTCATGGCGGTGCCGACGCTGGTGGCGGCCCTCGTGTGGGGGGCGTGGCTCGCGCTGTTCCCGCTGGCGTCCGCCGTCCACTGGGGGATGCAGGCCCTGCCCATCACCGTCTGGGAGCGCCGGAACGGCAGGTTGCTGTGGCGGAAGCACACGATGGGGAACGTGGGCCTCGCGACTTCCCCGCTCAGTCCGCGGCCACCGACTCGAACCGCCACCGGTGCACCGCCCGCGTGACCAGTTCCGCGTCCGGTTCGGGCAGTTCGGGCAGTTCGGCGTCGTAGGCGGCGTCCCACCAGGTGATGACGAGCACCCGGTCCTGGGGGGCGCGCAGGGTCTCCCGGCGGACCGGGGCACCGGCGAGCGGCTGCGCCCGCACCCAGGCGAGCAGGTCCTCGCCCCGGCCGGGCACCGCCCGCGCCTCCCACATCAGCGCGACCGTCACGAGTACAGGTTCTCCTTGCTGACCTCGTGGACGTGGTCGTGATCGTGCGTGTGCCCGTGGCCCGGCACGTGCGGGTCGGTCACCGGCAGCGACGAGTCCGCCGACAGGTCCCAGTCGGAGGCGGCCCGGTTCCGGGCGACCATCTCGGCGCCGAGCGCGGCCACCATCGCGCCGTTGTCCGTGCACAGCTTGGGGCGCGGCACGCGCAGCCGGATGCCGGCCGCCTCGCAGCGCTCCTGGGCGAGCGCCCGCAGCCGGGAGTTGGCGGCCACGCCGCCGCCGATCATCAGGTGGTCGACGCCCTGGTCCTTGCAGGCCCGCACGGCCTTGCGGGTGAGCACGTCCACGACCGCCTCCTGGAAGGACGCCGACACGTCGCGCACCGGCACCTCCTCGCCCGCCGCCCGCTTGGCCTCGATCCAGCGGGCCACGGCCGTCTTCAGCCCGGAGAAGGAGAAGTCGTAGGCCGGGTCGCGCGGGCCGGTGAGGCCGCGCGGGAAGGCGATCGCGTTCGGGTCGCCCTCGCGGGCGTACCGGTCGATGACCGGACCGCCGGGGAAGCCCAGGTTCAGCACCCGGGCGATCTTGTCGAAGGCCTCGCCTGCCGCGTCGTCGATGGTGGCGCCCATCGGGCGGACGTCGGAGGTGATGTCCGAGGAGAGCAGCAGGGAGGAGTGGCCGCCGGAGACCAGCAGGGCCATCGTCGGTTCGGGCAGCGGCCCGTGCTCCAACTGGTCGACGCAGATGTGCGAGGCGAGGTGGTTGACGCCGTAGAGGGGCTTGCCGAGGGCGTAGGCGTACGCCTTGGCCGCCGAGACGCCGACCAGCAGGGCGCCCGCGAGGCCGGGGCCGGCGGTGACCGCGATGCCGTCGAGGTCGCGGGCGCTCACCCCCGCTTCCTTCAGGGCGCGGTCGATGGTGGGGACCATCGCCTCCAGGTGGGCGCGGCTGGCCACCTCGGGGACGACGCCGCCGAAGCGGGCGTGCTCGTCGACGCTGGAGGC
Organism: Streptomyces rochei; assembly: GCA_002155895.1. Classification (GTDB taxonomy): domain Bacteria; phylum Actinomycetota; class Actinomycetes; order Streptomycetales; family Streptomycetaceae; genus Streptomyces; species Streptomyces rochei. Next base: position 2,748 of record MUMD01000084.1, read on the forward strand.
GACGGCGTCGGCCAGCAGCGTGGTGCCCCGGACGACACCGACACCGGTCTCGTCGCAGGAGGTCTCGATCCCCAGGACCAGAGGTTCGTCAGGCATGGTTGTCGGTTCCTCGTTCGGTTCCCGGTACGGAGGCGGAAGGGTCGGTCAGGCGCATCACCAGGGCGTCCACGTTCCCCGGCTGGTAGTAGCCGCGTCTGAAGCCGATGGGCTCGAAGCCGAAGCGCTCGTAGAGGCGCTGGGCGCGGGTGTTGTCGACCCGGCACTCCAGCAGCACCTCGGTGCACTCGAAGGCGGTGGCCGCGCGCAGCAGCTCGGTCAGCAGCCGGGCGCCGAGCCCGGTGCCCCAGTGGTCGCGGGCGACGGCGATGGTCTGCACGTCGGCCTGCTCGCCGGAGGTGACCAGGCCCGCGTAGCCGACGACCTGCCCGTCCGTCTCGGCGACCACGTACCGCCGGGTCGCGCCGGGGCCGCGGGCGTGGGCCAGCTCGGACCAGAACATCCCCCGCGACCAGGCGTCCTCCGGGAACAGCTCCCGTTCCATCCGCAGGACGGGGTCGATGTCCCACCAGCGCATCTCGCGCAGCACGGCGGTCGCGGGCCCGGCAGTGGCTGACTCGGTCACTTGGGGGTGACCACCTTGTAGTTCTTGGGGACCTGGGCGTCGGGCCTGCGCAGGTACAGCGGTCGGGGCGCGGGCAGTTCCTCGCCCGCCGCCAGCTTCTCGGCGGCCAGGCACGCGAGGGCGGCGGCGGACACGTGCTCGGGCTCGTGGGCCTTCGGGAAGGTGTCCGGGTAGAGCAGCGCGCCCGCGCCGACGGCCGGGAGCCCGGCGACCCGCTCGGCGATGTCGGCGGGGCGGTCGACCGCCGGGTCGGTGAGGCGGGTGCGGGAGTCGGCGTACCGGGCCCAGTAGACCTCCTTGCGGCGGGCGTCGGTCGCCACCACGAAGGGTCCCTCCAGGTCGGCGGCGTAGGCCAGGCCGTCCAGCGTGCACACGCCGTGCACGGGCACGCCGAGCGCGAGCCCGAAGGTGTCCGCGGTCATCAGGCCGACCCGCAGCCCGGTGTACGGGCCGGGGCCGATGCCGGCGACGACGCCGGTGACGGCGTCGAGGCGCAGTCCGGCCTCGGCGAGCACGCGGTCGACGGCGGGCAGCAGCAGCTCACCGTGGCGGCGTGCGTCCACCTGGCTCGACGAGGCGATGACGTCCGTGCCGTCGTGCAGGGCGACGGTCACGGCGGGCGTTGCGGTATCCAGAGCGAGCAAGAGCACGCAAACAGCCTACGGCGCCACGCGGCCGGTGTCGGACGGCCGGGGGCGGCCGAGGGGCGGTCGAGGGGCGGCCGGGGGCGTCGCCCGGCCGGGTCCGGGCTCGCGCGCCGCCGAACCGGGACCGGCGAACCGCACCCCGTGTCGCGCACCGTGTTCGATCGCTCACGTACTGCTACCTTCGCGGGTGACGGACGCACGACGTACGACGACGAGGTGGTCGCCAGTGGCAAGCAGCAGCGCCGGGTTCGTCGCCGGGCTCACCGCGGCGGCGCTCGCGACGATCGGCTTCCTCGCCCACCAGGCGTCGGTCGCCGCCCCGCACGACCCGGGCCGCGCCCGGGTGAGCAGCCCGCCCGCCCCCGGCGCCTCGAAGGCGCCCCGCGACCGCGGGCACCCGGAGGCCCTGCCGGCGGGTACCGGAAGGGGTGAACGGGTGGTGTACTCGGTGGACGACGACCGGGTGTGGCTGGTCGGCGCGGACGGCCGGGTCCAGCGCACCTTCGAGGTCACCCCCAGCACGGTCGACCCGGCTCCGGGCACCTACGCGGTCACGTCCCGGTCCAACCGGGTCACCGGCTCGGACGGCATCCCGGTCGAGCACGTCGTGCGTTTCGCCAGCGTGGACGGCGTGGTCATCGGCTTCAGCGCGGCCGTGGACGGCTCGATGCCCGAGCCCGACCCGGACGAGCGCACCGGCGGCATCCGGGAGACCCGCGCGGACGGCGACGCGATGTGGCGGTTCGCGACGATCGGGCAGCGGGTCGTCGTCATCCGCTGACCCCGCAGGGAGGCGACCGCCGGGGCCGAACGACTTCGCGGCACCCCTCGGGCAACGCGGCGCCACGGGGGCATGACCGGCCCCGCGGCATCGCCGGGCCAGGCGGCCCCGCGGCACCGCAGGGTCAATCGGCCTCGCGGCGCCGCAAAGGACAGGCGCCTCGCGGCACCGTGGGGATCAGGCCGCCTCGCGGTGCCTCGGCGCGGGCGCCCGGCGGGACTCCGGCTCGGGTGCGCGCGGCGGCGTCGAGACCGCCCGCGCGGCGGCGCAGGACGCGAGCAGGTCGTACATGGACACGGCGGTGGGCTCGGACTGCGGCTCGGTCTCCGGCACGGACGCCTCCTGAGGGTCGGGGGCGGGCGTAGTTAGGCATGCCTAACTACGAGCTGGATACCATGTGACCACGCGCACGACCCGGAACGCAATATCTTGCCGACGCCTTGTCGGAACATCCCGCCGCCGGGGCGGTCGGCCGGGCTCAGCCGGCCAGCACGCTCAGGTCGGCCGAGGCCCAGCGCTCGCCGACGCCGGTGAGCGTCACGTGCCGCACCTCGTCGGTGGTGTCCCCCACGGCCCGGTCGATCCGGAGCCGGAGCCGGTCGTCGGTCAGCTCCTCGACCTTGCCCTCGCCCCACTCCACCACCACGACCGAGTCGGGCAGCGAGACGTCGAGGTCGAGGTCCTCCATCTCGTCGAGGCCGCCGGAGAGCCGGTAGGCGTCGACGTGGACGAGGGGCGGGCCGTCGCCGAGCGAGGGGTGCACCCGGGCGATCACGAAGGTCGGGGAGGTGACGGCGCCGCGCACCCCCATGCCCTCGCCGAGCCCGCGGGTCAGCGTCGTCTTGCCCGCGCCCAGCTCCCCGCTGAGCATCAGCAGGTCACCGGCGCGCAGCACCTTGGCGAGTCTGCGGCCCAGTTCGCGCATCTGCTCCGGTGAGGTGACGGTGATCTCGACGGCGCCGGGTGCGGACCCGGACGACCCGGAGGGGTCAGCCGGGCCCTGCTGTGCTGCTGGTGCTTCCATAGCCATCCACCGTAGCCGCTGCCGGGACCGCCCCGGCCCGGGCGAGCAGGTCGGCGAGCCGGTCGGTCACCAGTTCCGGATGCTCCAGCATCACCAGGTGCCCCGCGTCGGGGACCAGCACCAGCTCCGCGTCCGGCAGCAGGTCGGCGATCGCCTCGCTGTGCTCGCTCGGCGTGACCAGGTCCCGCACCCCGGCCAGCACGAGCACGGGCAGGCCGGCGAAGTGGGCGAGGGCCTCGGTCTTGTCGTGGTCGTTGAAGGCAGGGTAGTACTCGGCGACCACGTCGATCGGCGTCGACTCGATCATCCGCTCGGCGAAGCGGGCCACGGCCGGGTCGACGTCCCGGGACGCGAAGGAGTACCGCTTGATGATCCCGGCGAACAGGTCCGCCGTCGCCCGCCGCCCCTTCTCCACCAGCTCGGCCCGCTGCCCCAGCGCCTTCAGCACGCCCGGGAGCACCCGCCGCACCGCGTTGACACCGGCCACCGGCAGCCCGAAGTTCACCTCGCCGAGCCGTCCGGAGGAGGTGCCGACGAGGGCCACCGCGACCACCCGCTCGCGGACCAGCTCGGGGTACGCGTCGGCCAGGGCCATCACGGTCATGCCGCCCATGGAGTGCCCGGCCAGCACGATCGGGCCCTCGGGGACGGCCGCGTCGATCACGGCCTTCAGGTCGCGGCCCAGCTCGTCGATGGTGACCGGCCGGTCCTCCCGCGTCTGCGCCACGCCCCGCCCGGACCGGCCGTGGCTGCGCTGGTCCCAGTACACGGTGCGTACGACGCCCCTCAGGGCCGCCCGCTGGAAGTGCCAGGAGTCCTGGTTGAGGCAGTAGCCGTGGCTGAAGACGACGGTGACGGGAGCGGGCGCCTTGCGTCCGAACAGCCGCCGCCGGCGCCGGGTGAGCGCGGACTCCGCCTCCGGGTCGACGTCGTCGACCTCGTAGTACAGCTCGGTGCCGTCGTCGGCGTACGCCCTGCCGGGGGTGCCGCGCAGGCCGCCGTACGGCCCCGCCGAGTCGAGGGCGAGCCGGGCCTTCTGGCGCATGCCCCGGCCCACGGTCAGCCGCTCTATCGCCACACCGGCCGCGGCACCCGCCGCGACCACGCCTATCGCGACGCCGGCGATGCCGGTCGCCCGGCGCCAGCCGCCCGCGGCGGCCTCGGTGGCGGCCTCCGTGGCGGAGGCGACGGCCGACGCGACGGCCTCCGCGTTGCTCTCGCTCACGTACACCGCTCCTCTTCGCCGGATCCGCCGGGCTGCCGTGCGGATACCCGCTCGTCGTCGATTCACTGGGCGCGCGTGCCGGGCGCGCGTCGAGCCGTGTGCCGGCCGAGCCACCCGGTCACCCGCTCACTCGTCACTCGTTCACATAGACGCGCGGGACGCGTGGTCCGATCCGGGTGACGATCTCGTACGCGATGGTGCCCGCCGCCCGCGCCCAGTCCTCGGCGGTGGGCTCCCCCCGGTCACCGGGGCCGAACAGCACGGCCTCGGAGCCCGGCTCGGGCCGCTCCCCGCCGAGGTCGACGACGAACTGGTCCATGGCGATCCGCCCCGCGACGGTGCGCCACTTGCCGCCCGCCAGGACGGGGCCCGCGGAGGAGGCGTGGCGCGGGATGCCGTCCGCGTAGCCGAGGGGGACGAGGCCGAGGGTGGTGTCGCCGGGGGTGGTGTAGTGGTGCCCGTAGCTGACGCCGTGGCCGCCGGGGACCCGCTTGACCAGGGCCAGCGAGGCGGACAGCGTCATCACCGGGCGCAGTCCGAAGTCGGCGGGGGTGCCGATCTCGGGGCTGGGCGAGACGCCGTACATCGCGATGCCGGGGCGTACCAGGTCGAAGTGGGTCTCGGGGAGGGTGAGCGTGGCCGGCGAGTTGGCGATGTGCCGCACCTCGGGGCGTACGCCCTGCTGTTCGGCGTACGCCGTCATCTCCCGGAAGCGGGTGAGCTGCGCGGCGATGGAGGGGTGCCCGGGCTCGTCGGCGCAGGCGAAGTGCGACCACAGGCCGGTGACGCGGAGCAGGCCCTCGCGTTCGGCGCGCAGGGCCTCGCGGACCAGTTCCGCCCAGTCCTCGCCCGGCTGGCAGCCGTTGCGCCCGAGCCCCGTGTCGGCCTTGAGCTGCACCCGCGCGGGGAGCGCCGCGTCGCGGGCCGCCGCGACGAGTTCCTCCAGGGCCCACATCCCGCTGACGGACACGTCGAGGCCGGCCTCGACGGCCTCGCGCCAGGGACCGCCCGGCGTCCACAGCCAGCACATGATCCGTACGTCGTCCGGCAGCTCCGGGTCCGCGCGCAGGGCGAGGGCCTCCTGCGGGGTGGCGGTGCCGAGCCAGGTCGCGCCCGCCTCGACGGCCGCGCGGGCGCACGGGATCGCGCCGTGGCCGTAGGCGTCGGCCTTGACCACGGCCATGAGAGCCGCCCCGGGTGCCCGTTCGCGCAGGGCGCGGACGTTGGCCCGCAGGGCGGCCAGGTCGATCTCGGCCCGGGCCCGCGTTACCGCGTCCCGCCGAGCAGCAGTCTCACTCATCGTGCCCCCAGTCTCTCAGAGCGCCCGGTCCCGCCTCCGTCGCGGACCGCGGGCCGGCCCCCAGTCGTTAGGGTGCCCGGCATGAGCATCATCGGGGTCGGGATCGACGTGGCCGAGATCGAGCGGTTCGGCGCGTCGCTGGAACGCACGCCGGCCTTGGCGCGGCGGCTCTTCCTGGACAGCGAGTTGCTGCTGCCCGGCGGGGAGCGCCGGGGCGTCGCCTCGCTCGCCGCCCGGTTCGCGGCGAAGGAGGCGCTGGCCAAGGCGCTGGGCGCGCCGGGCGGGCTGCACTGGACGGACGCGGAGGTGTACGTCGAGGACAGCGGACAGCCCCGTCTGCGGGTGACCGGGACGGTGGCGGCGCGGGCGGCGGAGCTGGGGGTGGCGTCGTGGCACGTGTCGCTCAGCCACGACGCGGGGGTGGCGTCGGCGGTGGTGATCGCGGAGGGGTGACCGCGCGCGAGGGCGGGCCGGGTCAGCTCCCGGTGGGCTGGACGCGGACGTGCATGCGCTCCCCCTGCGCCCCGTACAGGGCGAGCCATTCGACGGGCTGGTCCCCCGCGTTGGCGATGCCGTGCGGGACGCGGGTGTCGAACTCCGCCGTCTCACCGGCCGTCAGGACGAGGTCGTGGTCGCCGAGGGCGAGGAGCAGGCGTCCGGAGAGGACGTAGATCCACTCGTGGCCCTCGTGGGAGCCCTGTTCGGGCCGCGGGGTCCACTCGGTGCGGGCCGTGGGGGGCGCGGGCAGGATCTGCTTGTAGGCGTGCAGCCCGTCGTTGGGGTTGCGGGTGAGGGGGAGCCAGGTCTGGCCGTGCCGGGTGAACGGGCGCGGGTGGACGCGGGGGTCGCCGGTGCGGGAGCCGACCAGTTCGTCCAGGGGCAGGCGGTGCGCCCTGGCCAGGGGCAGCAGGTGCCGCAGCCCCGGCTCGCGCTGCCCCGACTCCAGCCGGGACA
>MUMD01000085.1 GCA_002155895.1 Streptomyces rochei
GATGCGGTCGGCGTCGCGGACCGAGTCCAGGCGGTGCACGATGGAGATCACCGTGCGGCCCTCGATCAGCGCGGCGAGCGCGCGCTCGACGCGGCGGGAGGCGGTGGAGTCCAGGAGGGCCGTGGCCTCGTCCAGGACCAGTGCGTGCGGGTCGGACAGCAGCAGTCTGGCCAGCGCCAGTTGCTGGGCGGCCGACGGGGACACCGGGGCGGCGCCGGGGCCGATCTCGCTGTCGAGGCCGTCGGGGAGGGCGCGGGCCCAGTCGGTCAGGAGGACGGTGTCCAGCGCCTCCCAAAGCCGCTCGTCGGGCGGGGCCTCCTCGCGGGCGAGCGTGAGGTTGTCCCGTACGGTGCCGGTGAAGACGTGCTGTTCCTGGGTCACCAGAACGATCTCTCGCCGCAGTTGGCCCACCGGAAGGTCGGCGATGTCGACGCCGCCGATGCGCACGGTGCCGCGGGTCGGATAGTGCACGCCGGCCAGCAGCTTGCCCAGGGTGGACTTGCCCGCGCCCGAGGCACCGACCACGACCAGGCGCTCGCCGGTGGCGATGTCGAGGTCGATGCCGGACAGGACCTCGCGGCCGGGGCCGTAACCGAAGCCGACGCCCTCCAGCCGGATGGCGTGGCCCTCGGTGGCCGCCCGCGGCCGGGGCTCCTCGCGCGGGAGCCGGTCCACGCCGAGGATCCGGCGGAGCGCGGCGTTGCCGATCTGGAGCTCGTCGGTCCAGGTGAGCAGGTCGTTGAGGGGCTCGCCGAGGGCCTGCACGTACAGCACGACGGCGGTCAGCGCGCCCAGCCCCACGGCACCGCGCTGGTAGGCGAGCCCGCCGATCAGCAGGGTCAGCGCCATGGGCACCATCGTGGCGAGGTCCAGGCTGGGGAACCAGATGGTCTGCAGCCAGGTGGTGCGCTGCCTGGTGCGTACCACCTGGTCGACGGCGGCGCCGTGGCGCCGCACCTGGCGGGGACCGAGCCCGAGCGCCTCGACGGTGGCGGCGCCGCGCGCGGTCTCGTGCGTGACGGCCAGGACGTCGGCCTCCTGGCCGAGCAGCCGCTCGTAGGCGCGGGTGGCGCGCGGCCGGTACCACCAGGTCGACAGGACCGCGAACGGTACCCCGGCCAGCAGCCCCAGCGCAAGGAGGGGCGAGGTCAGCAGGATCGCCGCGAAGGTGAACACCAGGGTGACGGCGGCCAGGGCGATGCGAGGGACGGCCTGCCGGATGCTCTCGTTGAGCCGGTCGGCGTCGGTGGTGGCCCGGCTGAGGAGGTCGCCGGTGCCGACGCTCTCCACCTCCGACAGCGGCAGCCGGAGGACCCGGCGGACGAAGTTCTCGCGCGTACGGGCCAGGACGCGCTCGCCCAGCAGGGTGGCCCGGGTGCGGGCTGCGCGGGCGAGGAGCGCGTGGCAGAGCAGGATGGCCACGAAAGCCAGGGCCAGCAGGTCGACCCGCCCCGTGGTGGTGCCCGCCTTGACGGACTCGACCAGGTGGCCGAGGAGCCGGGGCCCGACGAGGCCGGCCACCAGGGCAGCGGCGAACAGCGCGAAGGTGAGGAGCAGCCGGGCGGCCTCGCCGCGGACGAACGCGCCGACCCAGGCGCGGACGTCGGCCCGGTCGGCGAGGGGCAACCGCCCCGGGTGGCCGGACGCGCCGCCGGGACCGGTG
>MUMD01000086.1:0-416 GCA_002155895.1 Streptomyces rochei
GTGTCCAATCACAGTAGCGACAGCGACCTATCGACATATTTATAGTTGAGCGCGGCCGGGGGGTCGCCGGAGAACAGAAGAGGGGGCGGCTCTGGTGGATCTGGCCTTGCTTCGCACGTTCGTGACCGTGCACCGGGCCGGTTCCTTCACGCGCGCCGCGGCCCTGCTCGGCCTCTCCCAGCCGGCGGTCACCTCCCAGATCCGCACCTTGGAGCGGCAGCTCGGGCGCCCCTTGTTCCTCCGCCAGGCCCGCGGTGTGACCCCGACGACCATCGGCGACGAACTCGCCCACAAGGCCGCCCCGCATCTCGACGCGCTGGTCGAGATCACCGAGACCGGGCTGGACGACGGCTCCTCGCTGCGCACCCTGCATCTGGCCGGGCCTCCGGAGTTCACCGCCGAGCGGGCGCTGCCCG
>MUMD01000086.1:465-2370 GCA_002155895.1 Streptomyces rochei
CGCCGCGCCCCACTGGACGGAGGGAACCAGCGCCGTACGGCCCCACCGCACCGGCGCACCCGACCTGGAGCACATCCCCGTGGTCGAGGTGCACGAGTCGCTGCCCTTCGTCGCCCGTTACTGGGCGACCGTCTTCGACGCCCGCCCGGCGGCCTCGGGCACGGTCGTGGCCTCCGACCTGCGCGCGGTGCTCGCCTGCACCGTCGCGGGCGCCGGGCTCGCCGTGCTGCCCCGGTATCTGTGCGCCGAGGCGTTGGCGCGGGGCGAAGTCGTCGCCCTCCACGACCCCGCGGTGCCACCGCTGCGGACGTACTTCCTGGTGGTCCGCACCGGCACGCTGGCGATGCCGCACATCGCCCGAGCCCACGAATGGCTGCTGCGCGCGGCCGCGGACTGGGGCTGAGCGGCCCTTGGAACACCTGGCGCCCGTGATGTTTCACGTGGAACCAGCCGGGCCACATTTCTCCCATGACCGTCCGACCCGTGGTCAAGCGCACCGCCCGCGCCGTTCTCCTGGACGGTGCCCACCTGATCCTGATCAAGCGCACCAAGCCGGGTGTCGATCCCTACTGGGTCACGCCCGGAGGCGGGGTCGAACCGGACGACGCCACCGTCGTGGACGCCCTGCACCGCGAGGTGTACGAGGAACTCGGCGCCAAGATCACTGACGTGGTCCCCTGCTTCGTGGACACGGTGGAGCACATCGGTGAGGACGGCGGGGCCACCGGCGTGAAGGTGCAGCACTTCTTCGTCTGCCGCCTGGAGTCCATGGACCCGTCCCTGCGGCACGGCCCCGAAGTCGAGGAACCCGCCGGTGAGTACGAGATCGTCCGGGTGCCCTTCACCCGCGTCGGGATCGCCTCGGTCCACCTCGTGCCGCTCTCCCTGCGGCACTATCTGGACGGCAACATCGAGGGTGTGCGAGCGATGCACGCACCCGACCTGGGCTGACCCGGCCANNCCGGCGTCGGACAGCCTGACCTGCGTGTCGACACCTTCCCTCGCCTCGCTGCCGATCCGCCGTCTGACGCTCCGCGACCTCACCGCCTGCGCCGACCTGTCCGAGGACCGTGGGTGGCCTCGTGAGGAGCACAAGTGGGGCTTCCTCCTCACCGCCGGAAAGGGTTACGGCATCGACGACCCTGACGGCGGACTCGTCACCGCGTGCATCGTCACCGAGTACGGACCGCACGGCCGCCCCTCCCTCGCCGCCATCGGCATGGTGCTGGTCGCCGAGCGACACGCCCGCCGGGGTGTGGGGCGCCGGCTGATGCGCCACGTCGTCGGTGCGCTGGGTCCCACCCCGCTCAACCTGCACGCCACCCCGTACGGCCGGCCCCTCTACGAGGAGCTGGGGTTCAAGACCACCGGCCGGGCCGAGATGGTGCGCGGTCGTTTCGTCCCCGACGGGCGGGNNTCGGCACCGACCGCACCCACGTCATCACACGGCTGCCCGCGTTCGCCGATCAGCTCCGGGTCGCCGAGGAAGGCGGGGAGATCATCGGGTACGCCGCTGCCTGGCCCAACATGGACACCCATGTCGTGGGCCCTCTCATCGCCCGTGACACCACGACGGCCAAGGCGCTCGTCGCCTCCCTGGCCGACCGCACCGACCGGCCGCTCCGCACGGACATCGACGTACGGCACGAGGAGTTGTTGGCCTGGGTGCGGGAGCGTGGTCTGTCCTCCGTCGCCACCAACGCGGTCATGACGTACGGCACCACGGAGCTGCCGGGCGACTGGCAGCGGCGGTTCGCTCCGCTGACGGTGGCAGCGGGCTGACCCGTCCCGTACGTCGCGACACGCGTGAGGCCGGTTCCCGGTGACGTCCCGGGGAACCGGCCTCGTGTGCGCGGGCTGCCGTCAGCCGAGCTTCTCCACGGCGGTCGTGGCGAAGGCGTGGTC
>MUMD01000087.1 GCA_002155895.1 Streptomyces rochei
TCGGCGTGTACCGGGCGGGCGCCGGGGGTTCGAGGCGGGCGCCGGCCCGCCCGGCATCGCGAGGGCCGCTCAGCGCTCGTCGCCCGCCCGGTACACGCCGAACATCGCCCCCTGGGGATCCCGGAGCACCGCGATGCGGGGCCCGTCGGGAGGCGAGGTGGGTTCCATGAGCACGGTGCCGCCGCCGTCGGTCGTGTCGGCCGCGGCGGTGTCCACGTCCTCCACCGCGAAGTACGGCAGCCAGTGGGCCGGGACCTCGTGCGGGAACTTGTCGTCCATCGTGACCATGCCGCCGAAGTCCGCGCCGGCGATGCCCCACTGCGGATAGCGGTCCGACGCGGACACGGTCCAGCCGAAGACCGTGGTGTAGAAGTCGGCGGCCAGGTCCGGCTCCCGGGTCAGCAGTTCCACCCAGCCGAGCGCCCCGGGCGCGTTGAAGAGGCCGGCGCCGGGGAACGACCGCCCCTGCCACATCTGGAACACCGCGCCGCCCGGGTCGGCGGCCACCGCGAACCGGCCGGAGTCGAAGACGTCCGTGGGCTCCTGCAGCACCGTGCCGCCGGCCGCCGCCACCTGCCGCACGGCGGTGTCCGCGTCGCGGACCGCGAACGACACGTTCCAGGCGACCGGCTGCGCCGGCTGGTACAGCGGCGTCAGGGCGGCGACGGCCGCGTCACCGAGCCGGGCGATCGTGTAGCCGCCCGCCTGCTGCCGGGAGTCCGTCTCGGGACGCCAGCCGAACAGCGCGGTGTAGAAGCGCCTGGCCGCTTCCAGGTCACTGGTTCCCAGCTCGGCCCAGCAGGGGCCGCCGGGCACCGGTTCGTGGAGCTTCATCGCGTGGGCGTCCTTCCGCTCGGCCGCAGACCCTTCCCACCCCTCCAGCACGCTAAGGCCGGGCCCGGACCGCGGCCATCCGGGCAGCACCGCACCGGCCGCCGACAGGACCGCCCCGGGGTCGGCGGGGACCGCCCCGAGGTCGGCCGCGACCGCCCCGGGGTCGGCCGGGACGGTCCCGGCGGTTCAGATCCCCGGCCGGTAGCGCAGCGGATGGTCCGCCGGCACCTCCACCAGCACGATCTGCGTGCCGTCCGGGTCCGCGATCCACATCTCCACCAGGCCCCACGGCTCCCGCACCGGCTCCCGCACGATCTCGACGCCCTTGCCCCGCAGTTCGTCGTGGGCCGCCGCCGCGTCCGCGACCTGGAGCCACAGCTTGAGCGCGGGAGTCACCGGCGCCTCGGCGCGCCCGGACACCTCCAGGAAGCCGCCGCCGAGGAAGTACACGGTGCCCCGCTCCGGTCCGGTCCCGAACTCCCGGTGGACGGCGAGGCCCAGTTGCTCGCCGTAGAACGCCCGGGAGCGGTCGGGGTCGGTGGGGCGGAGCAGGGTCCGGCTGCTGAGTACATGCACCATGCGGCCGACACTAGCGTCGGCGTTACTCTCTTCGGTGCCCCCGCCGCGCCCGAGCACGAACCGGAGACGCCCCCCATGGACACCACCGCCGGCCACCTGACCTACCGCGACGCCACCGACGCCGACGTGGACGAGATCGTCGCGCTCATAGAGTCCGCCTACCGGGGCGAGGCCAGCCGCGCCGGGTGGACCACCGAGGCGGACATCCTCCAGGGGCAGCGCACCGACCCGGAGGGCGTGCTGGAGGTGATCAAGTCGCCGGACAGCCGCCTGCTGACGGTCGAGCGGGACGGCAGGGTCGTGGCCTGCTGCCAGCTCGAGCACCGCGGCGCGCACGCCTACTTCGGGATGTTCGCGGTCAGCCCGGCGCTCCAGGGCGCGGGTCTGGGCAAGACGATCATCGCGGAGGCGGAGCGGCAGGCCCGGGCGACGTGGGGCGTCACCGAGATGCACATGACCGTGATCTCCGTGCGCGAGGACCTCATCGCCTGGTACGAGCGCCGCGGCTACCGCCGTACGGGAGAGATGACGCCCTTCCCGTACGGCGACGAGCGGTTCGGCATTCCGCAGCGGGACGACCTGCAGTTCGAGCTGCTGGTCAAGCCGCTGGCGTGAGGCGGCCCCGGCCGCATGGGTCCCGGCCGCCCGGGTCCCGGCCGGCGCCGCTCAGGCGGTGAAGCGGCCGGTGCGCTTGATCTCCGGGTAGTCGGTCGTCGCGCCGTCGAGGCCCAGGGCGCGCACCAGCCGCAGGTGATCCTGGGTGTTCACGGTCCAGGAGAAGACCCTCAGGCCCTCCTTGCGGGCCTTCTCGACGATCTCCAGCGTGATCCGGTTGATGTCCAGGCACAGGGAGCCGGCACCCGCCGCCACCGCCCGGTCCACGACCTCGGGGCCGTAGAACTGCGCGACCAGCGCGGTCCGCACCCCCGGCACGAGCCGGGCGATCTCGACGATCGCCTCGTCGTGGAACGAGATGACCTCCACCCGGTCCGCCAGGTCCCGCCGCACCATCACCTCGGCGAGCGTGCGGGCGGCCGCGACGTCCTTGATCTCGGCCTGCACCGGCAGCGAGACGGCGTCCAGCACCTCCTCGAACACCGGGACGCGCTCCCCGCGCCCGGCGTCCAGCGCGCGCAGCTCCTCCAGGGTCTTGTCGGCGATCGCGCCGGTGCCGTCCGTGGTGCGGTCCACGTCCGCGTCGTGCATGACGACGAGCGCGCCGTCCTTGCTCAGGTGCAGGTCCAGTTCGACGACGTCGAGGCCGGCCCGCTCGGCGGCGACGAAGGAACGCAGGGTGTTCTCCGGTTCGACACCCATCGCTCCGCGGTGCCCGATGGTGAGGAAGTTCAAGGCTCGACTCGCTTCCGTAGACGGCGGCGATGGCAGGGCGCAGCCTAACGGCCCTGCGGGACCGTTTCCCCGCTGCCGCGCTGGGTATACGGAATCCGGCATCTCGCAGGAAAAAATGCGGTGAACCCTGGGGCGCGGCAGGATTATTTACGGATGCTCCCCTTGAAGGGAGGAACCTCGTACGCATACGGTGTCCTGACGCAAGCTTCTCCCGTGGAGGATGGGACATGACGGAAATTCTTGTGCAGGTCGGTGCGGAGGAGAAGGTTCCTCCGGCGAGCAGGGTGGTCGAGCACCCGGCGTGGCCCGTGCTCAAGGATGCCGTGGAGCGCATCAGGCCCTGGCAGTCCAAGGACGGGTCGATCGACTTCGACGCCGAGGGCGCCCCGGAGCGGGCCGTCGCCGAGGACGCCGTGCGCCGTGTCGCCGGTGCCGTCGAGGAGCTGTCCCCGCTGCTCCCGCACGACCGCGCCTACCACGAGGCGCTGGTGAAGGACCTCGGCCGCTGGGCCGACGGCGGCTTCCAGGTGCCCGACTTCCTCGACTCGCTGCTGGCCTTCCAGCCCGCCGCGAACCGCGCGGACGGCCTCCAGCACCTGGTCGTCTTCCCGATGTACACCCAGAACGGCAACCCGGACCGCAACCTCGAGGCGGTCGTGCTGCGCATGGTCTGGCCGGACTGGCTGGCCGAGCTGGAGCGCACCCGCTACGACAACCCGCTCTTCTGCGGCATCACCTTCGAGGACTTCACGGCCGGCTACGACACCAACTCCGCCGTGCTCTTCCCGGAGACCATCGCCGTGCGCGAGGCCCCGGAGCGCTTCTCCTGGGGCGGCATCTTCTGCGACCGCGAGGCCGCCCGCTTCCGTCGCGTCACGGACGCCGCCGTCGGCATCCTGGGCCTGGAGCTGCCCGAGGACGTCGCCGCGATGGTCCACGACCAGAAGCGCTGCGAGGAGGCGTTCGTCCTGTGGGACATGGTCCACGACCGCACCCACAGCCACGGCGACCTGCCCTTCGACCCGTTCATGATCAAGCAGCGCCAGCCGTTCTGGATGTACGGCCTGGAGGAGCTGCGCTGCGACCTCACCGCCTTCAAGGAGGCCGTGAAGCTGGAGGCCGACGGCGTCCCGCAGGCCCGTGACGTGCAGTACGCGGTCCTCTTCGACCGCATGTTCCGCTTCCCGGTCACCGGCGAGCGGGTGCGCAACTACGACGGACTCGGCGGCCAGCTCCTCTTCGCCTACCTGCACAAGCACGACGTCGTCCGCTGGACCGACAACAAGCTCTTCATCGACTGGCAGCGCGCCCCGCAGGTCACCAACCAGCTCTGCGCCGAGATCGAGACCCTCTACCGCGACGGCATCGACCGCCCCAAGCTCGTCCACTGGTTCGCCGGCTACGAGCTGGTCTCCACCTACCTCGCCCCGCACCCGGGCTCGAAGTGGGCCAAGGGCCCCGATGCCCTGGACCTGAGCCTGCCGCCGCGCAAGCTCGTCGACGACGTGCTCCCGGACGAGTTTCCGCTGAGCATGTTCTACGAGGCCCTGTCCAAGAAGCTGAAGAACGTGATCGCCTCCACCAAGGGCATCACGGCCTCGGCCGACGGCGCCGAGCGGGTCGCCGCGTGAGCGACGGCACCGGCGGGCAGGAACAGGCACGGCAACAGGCTCGGGAGGCGAGGACCATGGGGAACGGGGCGCTCGACGGCGCGGTGATCGCGGTGGCCGGGGCGGGCGGACCCGCCGGACGGGCCGCGCTGCTGCGGCTCGCCGAGGCGGGCGCGACGGTCGTCGGCTCGGACAACGACCCGGAGCGGCTGGCGGAGGCGGTCGACGCGGCGCGCTACGCGCACGGCGGCGCCGACGTCACGGGTGAGACGGTCGACCTGCTCGACCTCGACTCCACCCGCGCGTGGGCCGACCGCATCGAGAAGGACCACGGCCGGGTCGACGGCCTGGTCCACCTCGTCGGCGGCTGGCGCGGCAGCCAGACCTTCACCAAGACCGACCTCGGCGACTGGGACCTCCTGGAGAAGCTGCTCATCCGCACCGTGCAGCACACCTCCCTCGCCTTTCACGAGGCCCTCCAGCGCAGCGACCGCGGCCGCTACGTCCTGATCAGCGCCGCCGGCGCGTCCAAGCCCACCGCGGGCAACGCCGCCTACTCGGCCGCCAAGGCCGCGTCCGAGGCGTGGACGCTGGCCATGGCGGACTACTTCCGCAAGGCGGGGGGCGAGCAGGGGCCGACGTCCGCTGCTGCGATCCTGGTGGTCAAGGCGTTGGTGCACGACGCGATGCGCGCCGAGCGTCCCAACGCGAAGTTCGCGGGCTTCACGGACGTGCGTGACCTCGCCGAGGCCGTCGCCGGAGTCTGGGAGAAGCCCGCCGCGGAAGTGAACGGAAACCGTCTGTGGCTCACCGAGAAGCCGTGAACCCCCCGAAGACCGACGCGCGTCGCCACCACGACCCCGAGGTCCGCGGTTTCGCCAGTGACAACTACGCCGGCGCGCACCCCGAGGTGCTCGCCGCGCTGGCCCTGGCCAACGGCGGACACCAGGTCGCCTACGGCGAGGACGAGTACACCGAGAACCTCCAGCGGGTGATCCGCAGCCACTTCGGCTCCGGCGCCGAGGCCTTCCCGGTCTTCAACGGCACCGGTGCCAACGTCGTCGCGCTCCAGGCGGTCACCGACCGCTGGGGCGCGGTGATCTGCGCCGAGAGCGCGCACATCAACGTCGACGAGGGCGGCGCCCCCGAGCGCATGGGCGGCCTCAAGCTGCTCACCGTCCCGACCCCCGACGGCAAGCTCACCCCCGACCTGATCGACCGGCAGGCGTACGGCTGGGACGACGAGCACCGCGCGATGCCGCAGGTCGTCTCGATCACCCAGAGCACCGAGCTGGGCACGCTCTACACGCCGGACGAGATCCGCGCCATCTGCGAGCACGCCCACGCGCACGGCATGAAGGTGCACCTGGACGGCTCCCGGATAGCCAACGCCGCCGCCTCCCTGGACGTGCCCATGCGGACGTTCACCAACGCGGTCGGCGTCGACCTGCTCTCGCTCGGCGGCACCAAGAACGGCGCCCTGTTCGGCGAGGCGGTCGTGGTCCTGAACCAGGACGCGGTGCGCCACATGAAGCACCTGCGCAAGCTGTCCATGCAGCTCGCCTCCAAGATGCGCTTCGTGTCGGTGCAGTTGGAGGCGCTGCTCGCCAAGGACCTGTGGCTGCGCAACGCCCGCCACTCCAACGCGATGGCGCAGCGCCTCGCCGAGGGCGTGCGCGCCGTGCACGGCGTGGAGATCCTCTACCCGGTGCAGGCCAACGCGGTCTTCGCCCGCCTGCCGCACGAGGTGAGCGAGCGTCTGCAGAAGCGGTTCCGCTTCTACTTCTGGGACGAGGCCGCCGGCGACGTGCGCTGGATGTGCGCCTTCGACACCACCGAGGACGATGTCGACGCCTTCGTCGCCGCCCTCAAGGAGGAGATGGCGCGCTAGGCACCCCCGGGGATGCATAGGTATGCGGTCACCTGAAAAGTCATTGACTGACGGGTGATCGCGTTCCTATGCTCTGCGGGCATGGAGCTGATCCAGCAGAACCCCGACCTGTCCGCCTACCTGGCCGCCGACGAGGTGATCGACCACGACCACCCGTCGGTGCGGGAGGTGGCCGCGAGACTCGCCAAGGAGGCGGAGGACTCGTATGCCTATGCGCGGCTGGCCTTCGAGTTCGTGCGCGACACCATCCCGCACTCGCAGGACTCGGGTGATCCGCGCGTCACCTGGCGGGCCTCCGACGTCCTGGAGCGGCGCACCGGCATCTGCTACGCCAAGGCCCACGCGCTGACCGCGCTGCTGCGCGCCGAGGACATTCCGACGGCCCTGTGCTACCAGCGGCTCGACGTGGTGCACGGACTGGTCGCCGTACGGTTCGACGGGGCCTGGCACCGGCAGGACCCGCGCGGCAACAAGCCCGGCGTGGACGCCAGGTTCTCCCTGGGGCGGGAGCGGCTGGCCTTCACGCCGGACCGCGAGGCCGGGGAGGCGGACTACCCGCAGCTGTACGCCGCGCCGCATCCGGCGGTGCTGGCGGCCCTGCGGGCGGCCACCGACCGGGCGCACCTGTGGGCGACGCTCCCGGCCTCGCTCTGAGGCGCCCGGTTCAGTGCGCCTCGGCGGTGCGCAGCTGCTCCGGCGTGGGGGCGGTGCCACCGAGGTGGGCCGGCATCCACCAGGTGTCGTCCGCGCCGCGCGGGCGCACCGGGTAGGCGCGCTGGGCCGCCTCCAGCAGCTCCTGCACCCGCTCGCGCAGCCGGCGGGTGATGGCCCCCGCGTACTGGTCGCGGGAGGCCTCGATCGCCTCGCCGACCCGGATGGTGATCGGGGTGTGGCTGCGCTTGAAGTTGCGCGGGTGTCCCTTGGTCCACAGCCGCTGCGTACCCCAGACGGCCATCGGGACCAGCGGGACGCCGGCCTCCTGCGCCAGGCGCGCGGCACCCGACTTGAAGCTCTTCAGCGTGAACGACTCGGAGATCGTCGCCTCCGGGAAGACGCCGACGATCTCGCCGGAGCGCAGCGAGTCCAGGGCGTGCGCGTACGCGGCCTCGCCCTGCTTGCGGTCCACGGGGATGTGCTTCATCCCGCGCATCAGGGGACCGGACACCCGGTGCCGGAAGACCGACTCCTTCGCCATGAAGCGCACCAGCCGCTTCTGCGGCAGTGCCGCCAGGCCGTCGAAGATGAAGTCCAGGTAGCTGATGTGGTTGCTCACCAGTACGGCGCCGCCCGAGCGCGGGATGTTCTCCGAACCCTGGCAGTCGATCTTGAGGTCCCACACCTTGAACAGGGTGCGGGCGAGACCGATCGCCGGGCGGTAGACGAGTTCAGCCATGGGCGGGTCGAACCCTTCCTTGTCAGCCTGGGAAGGGAAACTCCCAGTCGAAAGTTACGCAGCCGTAGGTTTACGGCTTGTCGCAGATCGTGCCCCAAGAACGGCCGGTGTACCAGCCTTGGTGCCCGCAGTCGGCGAGATCCTCATCACGTCAGCGGACGGTTCGTGGCCGAAAATCGATGGCGCAGCGGGAATCTCCTCCGACCGGGGCACGCTGAACGGAGGGACGAACGGACCGGTGGCACGCCTGCGGCGTGTCCATGAGTGCCGCGAAGGCGGCGGAACGAGGGTGCGCGGGTGCACGGTCAGGACGAGGTGAGGAGTCCGGATCCATCCCCCGGCCCGCGGTCCCGTGAGCCCGGTCCGGGCGGCGCCGTGGGCGACCGCCGGCTCGGTCCGGCCGACCTCGGCGCGGACCTGGGTGCCCGCGCCACACTCGTGCAGTTCTCCAGCGCCTTCTGCGCCCCCTGCCGTGCCACCCGGCGTGTGCTCGCCGAGGTGGCCCGCATGGTCCCCGGTGTCGCCCACGTGGAGGTCGACGCCGAGGCCCGCCTCGAACTCGTCCGTTCGCTCGGCGTGCTCAAGACGCCGACCGTGTTCGTCCTCGACGCGGCCGGCCGGATCGTGCGGCGCGCCGCCGGGCAGCCGCGCAAGGCGGACGTGATCGCCGCGCTGGGCGAGGCGGTGCGAGGGGTGTGAGTACCGTCACGCCGCCCGTGAGGCGTTCTCCACAGCTTCCAGATCCCGGGACGTAATTGACTGTGTGTGCCATCCGTCGTCAGCCTGCCCGTACGGCCCAGGTCCCGGCTCCGCGGACCGAGAAGCAACGCAGAAGGACTCCCCGTATGACGGCCACACCCGGCCTCACCGCGTCCCCGCTCGCCACCGCCGACCTGCTGCGGTCCGCGTTCCGGCGGCACGCCGCGGGCGTCGCGGTGATCACCGCGCGGGGGGAGGCCGGCCCGGTCGGCTTCACCGCCACCTCCCTCACCTCGGTCTCCACCGCACCGCCCCTGCTCTCCTTCGGCATCGGCACCGGCTCCTCCAGCTGGCCCGTGGTCTCCGAGGCCGAGTACGTCGGCGTCCATGTGCTCGGCGAACACCAGGAGGACCTGGCCGCCACCTTCGCCCGCAGCGGCGCGGACCGCTTCGCGGAGCCCACCGCCTGGCGCGACGGCCCCGAGGGCGTGCCGGTCCTGGACGGCGTCCTCGCCTGGCTGGTGTGCCGGGTCGTGGGCCGGGTGCCCGCCGGGGACCACCGCGTCGTACTGGCCGAGGTGCTGCTCGGCGACCCCGAGGGTGCCGGGCGCCCGCTGCTGTACCACCAGGGGCGTTACAACGGCCTGCGCGACTGACCGCGCACCGGGACGGCTTCTGCGAAGCGGTCGAGTTCCGGTTACGCTGCGTTGCGAAGGTCACAGTTCAAAGCGCTTGCTTAGCGGGCAGGGACTGGGTGTACTGACGAGTAATATTTCGGGACGGAGCGCAGGTCGCCCCGCCCGGGATCGGCCGCTTGGGGCGCCTATGCTGCCTGCAAGAGGCAGCACTGAAATGTCGACGCAGTAGGAGAGCCGGCGTGAGCTTGAGGATCGTTGTCACTGTGAAGTACGTGCCCGACGCCACTGGCGACCGGCACTTCGCCGATGACCTGACCGTCGACCGCGACGACGTCGACGGTCTGCTCTCCGAGCTGGACGAGTACGCGGTCGAGCAGGCGCTGCAGATCTCGGAGAACTCCGACGACGACGTGGAGATCACCGTCCTGACGGTGGGTCCGGAGGACGCGAAGGACGCGCTGCGCAAGGCGCTGTCCATGGGCGCGGACAAGGCGATCCACGTCGAGGACGACGACCTGCACGGCACCGACGCCATCGGCACCTCGCTGGTCCTGGCCAAGGCGATCGAGAAGGCCGGGTACGACCTGGTCGTCTCCGGCATGGCTTCCACCGACGGCACCATGGGTGTCGTCCCGGCCCTGCTCGCGGAGCGCCTGGGCGTGCCGCAGGTGACGCTGCTTTCCGAGGTGTCGGTCGAGGACGGCACCGTGAAGGGCCGCCGTGACGGCGACGCCGCCACCGAGCAGCTGGAGGCCTCCCTGCCGGCCGTCGTGTCGGTCACCGACCAGTCCGGCGAGGCCCGCTACCCGTCCTTCAAGGGGATCATGGCGGCCAAGAAGAAGCCGGTGGAGTCCTGGGACCTGTCCGACCTCGACATCGACGAGGACGAGGTCGGTCTCGAGAACGCCTACACCACGGTCGAGTCCGCGACCGAGCGCCCGGCGCGCACCGCGGGCACCATCGTCAAGGACGAGGGCGAGGGCGGCAAGCAGCTCGCCGAGTTCCTCGCGGGCCAGAAGTTCATCTGAGCCCCGCCGGTTCCGCCGACCGCCCCTCACATCTCGCAAGCAGGAGAGAAGAAGTCCCATGGCTGAAGTTCTCGTCTACGTCGACCACGTGGACGGTGCCGTCCGCAAGCCCACCCTGGAGCTGCTGACCCTCGCCCGCCGCGTCGGCGAGCCCGTCGCCGTCGCGCTGGGCAACGGCGCCGGTGACACCGCCGCCGCCCTCGCCGAGCACGGCGCGGTCAAGGTCCTCACCCACGAGGCCGCCGAGTACGCCGACTACCTGGTCGTCCCGAAGGTCGACGCCCTCCAGGCCGCCGTCGAGGCCGTCTCCCCGTCCGCCGTCCTGGTCCCGTCCTCCGCCGAGGGCAAGGAGATCGCCGCCCGCCTGGCGCTGCGCCTGGGCTCCGGCATCATCACCGACGCCGTCGACCTGGAGGCCGGCGACGAGGGCCCGGTGGCCACGCAGTCGGTGTTCGCCGCCGCCTTCACCACCAAGTCCCGTGTCTCCAAGGGCACCCCGGTCATCACGGTCAAGCCGAACAGCGCGGCCGTCGAGCCGGCCCCGGCCGCCGGCGCCGTCGAGGCCCTGTCGGTCACCTTCTCCGCCGCCGCGACCGGCACCAAGGTCACCTCGCGCACGCCGCGCGAGTCGACCGGCCGTCCGGAGCTGACCGAGGCCGCGATCGTCGTCTCCGGCGGCCGCGGCGTCAACGGCGCGGAGAACTTCGCGATCATCGAGGCGCTCGCCGACTCGCTCGGTGCGGCCGTCGGCGCCTCGCGCGCCGCGGTGGACGCGGGCTGGTACCCGCACACCAACCAGGTCGGCCAGACCGGCAAGTCCGTCTCGCCGCAGCTGTACATCGCCTCCGGCATCTCCGGCGCGATCCAGCACCGCGCGGGCATGCAGACCTCGAAGACGATCGTGGCGATCAACAAGGACGCCGAGGCCCCGATCTTCGAGCTGGTCGACTACGGCGTCGTCGGCGACCTCTTCGACGTCGTCCCGCAGCTCACCGAGGAAGTGAAGTCCCGCAAGGGCTGAGCCTTCCGGCAGGACGCCGGCCTCCAGGACCCGATCGGGTCCTGGAGGCCGGCGTTTTCTGTCGTACGGGACGGGTGCGGGTCTTCGCGCGGCCGAAGGACGGAACGCCGCCGGGGAAGAGCGGCCACCGTTCCGGTCTCCACCATTTCTCCACTATGATCACTACAACCCTGTTCGGTGGTGATGGACATCACGGCGCATACCTGAGGGTTACCCGATTTCTGCCCGGTTTCTGCATTGGACGAGTCCGCCAACCCCCGGTTTTCATAAGGGGCTTGTATCGCAGGGGGCGGCGAGATCTCCCCTCGTCCGAGAAGGGAGTCGGGATGTCACCATCACGACGGATATTCAGCAGACGCCAGTCACTGGCCATTTTCGGGGGAATCGCGGCGGGCACCGCACTGCCCCTCGGGGTGTTCGGATCCCGGCCCGCGTACGCGGCGGGCTCGGCCGCCGACGGCGGTACACAACTTCCCGACACCGACCGCGGCAAGGTCGTGCACGCGTACCGGACCGGCGGCCGCGCGGTGCGCACGGCCGCCGCGGCGGCGCTCGTGGGCAGCGCGGAGGACGTGGCCGCGTTCCTCGGCACCAGGCTGCCGGCGGCCACGGCCGAGGACAACCGGTTCACGCTCACCGAGGCCCTGGTCAACGCGGGCAAGGCGACGCGCGCCGGGATCGGGCAGGCGCTGTCCGGCGGGGACGCGGCGGTCGCCGCCTATCTGCAGGGCGGCTTCCAGTCGGCGGTGCACGAGGACCTCGAAGTGGCCGTGACCACGGTCAACGCACACGGCGGCAGGGCCGTGAAGCGCGAGTCCTCCGAGGCGCTCGCGGCCGGTACGGACTTCGCGCTGCGGGACTTCCTCAGCACCGGACAGTACGACGCGCACGACGAGGACCAGCGCGTCCAGGTGACCTCCATCCTCGTGACCGCCTCGCCGCAGGTGCGGGAGTACGCGGAGCGGGCTCTCGACGACGGATCGCCGCGGGCGATCCAGTGGTTCCTGACGACGGGCCAGTACATCGCCCGGGCGCGGGACGAGGAGTCGGCGGAGATCCAGCAACTGGTCAAGATCGTGGAGTCGGAGGGGCGGCGCGCCGAGCGCAAGACCGACGAAGCGGTCGAGCTGTCCGAGCAGGCGGTCCAGGCCGCCGACAAGGCCAAGGCGGCCGCGCTGGAGGCGAAGGCCGAGGCGCAGGCCGCCGAGCAGGACGTGCAGCGCTCGGCCAGGGCGGCCAACAAGGCGGCGCGAGCGGCCCAGGGTGCCGCGGCCGCCGCCTCGACCGCGGTGTCCGCCTCACGCACCGCGCAGGCCGCGGCCCGCCGCTCGGTGGCCGCCGCGAACGCCGCCGCCGCGGCCGCGGCCGCGGCGGGGCGCGCCGCGTCCCGGGCCTACCACGCCGCGATCAGCGCCTCCAAGAACGCGAACATGGCGGAGGCCGCCAACCAGGCGGCGCAGGCCGCGCGGGTCATGGTCACCTGGGTGCGCACGGTGGCCGCGAAGGCCAAGCTCGCCGCCCTCGCCTCCGACGCGGCCGAGGCCGCGGGCAACGCCGCCGCGGGTGCCGCGGTCAACTCGGCCGCCGCCGCGCGCGCTTCGGCCGACGCCGCCGTGGCCGCCGGCGCCGCGCAGTCCGAGGCCGCCGAGGCGCAGCGCGAGGCCGCCATCGCGGAGGCCGCCGCCGGTCGGGCGACGGCGGCCGCGAGCCGGGCCTCGACGCTCTCCCGCAGGTCCGCCGCCGCCGCGCGCACCGCGTCCGCCGCCGCCGACAGCGCGGCCGACCACGCGGAGAAGGCGGCCGACGCCGCCGAGGAAGCGGCCCGGCACGCCGGCGAGGCCGTGGACTACGCCAACCGCTCCACCGCCGCCGCGAACGCCGCCGTGGAGGCGGCGAACAAGGCGTACGACGCCGTCACCGAGGCGCGCACGGTCGAGCAGGAGGCCCGGGAAGCCGAGATCGCGCGGCTCGACGAGGAGACCGAGGAAGCGATCGAGGTCGCCCGTCAGCAGCGGCGCGCGGAGACCGACCGTCTGGAGCGCGCCAACCGGGAGCGTACGCAGGAGGCGCGGCTCTCCGAGGAACTCGTCGCGCTGATCACCGCGATGGAGGCCGCGCTCAAGGACGGCCGGACCGGGGAGGCCGTCAGCAAGGGGCGGCAGGCCGCCGTCCGGTTGCTCGACGGGTCGGGCACGTGGACCCGGGAGGCCGCCGCCTACGCGCTGGCCGGCGTGGACGAGGACGTTCTGCGCTGGATCGAGGCCGACCGGCTCATCGCCCTGCGGCAGGACAACGCGGAGTTCGTCGCGGCCACCGCCGCGATCTCCACGCAGAACGTGGCCCAGGCGGCCGCCGCGGCGCTGCAGACCGAGGACGCCGTCACCATCAGGACCTTCCTGGAGAAGGGCGCGGTCGAGGCGGCCAGGGACGACAACGAGGTCGAGGTCACCACGCTCCTCGCGGACCCCTCCACCGGTACCGCCGTACGGCGCGCCGCCGAGGCCGCCCTGGCGGACGGCTCCGCCGAGGCGCTGCACACCTTCCTGCACGTGGAGCGTGCCGCGGCCGTCCACGAGGACGACAAGGTGGCGGCCACCACGCTCCTGGAGACCGGCGGCCCCTACGTGCGGGCCGCGGCGATGGTCGCCCTCGAAGGCGACACCCACATGCTGCGCCGGTTCATCGGCACCACGCAGCACGAGTTCGCGCGCATCGACCACGACCACGCCACGCACATCAGCGCGGTCCGCGCGGCGATCGCGCGGGCGGCCAAGGTCGCGCAGGACGCGCTGGAGGACGCGGCACGCGCCTCCGAGGCCGCGGCCGTCGCCCGGCAGGCCGCCAAGGAGGCCACCGAGTGGGCCACCAAGGCCGAGGGCTGGGCGCGGGACGCCAAGGCATCCGCCGAGGAGGCCCGGCAGAACGCGGAGGCCGCCGAAGCCTCCGCCGCGGCCGCGGCGCAGTCCGCCAGGACCGCGTCCGCCGCCGCCGCCGAGGCCCGCAAGGCGAGCAGTGTCGCGCGGGACGCGGCCAACCGGGCCGTGCGCTCCGCCGAGACGGCCGCCTCCTACGCCGCCGACGCCCAGGCCTCCGCCACGCGCGCCCGGCAGGCCGAGCTGGCGGCGGGCAAGTCCTTCGCCGAGGCGGCCGTCGCCGCGACCGAGGCGTGGGTCGAGGTAGTCCAGGCCGCGATCCGGCAGGCGATCCAGGACGCGATCGACAACTCGAAGGTTCCGATCGACGGCGAGACCGGCCTGCCCGACGGCGCCGAGAGCTGTCTGACGCCCTTCGGCGACCCGATCGAGCACCGCAACAACACCAACCCCTGGGAACTGGGGTGGAGCTGGCTCACCGGGAGCGGCCCCCGCTCGCAGTGCTTCGGCCCGGACGACGAGTTCACCGGCATCTACCGCGAGCACACGCACACCAAGGGGGTGCTCGAGTACTTCCTCCGGGAGTGGCAGCGGACCGGGAAGTACGAGCTGGGCCGCACCTACATGTACGACTACGCGCTCAGCGGCCCCGAAGGGGTGGGCAAGTACCTCACGGACTACGGGACGCTCGCCACGGCCGGGCTCACCGGCAACCTCGCGTACACGTTCCTGGGCTCCCACCAGGTCCGTATGACCCCCATCCGGGAGAACGCGGACGGGTCGGTGACCTGGCGCTACACCGCGTACAACGAATCGGACATCGAGTCGGCGACGCACCCGCCGGTCATCGGGTACACGGACCTGTGGAGCGACACCGTGGGCGCGTTCGTCGACAAGGTCATCGGTGACGAGGGGCCGATGTCGCCCAAGACCCAGGTGATCGAGTTCAACGTCACGCTCGGCCCGTGATCCGCGGCGGGACGGGTCGGCGGTGGCTCTTCGCCGTGCTCGTGGGCTGCGCGGTGCTCGTGGCGGGGTGCTCGGGGGAGATCGATCCCGCGAAGCTGCCCGGGGTGTACCGCGCCGACGGCGGCGGGACGATCGAGCTCTCGGCGGACGGCACCTTCACGGCCACCGGTGTGACGACGAGCGAAGGCGCGGAGCCGGTCGATTTCAGCGGCAGCTGGGACTACGAGGACCCGGGCGCGTCGAGCGATTTCGTGTACCTGGGGGTCGAGGACGGCGGGCTCGGCAGGACCGGAGGGATACAGCTCTACGTGGACGACCAGGACACGCTGTACTTCCGGTCCGATCCGGACGGGCCGGTCACCCAGGAGCTGGACAAGGTGAGCTAGGGCGGTGAGGTCGCGGAGTTTTCCTCCGCGCCCTTTCCCCTTCCTTTCGAGCGCCTTTTGCGTCTCTTGCCGGGTCGCAATGCGGGCTGTTGCGAAGTCGCTGTAGAGACCACCACAAACCCTTGTCGAATGTGTTGCGAAACACGAGGGAAACTCGTCGGATGCCCGATTTCTTTCCGTTTCAGGAATGGGACGCTCCCGCCGAGTTCCCGCTTCGACAAGGGACTTGAATCAGAAGAACTATCGACAATCTAGGACTGTGATGAAGATACGCAGCGCATGCGTGCGCATTCTGGGCGCCGCGGCCACCGCCGGCGTCCTGGCATGGGCCGTGCTGGCCCAGGGCGGCGCGGACGCCGCCGCCGGGTCCTCCACCGAGAGCGTCGCCGAGGCCGCGCCCGGCTACGCCGTCGAGGACTACAACTACCCGGACGCCGACAAGATCCTGGCCGAGCAGAACGTCGTGCTCAAGCGCGGCGACGGCCACATCGTGCTCGCCGACTGCGCCGGCGGGGACAACCTCCTGCAGTTCCTCGCGCGCGACCACGAGGACGTCTGCTTCCGGGTCACCGCCGACGAGGGCTTCCTGACCCTGGAACTGCCCGCGGTGCACGGGGTGAAGACGGACGACTCCGCCAACACCCACCTGGAGATGACCGCCGAGGGCGACCAGGTCGAGTACGACATCCCCGCGGACACGTGGAAGGGCGTCGGCGAGTCCGTCGACGGCCGCGAGCACGTCCTGGTCGAGATCCGCGTCACCAACTAGCCGGCGCCTTCACGTGATTGAGGTAACCACTCGTATGTCTTCCCACAGACGTCCCCGTCTGGCCGCGCTCGGCGCGGTCCTGGCCGCCGGGTCGCTCGCGCTGAGCGCGGTGCCCGCCGCCGCCGTCACCGGCGGCACCCCGGTCGCCGACGCGGACACCACCCACGCCTACACCGCGAAGATCACCGTCGGTGCCCACGACCGCGGCTGCTCCGCCGTCCTCGTCGACGCCGAGTGGCTGCTCACCGCGGCCAGCTGCTTCGCCGAGGACCCGGCCGTCTCGCTCGCCGTCCCGGCCGGCGTCCCCGACCGGCCGACGACCGCCGTCATCGGCCGCTCCGACCTCTCCGGCACCCAGGGCGCCGAGCGCCGCGTCGTCGAGATCGTGCCGCGCACGGACCGCGACGTGGTCCTGGCCCGCCTCAACCGGCCCGTCACCGGCGTGGCCCCGGCCCAGCTCGCCACCGCCGCGCCCGCGGCCGGCGCGGAGCTGACCTTCGCCGGATACGGCCGCACGAAGACCGTCTGGGCGCCGCTCGAGCTGCACACCGGCACCTACACCGTCGACTCCGTCGCGGCCACCTCCGCGGGCGTCACCGGCAAGAACGGCGCGGCCGCCTGCAGGGGCGACGCCGGCGGCCCGGTCGTCTCCGGGGGCAGGCTCGTCGGCCTCAGCAGCCAGTCCTCCCAGGGCGGCTGCCTCGGCGTCGACGCGACCCAGACCTCCACCGCGGGCGTCATCGCGCGCGTCGACGACCTTGCGCCCTGGATCGCCGAGAAGGCCGGCGCCACCCGCATCGTCGACTTCAACGGCGACGCCGTCGAGGACATCGCGATCGGCGACCCGATGGCCACGGTCGGCACCGACACCACCGCGGGCCTGGTCCGTGTCGTCCACGGCGGTGGCAAGGGCACCGCCGAGATCACCCAGGACCTCGACTGGGTGCCCGGCGGCGCGGAGGCCGGGGACCACTTCGGCAACCACCTCGCGACCGTCGACTACAACGAGGACGGCTACACCGACCTCGTCGTCTCCGCGTCCGAGGAGAACGTCGGCAGCGCGGTCGACGCCGGCTTCGTCGACATCCTGTTCGGGGGCGAGAACGGCCTCGGCAGCGGCCCCGCCGCCCGCCACTTCGAACAGGGCGCGGGCAACGGCTCCATCGCCGCCTCCACCCCCGAGACCGGCGACCGCATGGGCGCCTCCCTCGCCGCGGGCACCACCGCCGAGGGCAGGCCGTGGGTGCTGATCGGCACGCCGGGCGAGGCGCTCGGCTCGCTCGCCAAGGCGGGCGGCGCCTTCTACGTGCACGGCGACACCAACGTCAGCGTCAACCAGGACACGGGAGCCGTTCCCGGTGCGGCCGAGGCCGACGACGCCTTCGGCACGTCCGTCGCGGGCGACTCCAACTTCATCGCCATCGGCGCCCCCGGTGACGCCATCGGCGGCCACGCGAACGCCGGCAACCTGGCCGTGCTCAGCCACAAGCTGGGCGCCGACGGACGGCCCACCGTCGTCGCCGGCATGGACCAGGACAACGAGAAGATCAGCGGCGGCGCCGAGGCCGGTGACAAGTTCGGCCAGACCCTCGCGCTGGTCGCCTACCGCCCGTCCGGCGCGGCCACGGCCACCGACTCGATCCTCGCCATCGGCTCGCCCGGCGAGGCCCTGGCCGCCGAGACCGGCGCCGCGCAGCAGGCCGGCGCGGGCAACGTCATGCTCGTGCACATCAAGGCCGACGGCACCTGGGACTACCTGCACGCGCTCAACCAGGGCTCCGGGACCGACGACCGCTCCGGCACCATCGAGGCCGGGGACGGCGTGGGCTCGGCCCTCAGCGCGGTCAACACCGCGCCCCGGGAGGTCGGCTCCGCCGCGACGCTGAAGATCGCCGTGGGCAGCCCCGGTGAGGACCTCGCGGGCGTCGCCGACGCCGGTGCCATCCACACCTTCTCGCTGATGGGTCCGGCGGGCGCCGACGACCTGTGGATCGAGGCCGGCGACGGCGACGGCATCCCCGGATCCCCGGGTGAGGGCGACAAGCTGGGCACCAGCATCCACTTCACCCCGCGCAACCTCTACGCCGGTATGCCCTACGGTCCCACCGCCACCGGCGCCCTGCACGTCCTGCCGTTCCCGAACGCCGTTCCGGGCGGCACGAGCAGGCCGGCGACCACGTACCAGCCGGGCCAGGGCGGACTTCCGGCCCACGGTGAGTACTTCGGGTACTCGGTGCGGTAACGGCTGCCGCCCTACGGCATGAGCCTCCCCGCGGATCGTCCGGCGACGCTGCCGGTCGATCCGCGGGCAGCCCCCCTCGGCCCCGCCGGGCTTCGGCCCGGCGGGGCCGAGTGCTGCCCGGCGACGGGCGACGGGCGGCGGGTGCGGGCGCTGGAGGCGGACCCCGCCGTGTGCGCAGGATGGTGTTGACCGGCGGGGAACCGACGGATAACTTCGCTCTACGGATTATTGATTCCGTTCAGCGGAAAACTGAAGCCAGGAGGGTGTGGGATGGGTCAGCAGGAGAAGGTGGCTACGAGCCTCGCGGGCGCCGTCGGCGAGGAGATCAGCGCCTCCCTCGCACCGGTCGACGCGGAGCTGGAGCGTCGCTACCCCGGGGACCCGGGCACCCGCCAGCCCGTGCACACCGTCTACGTCCCCGGCGACGCCTTCGCCGCCGACACCGTCCGCACCTGGGGCGACCGGGCCCTGGCCGCCCTCGACGAACACGCCCCCGACGCCGCGTCCTTCGCCGCCGTCCTCGGCCTCGCCGACGACCTCGCCGAGCCGGTGTACAGCCGCGTGCGCGCCAAGCTGGAGCGCGAGCCGATCGAGGACCTGCGGGTCGACTTCGAGGACGGCTACGGCAACCGCTCCGACGCCGAGGAGGACGAGGCGGCGGCCCGCGCCGCCCGGCTGATCGCCGAGGCGTACGAGCAGGGCACCGCGGCTCCCTACATGGGCATCCGCATGAAGTGCATGGAGGCCCCCGTACGCGCCCGCGGCATCCGCACCCTCGACGTCTTCCTCAGCGGTCTGATGGAGGCCGGCGGCCTCCCCGACGGACTGGTCCTCACCCTGCCCAAGGTGACCTACCCCGAGCAGGTCACCGCCATGGTGCGGCTCCTGGAGGCCTTCGAGAAGGCCCGCGGCCTGGAGCCCGGCCGGATCGGCTTCGAGATCCAGATCGAGACCAGCCAGTCCATCCTGGCCGCCGACGGCACCGCCGCCGTCGCCCGCATGATCCAGGCCGCCGAGGGCCGCGCCACCGGCCTGCACTACGGCACCTTCGACTACAGCGCCTGCCTGGGCGTCTCCGCCGCCTACCAGGCCAGCGACCACCCCGCCGCCGACCACGCCAAGGCGGTCATGCAGGTCGCCGCCGCGGGCACCGGCGTACGCGTCTCCGACGGCTCCACCAACGTCCTGCCGGTCGGCCCCACCGAGAAGGTCCACGACGCCTGGCGGCTGCACTTCGGCCTCACCCGCCGCGCGCTGGCCCGCGCCTACTACCAGGGCTGGGACATGCACCCCGGCCACATCCCGACCCGTTACGCGGCCGTCTTCGCCTTCTACCGCGAGGGCTTCGAGCAGGCCGCCGCCCGGCTGGCCCGCTACGCCAACCGCACCGGCGGCGACGTCATGGACGAGCCCGCCACCGCCAAGGCCCTCAGCGGTTACCTGCTGCGCGGTCTGGACTGCGGCGCCCTCGACATCGGCGAGGTCGCCCGGCTCACCGGCCTGACCCGCGCCGACCTGGAGGGCTTCTCGGCCCCGCGGCGCGGCGACCTCACGGCATCGGCGCAGTAGGCGGCGGCAGCGCGTCGTCCGGCGTCCGGCCGGAGCCCACGTACCGCTCCAGGCCGGACGCCGTCACCCGCTCCTCCTGAGCGAACAGCCGCGTTCCCCGCTCGCACAGCCGCCGGTCGGCCCGCGCCCGCGCGCAGAACTCCTCGGGCGTCGTCCCGAACAGCTCCCGCAGCCGGGCCGACCCGCGCAGCAGGTCGGTGATGAGCGGCCGCTGCTCACCCGGATGCCGCCGCGGGGCACCGGTGCCGTCGCGCAGGACGCCGTGGCGGTTGACGTAGGCGTACGCGCCGCGCAGCACCGTGCCGTCGCCCGGCTCGACGCGTACGTCGGGGGCGGGGAGCCAGGCGCGGTCGAAGTTGCCGGACGCCATCGGCACCCCCTCGCTGGCGTCGATCACGGCGAGCTGCTCGGCGTCCAGCCACAGCAGGAACAGCTCCCGCACGGTGCCCGGCGCGCTCACCGGCGAGGCGGACACGTAACCCATGCGGCTGACGTGGGCGGAGACGCCGACGTCCAGGCCGGTGACCCGGGAGCGGACCATCGGGAGCGGCGATTCGATCCCGAACTCGGCCATCTTGTGCCGCAGTTGACCCGGGCTGGCGTTGGAGCCGATCGCCAGCACGGGTGTCCGGTCCTCGTAGGTCAGCCGGTCCGGCGGCAGCAGCCGGTCCCCGTGCAGCACCCCCGACTCCCGCGGCCAGGCGCCCGGGTACAGCAGCGGCTCCTCGCGCGGGACACCGTCCAGGCCGAGCGCCCGCAGCGTCCGGTCCCCGGCATCCGGGCCCCTCTCCGCCGGGGTCCCGGCCCCTGAGCCGTCCCGGCTCGTACGTCCCTCGGCCACGGCGGCTCAGTCCGCCGGCGGCAGCTCGCCCGAGCCGCGGGTGACCAGCTTGGTCGGCAGCTCGATGCGGTCGGGCGCGAGCAGGCTGCCGTCGAGCTGCCGGAAGAGGCGCTCGGCCGCGGTGCGGCCGAGGGCGGCGGCGTCCTGCGCGACCACGGTGACGCCCGGCTGGAGCAGGTCGGCCAGCTCGATGTCGTCGAAGCCGACCAGGGCGACACCCCGGTCGTGCTCGGCCAGGACGCGGATCACGGTGACCGTCACCCGGTTGTTGCCCGTGAAGATCGCGGTGACCGGACTCGGGCCGGCGAGCATGTCCTCGGCCGCCCGGCGCACCCGCTCGGGGTCGGTGACGCCCAGCGACATCCAGGAGTCCTCGACGGCTATGCCCGCGTCCTCCATCGCGGCCCGGTAGCCGCGCAGCCGCTCGGCGGCCGTGTGGATGCGGGGCATGTCGCCGATGAAGCCGATCCTGCGGTGCCCGTGCGCGATCAGGTGGGCCACCCCGTCGCGGGCGCCGCCGTAGTTGTCGGAGAGCACCACGTCCGCGTCGATCCGCCCCGCCGGCCGGTCCACGAACACCGTGGCGACGCCCGCCTTCAGCTCCGGCTCCAGGTACCGGTGGTCGTCCCCGGCGGGGATCACCACCAGCCCGTCCACCCGCCGTGCGCACAGGGCCAGCACCAGTTCCTGCTCGCGGTCCGGGTCCTCGGCGCTGGACCCGTTGATCAGCAGGGCGCCGTGCGAACGGGCCACCTCCTCGACGGCGCGGCTGAGCGGCCCGTAGAAGGGGTCGGCCAGGTCCTCCAGCACCAGGCCGATGCTGGCGGTACGGCCCTTGCGGAGCACCCGTGCGCTGTCGTTGCGGCGGAAACCGAGCGCGTCGATGGCCTCCTGGACGCGCCGCTCGGTCTCCGGGGTCACCCCCGGCTCACCGTTGACCACCCGGGAGACGGTCTTGAGACCGACGCCGGCCCGGGCGGCGACGTCCTTCATGGTCGGGCGGTTGCCGTAACGGTTCCCGGGGAGGCGGTCTGCGCGGCGGGGCGTGTCGGGCACGGTGCGGTGTCCTGTCCTGTCGTCCACGGTGTTCGGTCGTCCACGGCGTTCGGCCGTCCACGGTGTTCAGGGGGATGTGTCGGTCATGCGTTTGTATGAGGATGTGGCGTCGAGCATAGAGCCTGGACAACGTTGTCAGATGCGGGAGACACTGTCCAACGCACTCTCCGACCCCCGTCCCCACCGCGGGGTCGACCCGCTGTGCGCTCCTGTGTTCGCATTCTTTTCATTTGTTTCGGTCCGACGGGGAGATCCGACTCTGATGCACACCGACCTCGTGGCAGCGCTGGACATCGGCGGCACCAAGATCGCCGGAGCGCTGGTGGACGGCCACGGCCGTATCCAGGCGCGGGCCCAGCGTGCCACTCCCGCCCGGGAGGACGGCGACACCGTGATGGGCGCGGTGGAGGCCGTCCTCGGGGAGCTGGCGGCGTCGCCGTTGTGGGGGCGGGCCACGGCCGTCGGCATCGGCAGCGCCGGACCGGTGGACGCGTCCGCCGGCACGGTCAGCCCGGTGAACGTGCCCGGCTGGCGCGACTACCCGCTCGTCCGGCGGGTCCGCGAGGCCGCCGGTGACCTGCCCGTCGAGCTGATCGGCGACGGGGTCGCCATCACGGCGGCCGAGCACTGGCAGGGCGCCGCGCGGGGGCACGACAACGCGCTGTGCATGGTGGTCTCCACGGGCGTCGGAGGCGGCTTGGTCCTCAACGGGCGGCTGCACCCCGGCCCGACCGGCAACGCCGGGCACATCGGCCACATCAGCGTGGACCTGGACGGGGACCCGTGCCCGTGCGGTGCGCGGGGCTGCGTGGAGCGCATAGCGAGCGGGCCCAACATCGCGCGGCGCGCCCTGGACGCCGGCTGGCGGCCGGGCCCGGACGGCGACACCTCCGCCGCCGCGGTGGCCGCGGCGGCCCGCCTGGGCGACCCCGTCGCCGTGGCCTCCTTCGAGCGGGCCGCGCAGGCGCTGGCGGCCGGGATCGCCGCCGCCGCGACCCTGGTCGAGATCGACATCGCCGTGGTCGGCGGCGGAGTGGGCAAGGCGGGTGACGTGCTCTTCGCCCCGCTGCGCAAGGCGCTGACCGACTACGCCACCCTCTCCTTCGTGCAGCGTCTCGCGGTCGTGCCCGCGCAGATGGGGACGGACGCGGGGCTGGTCGGAGCGGCCGCGGCGGCCCTCACCAGGACGGCGGAGGCCCGCCCCGCCCGGGTCTGAACCCCGGCCGGGCGGGAGCCGGGACACGGGCCGGCCGCGGCTCCCGCGCCGTCACCCGTGACTCCCGCGTCCCGGCGCAGTTGAAGCAGGCATGAAGAAGCGCAGCATGCTCGCCATCGCATCCCTGGCCGCCGGTTTCGTCGTCGCGGCCGTCAGCCCCTCCCACGGCGCCCCGGCCGAACTGCCCCTCGGCCTCGACGTGGAGGACACCGTCAGCACCGTCGAGGACACCGTCACGGTCGAGAGCCTGTCCGTGGACCAGGACACCCTCGGGCAGCTGGGTCGCTGAGCCGTCCCTCCCTCCCCCCCGGCGCCGGCGCCCCCGTGTGGGCGTCGGCGCCGGTTCCGTAGGTCCTCAACTGGGCCTGGTTTCCGTGGCAGGGTGGAGCGGGCAAGCCACAGGGGGCCAACAGAAGAGGGGGACCTGTGACCGTCGTCTGGATCAACGGCGCGTTCGGTGCGGGGAAGACCACCACCGCACGGGAACTGATCGAACTGATCCCGAACAGCACGCTCTTCGACCCCGAGATCATC
>MUMD01000088.1 GCA_002155895.1 Streptomyces rochei
GTGCAGGGGGCGCGGGGTGCGCGGGGTCGCAGTAGGGCTTAGTAGGGCGTAGTTCCGATGAGGCGCGGGTTCCGGTAGGGCGGCCGGCCGTCGGTCGCACCGTCGCGGGGGGCCCGTGGGGGTGCCGCACCCCGGGCATGCCGGCCGGCGCCGAAGCGGTCGGGCCTCGGCTCCTCGCCGCTCGTGAGCGGCCTCGTGCGCGCCCGTGCGGCTCCGTGCGGCCCCGAACGGCTACTCCGCCACCGCCCCGAAGGGCTACCCCGCCACCGACGACGCGGTCGCCTCGACCTCCGCCGGCCGCACCGGCCTGCGCTCGCGCCGGGAGACGTCGCACGCCTCGGCGATCAGCAGCGCCCGCAGGGCCTCGCGCCCGTCGCACGGGTTGGCCCGCTCCCCGCGCACCACCTCCACGAAGGCCGCCAGCTCCGCCTCGTAGGCGGGGCCGAACCGTTCCACGAACCCGGTCCAGGGCTTGTCCGCGGCCGGCGGCCCGGTCGGCTCCGTCGAGGCGATCGGCGTACGGTCGTCCAGCCCGACCACGATCTGGTCCAGCTCACCGGCCAGCTCCATGCGCACGTCGTACCCCGCGCCGTTCAGCCGCGTCGCGGTCACCGTGGCGAGCGTGCCGTCGTCCAGCGTCAGCAGCGCCGCGCCGGTGTCCACGTCGTCGGCCGCCCGGAACATCGGCGGCCCGGCGTCGGACCCGCCGGCGTACACGTCGACGACCTCCCGTCCGGTCACCCAGCGCAGCACGTCGAAGTCGTGGATGAGCGTGTCCCGGTAGAGCCCGCCGGACTGCGGCAGGTACGCGGCCGGCGGCGGGGCCTGGTCGCTGGTCAGCGCGCGGACGGTGTGCAGCCGGCCCAGCCGCCCGGACCGCACCGCCTCCCGCGCGCCCCGGTAGCCGGCGTCGAAACGGCGCTGGAAGCCCATCTGCAGGATCGTCCCGGCGGCCTCCACCTCCGCGATCGCCTGCAAGGTGCCCGGCACGTCCAGTGCGATGGGCTTCTCGCAGAACACCGGCAGCCCCGAGCGCGCCGCCCGGCCGATCAACTCGGCGTGGGCCGGCGTCGCCGTCGTGATCACCACGGCGTCCACGCCCCACCGGAAGATCTCGTCCACCCCGGGCGCCGCCGTCTCACCGAGCCGGTGCGCCAGTTCCTGGGCCCGCGACAGGTCCGCGTCGGTGAGGATCAAGGACCCGACGTCCCGGTGGCGGCTGAGCGTGTTGGCGTGAACGGTGCCGATCCGGCCCGTACCGATGACCCCGATGCGCATGGAATCAAAGTGGGCTCACAGCCCGCACCCTGTCAATGCGTATGTCCGGACAATCGAACTACACAACTTCCCGTCATCAGCGCACGGAGCTACGCTCGGGCCCGTGCCGAAACCAGAAGTGGACCCGACCGTGTCGCTGGACCTCAGCGTGGATCGCAGCAGCCCCGTGCCGCTGTACTTCCAGCTGTCGCAGCAGCTCGAGGCGGCGATCGAGCACGGCGAGCTGACCCCCGGGAGCCTGCTGGGCAACGAGATCGAGCTGGCCGGGCGGCTCGGTCTGTCCCGCCCCACGGTCCGCCAGGCCATCCAGTCGCTGGTCGACAAGGGCCTGCTGGTGCGCCGCCGCGGCGTCGGCACCCAGGTCGTCCACAGCAAGGTCAAGCGCCCGCTGGAGCTGAGCAGCCTCTACGACGACTTGGAGGCCGCCGGCCAGCGCCCGGCCACGAAGGTCCTGGTCAACACGGTCGTCCCCGCGACCGCCGAGGTCGCCGCCGCGCTCGGCGTCGCCGAGGGGAGCGAGGTGCACCGCGTGGAGCGGCTGCGGCTGGCGCACGGGGAGCCCATGGCGTACCTGTGCAACCACCTGCCGCCCGGGCTCGTCGACCTGGACACCGGACAGCTGGAGGCCACCGGCCTGTACCGGCTGATGCGGGCCGCCGGCATCACCCTGCACAGCGCCCGCCAGTCCATCGGCGCCCGCGCCGCCACCGCGGAGGAGGCCGAACGGCTCGGCGAGCACGAGGGCGCGCCGCTGCTCACCATGGAGCGCACCACCTTCGACGACACGGGGCGCGCGGTCGAGTTCGGCACCCACACCTACCGGCCGTCCCGCTACTCCTTCGAGTTCCAGCTGCTCGTGCGCTCCTGACCCGCCCCGCCCGGGAGTCCGTCGGTGACCGCCGGCGTCCCGCGGCTCGCCGTGCGGGTACGTCGCAATGTCCGGACAATGTGACCGACGTCCGCTCCCCGGCGCCAAAGGCTCGTTCGCCATGTCGGACAATGGGGCGTTTGTGGTTTCCGGAGCCCGGTCGGGCTGCCGCGGGACCCGGCACGCACAGCACGGCACAGCAAGAAGGGCACGGCCTCGTGGCACGGTTTCGGACATGGGTGGGCATCGCGCTGGCAGGGGCACTGTCGCTGTCCCTGGCCGGCTGCAGCAGCACGGGAGGCAAGCGCGCCGAGGACGCCCGCAAGGCCGCGTCGGCCCAGGGGAAGGCCGCGGTGAACACGCCTCGCTGGACCTTCGCGATGATCACCCACTCGGGTGACGGCGACACCTTCTGGGACATCGTCCAGAGCGGCGCCGAGCAGGCCGCCGTGAAGGACAACATCAACTTCCTGTACTCCCACGACGACGAGGCGCAGCAGCAGGCGCAGCTCGTGAACGCGGCCATCGACAAGAAGGTCGACGGGATCATCGTCACCCTCGCCAAGCCCGCCGCGATGAAGTCCGCCCTGGACCGCGCGCGCCGGGCCGGCATCCCGGTGATCACCGTGAACTCCGGTTCCGCCGAGTCCAAGGACTTCGGCGCCCTCACCCACGTCGGCCAGGACGAGACCATCGCCGGCGAGGCGGTCGGCGAGGAGCTGAACGAGCGCGGGCGCGAGAAGGCGGTCTGCGTCCTGCACGAGCAGGGCAACGTCGGCCACGAGCAGCGCTGCGACGGCGTGGAGAAGACCTTCGACGGCAAGGTCCAGCGGCTCTACGTCAACGGCACCAGCATGCCGGACGTGCAGTCCGCCATCGAGGCCAAGCTCCAGACCGACAAGGCCGTCGACGCCGTCGTCACCCTCGGCGCGCCGTACGCCGACACCGCCGTGAAGGCCAAGCAGGGCGCGGGCAGCAAGGCCGAGATCGACACCTTCGACCTCAACGCCAAGGTGGCCGCCGGACTGGAGGACGGCTCCCTCGGCTTCGCCGTCGACCAGCAGCCCTACCTCCAGGGCTACGAGGCGGTCGACCTGCTGTGGCTGTACAAGTACAACGCCGACGTCCTCGGCGGCGGCCGCCCGGTGCTCACCGGGCCGCAGATCATCACCAAGGACGACGCCGCCGAGCTGGCCGACTACACCAGGCGAGGCACCCGATGAGCGCCGCACAGGTCAAGGACGCCGACGCTGACGAAAGGATTCTGCACGCGTCTCCGCTGCGGAAACTCCTAGGCCGCCCCGAGCTGGGCTCCGTCGTCGGCGCGATCGCGGTCTTCGTCTTCTTCGCCTTCTTCGCCGACAGCTTCCTGCGTGCCTCCAGCCTCAGCACGGTTCTCTACGCCGCCTCGACGATCGGCATCATGGCCGTACCCGTGGCGCTGCTGATGATCGGCGGCGAGTTCGATCTGTCCGCGGGCGTCCTGGTCACCTCGTCGGCCCTGGTGTCGTCGATGTTCAGCTACCAGATGACCGCCAACGTCTGGGTCGGCGTCGGCGTATCCCTGCTGGTCACCCTGGCCATCGGCGCCTTCAACGGCTTCATGCTCACCCGCACCAAGCTGCCCAGCTTCATCATCACGCTGGGCACCTTCCTCATGCTGACCGGCATGAACCTGGGCTTCACCAAGCTCATCGACGGCACCGTCTCCACCAAGACCATCGCCGACATGGAGGGCTTCGACTCCGCCCGCGAGGTCTTCGCCTCCACGATCACCGTCGGCGGCGTCGGCTTCAAAGTCACCATCCTGTGGTGGCTCGCCCTGGTCGCCGTCGCCAGCTGGATCCTGCTGCGCACCCGCGCCGGGAACTGGATCTTCGCGGTCGGCGGCAACAAGGACGCCGCCCGCGCGGTGGGCGTC
The DNA here is from genome assembly GCA_002155895.1 of Streptomyces rochei. GTDB lineage: Bacteria > Actinomycetota > Actinomycetes > Streptomycetales > Streptomycetaceae > Streptomyces > Streptomyces rochei. Next base: position 4,068 of record MUMD01000088.1, read on the forward strand.
CCGGTCACCAAGACCAAGATCGGCCTCTACATGGGCGTCGGCCTCGGCGCCTGGATCTCCGGCCAGCACCTGCTCTTCTCGTACGACGTCGTGCAGTCCGGCGAGGGCGTGGGCAATGAGCTGATCTACATCATCGCGGCCGTCATCGGCGGCTGTCTGATCACCGGCGGCTACGGCAGTGCGGTCGGCTCGGCGGTCGGCGCCCTGATCTTCGGCATGACCAGCAAGGGCATCGTCTTCGCCGAGTGGAACCCGGACTGGTTCAAGTTCTTCCTCGGAGCGATGCTGCTCCTCGCGACCCTGCTCAACGCCTGGGTCCGCAAGCGCGCGGAGGCCACCAAGTGACGCAGACCGAAAGCCGTCCGGCGCTCGTCGAGCTGTCCGGCGTCAGCAAGAACTACGGCAACGTCCGTGCCCTGGAAGGGGTCTCCCTGGACGTCCACGCCGGTGAGATCACCTGCGTGCTGGGCGACAACGGCGCGGGCAAGTCGACCCTCATCAAGATCATCGCCGGTCTGCACCAGCACGACGGCGGCACGCTGAGCCTGGACGGGGAGGAGACCCGCCTCTCCTCCCCGCGCGAGGCCCTGGACCGGGGCATCGCCACGGTCTACCAGGACCTCGCCGTCGTCCCCCTCATGCCGGTCTGGCGCAACTTCTTCCTGGGCTCCGAGCCCCGCAAGGGCGTGGCGCCCTTCAAGCGCATGGACGTCGACCACATGCGCCGCACCACCCACGCCGAACTCCTGCGCATGGGCATCGACCTCCGCGACGTCGACCAGCCCATCGGCACCCTCTCCGGCGGCGAACGCCAGTGCGTGGCCATCGCCCGCGCGGTGCACTTCGGCGCCAAGGTGCTGGTGCTGGACGAGCCGACGGCGGCGCTGGGCGTGAAGCAGTCGGGCGTCGTCCTGAAGTACGTGGCGGCGGCACGGGACCAGGGTCTGGGTGTTGTGTTGATCACCCATAATCCGCACCACGCGTACCTGGTGGGCGACCGTTTCGTCCTCCTGAAGCGCGGCACGATGGTGGGCAACCACGAGCGGGAGGACATCACGCTCGACGAGCTGACCCGCCAGATGGCGGGCGGGAACGAACTGGACGATCTACGCCACGAGCTGGAACGCCGCTAGGGGCGCGGAGCGGTGTCGATGAACGGCGCCGCCGCGTGGGCGCGACCAGGCACGATGCGTCGACTTCCGGCAACGCACCGTCCCGCCCGCCCCCTGTCCATTCGGCACCCAGCGTGAGCGTGCGGCACAATCGCACCCGATGAGCACCTACCGCGACTTCACCGCCCCCATCGGCTCCCGCCGCGCCCCGGTCCTGCGCACCGTGGGCACCCGGGAGCGCCGCTCGCACCTGACGGCGCCCCGCGTCCCCACGGTCGGCATCGACATCGGCGGCACGAAGGTCATGGCGGGCGTCGTGGACGCCGACGGCAACATCCTGGAGAAGCTCCGCACGGAGACCCCGGACAAGTCCAAGAGCCCCAAGGTCGTCGAGGACACCATCGTCGAGCTGGTCCTCGACCTCTCCGACCGGCACGACGTGCACGCCGTCGGCATCGGCGCGGCCGGCTGGGTCGACGCCGACCGCAACCGCGTCCTGTTCGCCCCCCACCTGTCCTGGCGCAACGAACCGCTGCGCGACCGCATCGCCGGCCGCCTGGCCGTTCCCGTCCTGGTGGACAACGACGCCAACACCGCCGCCTGGGCCGAGTGGCGCTTCGGCGCCGGCCGCGGCGAGGACCACCTGGTCATGATCACGCTCGGCACCGGCATCGGCGGCGCCATCCTCGAGGACGGCCAGGTCAAGCGCGGCAAGTACGGGGTCGCCGGCGAGTTCGGCCATATGCAGGTCGTCCCCGGCGGCCACCGCTGCCCGTGCGGCAACCGCGGCTGCTGGGAGCAGTACAGCTCCGGCAACGCCCTGGTCAGGGAGGCCCGCGAGCTGGCCGCCGCCGACTCGCCGGTGGCGTACGGGATCATCGAGCACGTCAAGGGCAGCATCGGCGACATCACCGGTCCGATGATCACCGAGCTGGCCCGCGACGGCGACGCCATGTGCGTCGAGCTGCTCCAGGACATCGGCCAGTGGCTCGGCGTCGGCATCGCCAACCTCGCCGCGGCCCTCGACCCGTCCTGCTTCGTGATCGGCGGCGGGGTCAGCGCCGCCGACGACCTGCTGATCGGCCCCGCCCGCGACGCCTTCAAACGCCAGCTCACCGGCCGCGGCTACCGCCCCGAGGCCCGCATCGTCCGCGCCCAGCTCGGACCCGAGGCCGGCATGGTCGGTGCCGCCGACCTGGCCCGCCTGGTCGCCCGTCGGTTCCGCCGCGCCAAGCGGCGCCGGGTGGAGCGCTACGAGCGCTACGAGCGGTACGCGGAGGCCCGCCGCACGACCCGGGAGTCGCTGTGACCGAGTCGCTGCCGCACCAGGCCGGACCCCCGGACGAGCCGGGGCCCCCGGCCGAGGACCGCCGGCACATGATCCGCCGCCGGTCGCTCACCCTGCTCATCATCGTGCTGCTCATCGGCATCCCGGCCGGCTACCTCGTCATCTCCGCCAACCAGAGCCGCGACAGCGGCCGGGAGAAGGAGGCGAAGTACGCGGCGACCGGCATGACCGAGGGCTGGCCGTCCAAGCTCCAGCGCCGCATCTACGAGGTGCCCGTCCCGGTCCCCTCCGAAGAGGTCGCCTACTACGAGACCAACAACTGGAAGACCAGCCGCCTCTACGTCCAGTTCGAGACCACCCAAGCCGGCCTCGACGCCTTCCTGGCGGGGCTCGGCGTCGACCGGGACGACCTGAAACGGGGCGAGATGGCCATCAGCGACCGCGCCCAGCGGGTCACCGGCTGGGAGTTCGGCGGGTCCGGCTCCTGGTGGGGCCTGGTCAACGAGCAGCGGAACCCGGCGCCCACCCAGGACGTCATGGTCGACATGGAGAACCCGGACTACCCGATGGTCTACGTCGTCTCCCGCACGGTCCCCTAGGCGGCCGGGCCCCGGACAGGCCGCCAGGGCCGATTGTCAGTCCCCGCCCGTAGAGTCGAAGACATCTGATCGGGCACGCGGGCGGGAGGTGACAGTACGTATGAGCGACGTGGCCGTGGCGTGCACGCCGGTCTCCGGACGGGCCGGGGAGCGAGGGCGGCAGGGGGAGCGGGGGCGCTCCGGGCAGCCGGAGGCCGCCCCGCCGTCGGTCCCCCCGCGCCTGGCCGCCGTCTTCCTGCCCGCGCCCCTTCCACGCGACGGGCGGATCGGGTTCTGGGACGCCGGGGACGGGTCCGACGCCGCGACCCTCACGGAGACCGGGGCCCTGGGCGCTCTCGCCGGGCCCGGCACCCCCGCGGGCGCGTCACCGCGGGGGGACACCCCGGCCGCCCGGCTCACGGAGCTGACCGTCGTACGCCGGCACGGCGCCGGGGTCCGGCGCCGGACGACGCCCGCGCTGACGCTGCCCCTCGCACAGGCCCTGCCCCTGCTGGTGCGGGCCCGGCACGACCCGGCCGCCCACCCCGCCACCGCCTGCTGGGGCGCCGCCGCCCTGCACGCCCTGCGGCTCACCGCGCGCGGACGCCTGCTGCCCGGCCTCACACCGACCGGCCACGACGCCTGGCGGGCGGGCCCGCTGGACCCCGACGACATCGCGCACCTGCGGGCGGTCGCCGCCGCGCTGCCCCCCGAGGGCCACGCGGTCCCGCTGGACGGCCCGGGGCCCATCAGACTGCCCGAGCCGGAAGCGCTGATCCGCGCCTTCCTGGACGCGGTCGCCGACACCCTGCCGCGCACGCCCGCCGCCCCCCACGCCTCGGGCCGCCCCTTCGCCGCCCGTGAAGCCCAGCGCCTGCCCGGTGCCCAGGACTGGGCGGCCGAGGTCGCCGCCGGCATGGACGCGGGGGTGCGGATCTCCCTGCGCCTGGACCTGTCGGCGTACGACCTCTTCGACGCGGACGGCACCCCCGGCGTGCGCAACGCGGGGGCGGCGGTCGTCCAGGTGCACAGCCTCGCCGACCCGACCCTGGTCGCCGACGCCGCGGACCTGTGGTCGGGCGCCGCGGACGCCGCGTTCGGCCCCCGCGCGCGCGTGGACGCCGCCCTCGCGGTGCGGCGTGCCGCCAGGGTCTGGCCGCCGCTGGACCGGCTCACCGAGCAGGACGTGCCCGACGTCCTCAGCCTCTCCGAGGAGGAGGTCACCGACCTGCTGGGGGTGGCGGCCGGCCGGCTCTCCGCCGCCGGGGTCGCCGTGCACTGGCCCCGCGACCTCGCCCAGGACCTCACCGCGACCGCCGTGGTCCGGCCCGCGCCCGGCTCCGCCACGGACGGCACGGGCTTCTTCGAGAGCGAGGACCTCCTCCAGTTCCGCTGGCAGCTGGCCATCGGAGGCGACCCGCTCACCGAGGCCGAGATGGACACCCTCGCGGAGGCCCACCGTCCGGTGGTGAGACTGCGGGACCGCTGGGTCCTGGTCGACCCCGCCCTGGTCCGCCGCGCCCGCAAGCGCGAGCTCGGCCTGCTCGACCCGGTCGACGCGCTGTCCGTCGCCCTCACCGGCAGCGCGGAGGCCGACGGGGAGACGGTGGAGGTGGTGCCGGTCGGCGCCCTGGCCGCCCTGCGCGACCGGCTCACCGCGGGGCCCGGCCCCGCCGAGGCGCCGCCCGGTCTGCACGCCACGCTCCGCGACTACCAGCTGCGCGGCCTGGCCTGGCTCGACCTCATGACCTCCCTCGGCCTCGGCGGCTGCCTCGCCGACGACATGGGCCTCGGCAAGACGGTCACCGTCATCGCCCTGCACCTGAAGCGGGCCCGCACCGAGCCGACCCTCGTGGTCTGCCCCGCCTCGCTCCTCGGGAACTGGCAGCGGGAGATCACCCGCTTCGCCCCCGGGGTCCCCGTCCGCCGCTTCCACGGCCCCGACCGCACCCTGGACGACCTGACCGGCGGTTTCGTCCTCACCACGTACGGCACGATGCGCTCCGCCGCCGCGATGCTGGCCGAGCGGCCCTGGGGGATGGTCGTCGCCGACGAGGCCCAGCACGTGAAGAACCCGTACTCCGCGACGGCCAAGGCCCTGCGCACGATCCCGTCACCGGCCCGGGTGGCACTGACCGGCACACCCGTGGAGAACAACCTCTCCGAGCTGTGGGCGCTGCTCGACTGGACCACCCCCGGCCTCCTCGGCCCGCTGAAGTCCTTCCGCGCCCGGCACGCCCGCGCCGTGGAGAACGGGGAGGACGAGGAAGCGGTGGAGCGCCTGGCCCGGCTGATCCGCCCCTTCCTGCTGCGCCGCAGGAAGTCCGACCCGGGCATCGTCCCGGAGCTGCCGCCCAAGACCGAGACGGACCACCCCGTGCCGCTCACCCGCGAGCAGGCCGCGCTGTACGAGGCGGTGGTGCGCGAGTCGATGGCCGCCATCGAGGCCGCCGAGGGCATGGGCCGCCGTGGCCTGGTCCTCAAGCTGCTGACCTCGCTCAAGCAGATCTGCGACCACCCCGCGCTGTTCCTGAAGGAGGAGACCGCACCGGGAGGAACCGACCGGCTGACCGCCCGCTCCGGCAAACTCGCCCTCCTCGACGAGCTGCTGGACACGGTGCTCGCGGAGGACGGCTCGGTCCTGGTCTTCACCCAGTACGTGGGCATGGCCCGCCTGATCGTCTCCCACCTGCGCGCCCGCGCGGTCCCCGTCGACCTGCTCCACGGGGGTACGCCGGTGCCCGAGCGCGAGCGGATGGTGGACCGCTTCCAGAGCGGGGCGGTCCCCGTCCTCGTCCTGTCCCTGAAGGCCGCCGGGACCGGCCTCAACCTCACCCGCGCCGGCCACGTGGTGCACTTCGACCGCTGGTGGAACCCGGCCGTCGAGGAGCAGGCCACCGACCGCGCCTACCGCATCGGCCAGACCCAGCCGGTCCAGGTGCACCGGCTGATCACCGAGGGGACGGTCGAGGACCGCATCGCCGACATGCTCCGCTCCAAGCGGGCGCTGGCCGACGCGGTCCTGGGCTCCGGCGAGTCGGCGCTCACCGAACTCACCGCCCGCGAACTGTCCGACCTGGTGTCCCTGCGGAGGCCGTCATGACCCCCCGCCCCGCCGACGAAGCCCGCCGCGCCCTGCGCGAGGCCCGAGACCTCACCGGAGCGGGCAAGGGCAGGGCGGCCGCCACGGGCGAGGACGTCGACACTGACGCCGACGCGGTCACCGAGCCCGGCATCGCCGAGGACGCCCCGGCGACGCGGTCGCCCGAGCAGGCCCGTGCCCACGTCGCCGACCCCAATTTCGACTCCGACCCCGATCTCGACTCCGGCCCCGACTCCGGCCCGGGTCCGGGTCCGGAGCGGGACCGAGACCGGGTCCATGATCGCGAACCGAGCGGGTGCCGGGACGGTCAGGAGCCGGGTGGCGCCCCGGAGCGGGGCCCCGGGCCGCAGCCGGGCCGGGAACGGGCGCAGGGCTGGGGTCCCGGTCAGGGTGAGGAGCGTGGGCACGGACCTCACGTGGCGCAGGGCCGGGACCAGGACTACGAGCGCCGGGATCAGGAGTACGCGCGGGGGAGGGGCGGGGTCCTGGCCCAGGACGAGGCTCAAGCTGACGGCGAGGCCCAGGCCCAGGCCCGGGCCGCGGACCACGGACCGGGCGGGTCACGGCCGCCGGGCCAGGGCCAGGGTCAGGGTCAGGGACGGGACGAGGAGCGCGGGGAAGGTGCGGGGCGGTCAGGGCCGCGCCCCGGTGACATCGCACGCGAGGCGCTGCGCAACGCCCGCACCGCGCGCCGCGCCACGGGGCAGCCTGACGCGCCCTCGGGTGCCCTGTCGGCCCCGCCCGGAGAGCGGGAGGCGGAGGACGACCGCTCCGAGGAGGGCACCCGGCCCGCTCGGCAGGTGACCCCGGACGGGACGGCGGTCACCGAGCAGACCGACGGCTCCGGCCGCTCCGACCGCCGCTCCGGTCGTCCGGCGGACGCCCGGCCCGGCGACGCGGCGCGTGAGGCGCTGCGGGCGGCCCGCCGGCAGGCGCGGTCCGGCCCGACGGCCGGGGGGACGGCGACGTCTCGACGGCCGGACCGGTCGGCCCGGGCCGGGCAGCGTACGGGGGGTTCCCGCACCGCCGACGCCCGCGCCCGTGCCGTGCAGGAGTTCGTCGCGGACGCCTTCCGGCTGCCTCCGGAGGCGGACGCGGCGGTGGACGAGCCGTCCCCCGGCCGGACCACGTCCCCCGGAGAGCCCCCGCTCACCGGCAAGCCCGCCGACGCGGCTCCGGGGGACCAGGAGACCGCACCGGCC
>MUMD01000089.1 GCA_002155895.1 Streptomyces rochei
GGCACCCGTGGAACCGGCCGGTCCCACGGATGCCGTGGTGGTTCCGGAGGTGGGTCCGGCCGGTTCCACGGGTGCCGTGGTTGTCCCGGAGGAAGGTCCGGCCGGTTCCAGGGGTGCCGTGACTGTTCCGGACGCGTGTGCGGCGGGTCCCCCGGACGCCGTGGCCGTCCCGGACGTCGGCGCGCTCACCCGGCGCGAGCGTGCCGGGCAGGCGCTGAGGGACCGGATGCCCCTGTGGCTGCAGACCCGGTGCGGGATGGAGCGGCGCAGCGCGATCGCGCTCACGGTCCTGCTCGTCGTCGCGGCCGTCTTCGCCGTGCAGCACTTCTGGACCGGCCGCACCCAGCCGGTGTCCGCGCCCGAGGTGGTGCGGGAGGCGGCGGCCACCCACGTCGCGGGAGGTCGGGGCGAGGCGGTCGGCCGGGACACCGCCACGGACGGGCCCGGGGGCACCGTCGAGGCGACCGCCGGCGGCGAGATCGTGGTGGACGTCGGCGGCAAGGTGCGCAAGCCCGGGGTCCACCGCCTCCCGGCCGGCGCGCGGGTGGAGGACGCCCTGCGCGCCGCCGGCGGAGTCCGGCCCGGGACGAAGACCGACGGCCTGAACCGCGCCCGCTTCCTGGTGGACGGCGAGCAGGTCGTCGTCGGTGCCCCGGCGCCGCCCGCGGGGACCGACCCGGCGGGCCCCGGGGGCGTGGGCGGATCGGGTGGCACGGCGGCGGGAGCGGCCCCTGCCGCGCCGGTCTCCCTCAACACGGCCACCGCCGACCAGCTCGACACCCTCCCGGGCGTCGGCCCGGTGCTGGCCCAGCACATCATCGACTACCGCACCCGGCAGGGCGGTTTCCGCTCGGTCGACGAGTTGCGCGAGGTCAACGGCATCGGCGAGCGACGCTTCGCCGACCTGCGGAACCTCGTGCGGCCATGAGCACCGGCGCCGACACGCGGACGAGCGCCACCGGTGCCGCCGATGTCACCCATGCCACCGGTGTCACCGGCGACTCCGGCACCGGAGGGCCGGGCGGGCGGCGCGTCCCGGCCGACGGGACGACGCCCCCGCGCGCCGCCGTGCACGCCGCCTCGGGACACCGGCTGGGGGCGGCCCACCCCCGGCAGGAGGGCCCTGCGGACCTGCGGCTGGTGCCTCCCGCGCTGGCGGCCTGGGCCACGGCCGCGCTGCTGCTGGGCGCACCGCCCGGGTGGGCCGTGGGCACGGTGACGGCCGGTCTGGTGGCGGCGGTCCTCCTGCTGCTGCCGGTGCGCGCACGCGGGGCGGCACGGGGGCGGTCCCGGGCCTCGGTCGCCGCCCTCCTGCTCTGCGTCTCCGCCTCTGCGGCCTCGGCCGCGCTGCACGGCGCCGACCTGCGCCGCGGGCCCGTACCCGCGCTGGCTCGGCAGTACGCCACCGTCACCGCGGAGGTCGAGATCACCGCCGACCCCCGCCTCACCCGGCCCGCAGTCCGGGGCAACCGTGCCGTGCCGTCCACCGTGCTGATCGAGGGCGACGTACGACGGGTGACCGAGGCCGGCGGACGGCAGGTGCGGACACGAACACCGGTGCTGCTGCTCGTCGACGTCGGCGGGGACGAGGAGCCGGACGCGCAGGGCACGGAGGGCGCGGGGAGGGCGGGGCCGGTCCCGCCGGACGGCGCGGCCCCCGACGCGCCGCGTCCCCGTGCCGCCTCCGCCGCGCACCGCTGGCTGGGACTCCTGCCCAGCACCCGGCTCCGCGTCACCGCCCGGACGGCGCCCCCGAGGGCGCGCGGGGACCGCGTCGCCGCCGTGCTGCGGGTCCGCGGCGAGGGCGGGCCGCCGGACGTGCTCGCCGGGCCGTCCGACGCGCAACGGCTCGCGGGGCGCCTGCGGGCCGGTCTGCGACAGGCCACGGACGGACTGCCGGCCGATGCGCGGGCCCTGCTGCCGGGACTGGTCGTCGGGGACACCTCACGCGTCACACCCGAGCTGAAGGAGGCGTTCGAGGAGACCGACCTCGCGCACACACTGGCCGTGTCCGGGGCCAACTTCACCATCGTGCTGGCGCTGCTGCTGGGCCCGCCCGGACTGGCCCAGCGCAGCGAGCGCCGGGGCCTGGCGCCGCGCCTCGGGATCTCCCTGCGGGCGACCGCGGTGCTCGGCGGGGCGCTCGCGTCGGCCTTCGTCGTCGTGTGCCGTCCGGACCCCAGCGTGCTGCGGGCCGCCGCGTGCGGGACCGTCGCCCTGCTCGCCCTGGCCACGGGGCGCCGCCGGTCCCTCCTCCCGGCGTTGGCGACGGCCGTGCTCCTGCTGGTGCTGTACGACCCGTGGCTGGCCCGCAGCTACGGCTTCCTGCTCTCCGTGCTGGCCACCGGCGCCCTGCTCACGCTCGCCCCGCGCTGGAGCGCCGCGTTGCGCGGGCGCGGCCTCCCGCCCCGGCTCGCCGAGGCGCTGGCCGCCGCCGCTGCCGCGCAGGCCCTGTGCGCGCCGGTCGTCGCCGTGCTGTCGGCGCGGGTGAGCCTGGTGGCGGTGCCGTGCAACCTGCTGGCGGAGTTCGCGGTGGCACCCGCCACGGTGCTGGGCTTCGGGGCACTGGTGACGGCACCGCTGGCCATGCCGGTGGCCAGAACCCTGGCCTGGTGCGGGGGCTGGCCGGCCGAGTGGATCGCGGGGATCGCCCGCACCGGCGCCGCGCTGCCCGGCGCGGGAGTGGACTGGCCGGGCACCTGGTCGGGCGCGGCGCTGCTCGTCCTCGTCACGGTGGCGGTGCTGTTCCTCGGCCGGCGGCTGCTCGCCCACCCCTGGTGGTGCGGTGTCTGCGTGGCGGCCCTGGTGCTGGCGGTGGTGCAGCCGCCGCCGCTGACCCGGGTGATCACCGGATGGCCCCCGCCGGGCTGGCGGATGGTGATGTGCGACGTGGGGCAGGGCGACGCCCTGGTGCTCGCGGCGGGCGAGGACACGGCCGTCGTCGTGGACGCCGGACCCGACCCGGCGCTGGTCGACCGCTGCCTGCGGTCCCTCGGCGTCACCCGCGTCCCGCTCGTGCTGCTCACCCACTTCCACGCCGACCACGTGGCGGGACTGCCCGGGGTGCTGCGGGGGCGCTCGGTGGGCGCGATCGAGACCACCGCCCTCGAAGAGCCCGCGGACCAGGCGGACTTCGTCCACCGGCAGGCGACCGCCCGGCGCATCCCCCTGCGGCACGCCGCCGCCGGAGAACGACGGCGGACCGGCCCGCTGTCCTGGGAGGTGGTGTGGCCACCGCCGACTCCTCCACCGGCCGCCGCGGTGCCGGGCCCACCCGCGACCCGCCGACCCGCGACCCGCCCGGCCGCACCGCCGCCGAGCGCGGAAGGCGCCAACGACGCCAGTGTCACGCTCCTGGTGCGGACGGCCGGCCTGCGGCTGCTGCTGCTCGGGGACCTGGAGCCCCCGGCACAGCAGGCGCTGGCGAGATCACCCGCCGCCGCGGCGCTGGAGGAGGTCGACGTGCTGAAGGTGGCCCACCACGGCTCCGCCCACCAGGACCACGGCCTGCTGCGGAGGGTGGCCCCGCGGCTCGCGCTCATCAGCTGCGGCGAGGACAACACGTACGGACACCCGGCGCCCGCCACCGTCGCCGCGCTGCGGGCCGGGGGCGCCACCGTGCTCCGTACGGACCGGGACGGGGCGCTCGCGGTCACCGGCACGGGGGAGGCGCTGCGAGTGGCGGGAGACTGAGGGCATGGACGCATCACAGACCGCCGCCTACCTCCGCCGGCTGGGGACCGAGGCCCCCGCGCGGCCCACCCTCGACGCCCTGCGCGAGCTGCACCTGAGCCATCTGCGGGCGGTTCCCTTCGAGAACCTGTCCGTCCACCTGGGCGAGGAGATCGTGCTGGAGGAGGAGCGGCTGTTCGAGAAGGTCGTGGGCGCGCGGCGCGGCGGCTTCTGTTACGAACTCAACGGCCTGTTCGGTGCGTTGCTGAGCGCACTGGGATACGAGGTGACCCTGCTCGAGGCGCGGGTGTACGGGGACGGGGGCGTGCTCGGCATCCCGTACGACCAACTGGCGCTGCGGGTGCGGACGGTGGACCGGGGCGACTGGCTGGCGGACGTCGGGTTCGGGGCGCACAGCCACGGTCCGCTGGAGTTCGGGGAGCGGGGCGATCAGGAGGACCCGGGCGGCACGTTCCGGATCGCCGAGGCGGAGCGGGAAGCGGCCGGGGCGCTCGGCGGCCACGGCACGGCACCCGCGGCCTTCCTGGACGTGCTGTGCGACGGGAAGCCCGTGTACCGGGTGGAGCCGCGCCCGAGGGCGCTCGCCGACTTCGTGACCGGCGCCTGGTGGCACAGCACCTCCCCCCGCTCGCACTTCCTGCGGTCGCCGGTGTGCTCGCGGGTCACGGCGGACGGGGGCAGGGTCACGCTCAGTGGACGGCGGCTGACCACGACGGCCGCCGACGGCGGACGCGAGGAACGGGAACTCGTGTCGGACGAGGAGGCGACGGCGGCGTACCGGGACCTGTTCGGCATCCGTCTCGATCGGGTGCCCGTCGTGCCCCGCCGGTGAGGAACCGGTCGAGAAGGGTGAAACCGGCCTGCATGGGGTGGGTCCACCCCTACGCACTCCCGGCAGATGCGCCGGTTTCCCGTGATGTGGTCCCGTGTTGCCTCGAAAGCCACATCGGTGATCGAATGTTTCTTTGTCAACGAATATTGCCCACGTCGCACAGAGGGTGTCGCAGATGATCGGCCGCTTGCTGGGAAACCGTACGAGGCGGATGCAACGGACGGGTCCCCTGGCCGCGGTACCCACGTCGCCGAACGCCGGAGTGCTCAGCTGCCGGGTCCTCGACCCCGTCAACGAGCCGGTGCCCAACGCGGAGTTCTCGGTCAGCGACGCCATGGGGCGCAAGGTGGTCGGGGGCGGGACGGATCCCTTCGGCTCGTTCGTGGCGACGGTGCCCGCGGGGGAGTACCGGCTCGCCGTGTCCGCCGAGGGCTACACGCCCTACCGGGCGTCCGCGACGGTCGCCGAGGACATGCTGTCGTCGCTCGGCGACGTGACCCTGCAGGTGGCCCAGCCCCCGGAGCTGCCCGCGCCGGGCGACTGGGAGATCGAGCCCACGCACTCCTCGATCGCGTTCACCGCACGGCACATCGGCCTGGCCCGCATCCACGGCCGCTTCAACGCGTTCGCCGGCGCGGTGCGGATCGCCGACGACATGGACCACTCGGCGATGCACGTGGTGATCGACGCGGCGTCCATCGACACCAACGTGCGGATGCGCGACGACCACCTGCGGTCCGCGGACTTCCTGGACGTGCGGCGGTTCCCGACGCTGGAGTTCTACAGCGACAAGTTCACCCACCGGGGCGGCAACCGCTGGGCCGTGACCGGAGCGCTGTCGCTGCACGGTGTCACCCGCACGGTCACGCTGGACACCGAGTACCTCGGCCTCGGCAACGGCATGGAGGGCGAGACGCGGGCGGCCTGCCGGGCCACCACCGAGCTGCACCGCGACGACTTCACGGTCAGCTGGCAGACGATGCTGGCGCGGGGCATCGCCGTGGTCGGCCCCAGCATCCGCATCGACCTCGACGTGCAGATCGTGCCCAAGGGCTGACCTCCCGGGACCACCCGCCGGGGCTGCCGCGCGGTGTCCGACAATGGCACCCGTGAGCGATGTGAGACACGTGCTGGTGCTGCCCGACCGCGACGCCGCCGAGGAGGCGGCCCAGGCGCTCGGGGAGCGCTTCGGCCTCGACGAGGAACCCCGGTTGGTCCGGGACGCGCTGGCCGGCGAGGACGACGCCGAGGACGCCCAGTGGCTCGTCGTGGTGCGCGACGAGGAGGAGCGGCTGGACCCCGGCGAGCTGGACGAGTTCGCGGGGGAGTGGGAGGGCTGGCGCGAGGAGCCGTAAGGGCACGCCCGGGCCGGCCGTGGGCCGCGCCGAGGTGGGCCGCAGGGCACGCCGTGGTTGTCAGTGGTGCGTGCGATGCTTGTCGCGATGGCCAGGAAGACTGCGAACGACGACCCTCTCGCCCCGGTGACCCTCGCCGTGGGCCAGGAGGACCTCCTGCTGGACCGCGCGGTGCAGGAGGTGGTGGCCGCCGCGAAGGCCGCCGACGCCGACACGGACGTGCGCGACCTGACCCCCGACCAGCTCCAGCCCGGCACCCTCGCCGAGCTGACCAGCCCCTCGCTCTTCGCCGAGCGCAAGGTCGTGGTCGTACGCAACGCGCAGGACCTGTCGGCGGACACGATCAAGGACGTCAAGGCGTACCTCGGCGCGCCGGCCGAGGAGATCACCCTCGTCCTGCTGCACGCGGGCGGAGCCAAGGGCAAGGGCCTGCTGGACGCCGCCCGCAAGGCGGGAGCACGCGAGGTGGCGTGCGCCAAGATGACCAAGCCCGCCGACCGGCTGGCCTTCGTGCGGGCGGAGTTCCGCACCGCCGGGCGGTCGGCCACCCCCGAGGCGTGCCAGGCCCTGGTCGACGCGATCGGCAGCGACCTGCGGGAGCTGGCCTCGGCGGTCTCCCAGCTGACCGCCGACATCGAGGGGACGATCGACGAGGCGATCGTCGGGCGGTACTACACCGGACGGGCCGAGGCCTCCAGCTTCACGGTCGCCGACCGGGCGGTCGAGGGACGCGCGGCCGAAGCCCTGGAGGCGCTGCGCTGGTCCCTGGCGACCGGAGTGGCACCCGTGCTGATCACCAGCGCGCTCGCCCAGGGCGTACGGGCCATCGGCAAGCTCTCCTCCGCCCGCGGCGGACGCCCCGCCGACCTCGCCCGCGAGCTGGGCATGCCGCCGTGGAAGATCGACCGCGTCCGGCAGCAGATGCGCGGCTGGACCCCGGACGGCGTCTCGGTGGCCCTGCGCGCGGTGGCCGAGGCGGACGCGGGGGTGAAGGGCGGCAGCGACGACCCCGAGTACGCCCTGGAGAAGTGCGTGGTGACCATCGCGCGGGCGGCGCGCTCACGCGGGCGGACCTGACTCCTGGTACGGACGGTCCCACTCCGGTACGGGCGGCCCTGCTCCGGTACGGGTGGCCCTGCTCCGTCACGGGCGGCCCTGCTCAGGTACGGGTGTTGGCCCCGCTCCGTCACGGGCGGCCCCGCTCCCGCACCGGAGCCGTCGGCACCGTCCCGGCACACCGAAGGCCCCGGCGCCGTCCTGGGGAAGGACGGCCACCGGGGCCTTCGGATCAAGCTCTCGGATCCATGCCCGCGTGGCGAACGCAGGCCGCGCATGAATCCTGGGTGCCGGACGGGGGCGGATGAGAGAGGGCCCGCCCTGGGTCCTTCCGGCGATCAGACCAGATAAGGGGTTCAGCCCTTGAGGGCGCCGACCTTCTGAGCCAGGGCCGACTTCTTGTTGGCGGCCTGGTTCTTGTGGATGACGCCCTTGGAGACGGCCTTGTCGAGCTGGCGCGCAGCAACGCGCTGGTACTCGGTGGCCTTCTCGACGTCGCCCGCGGCAGCGGCCTCACGAGCCTTGCGGATCGCGGTCTTCAGAGAGGACTTGACGGCCTTGTTGCGCAGCCGGGCCTTCTCGTTGGTCTTGTTCCGCTTGATCTGGGACTTGATGTTCGCCACGAATGAGCCTTTGCAGGTTCAGGCACGAGGCCGCGAAGGTCCCGTGCCGATGATTTCTTGAAGGAGTGCCTCGTGCTGAGAGGGCATGAGACACAGCCCCCCACGTTACCAGCGGCGGGTGAGCCGCCCAAAACGCGGCCCCGCGGACGGCCCCGCGGACGACCGGACCCCGCCCGCGACCCCTCCCAGAACCGTCCCGGCGCCCCACCCGTGGGACGATGGAAGCTACGTATAGATCCGACCCGAGACCGCAGACACTGCGGACGCCTCAAGAATCAGGACCCTGCGTGCCCGCGATCCCTAGCCATGTGCCCGAGCCGAGCCGTACCGACCCGGCTCTGATCCGCAACTTCTGCATCATCGCGCACATCGACCACGGCAAGTCCACGCTCGCCGACCGGATGCTCCAGCTGACCGGTGTGGTCGAGCAGCGGCAGATGCGCGCCCAGTACCTCGACCGCATGGACATCGAGCGCGAGCGCGGCATCACGATCAAGTCCCAGGCGGTGCGACTGCCGTGGGCCCCGTCCCACGACGAGGGCAACACGCACATCCTCAACATGATCGACACCCCGGGGCACGTCGACTTCACCTACGAGGTCTCGCGGTCGCTGGCGGCCTGCGAGGGCACCATCCTCCTCGTCGACGCCGCCCAGGGCATCGAGGCCCAGACCCTCGCCAACCTGTACCTGGCGATGGAGAACGACCTCACGATCATCCCCGTGCTGAACAAGATCGACCTGCCGGCCGCGCAGCCCGAGAAGTTCTCCGAGGAGCTGGCCAACCTGGTCGGCTGCGAGCCCGACGACGTGCTGAAGGTCTCCGCCAAGACCGGCCTCGGCGTCGACGCGCTGCTGGACAAGGTCGTCGCCGAGATCCCCGCCCCGGTCGGCGTCAAGGACGCCCCCGCCCGCGCGATGATCTTCGACTCGGTCTACGACTCGTACCGGGGCGTCGTGACGTACGTCCGTGTCATCGACGGCCAGCTCAACAAGCGCGAGCGCATCCGGATGATGTCCACCGGCGCCACGCACGAGCTGCTGGAGATCGGCACCAACTCGCCGGAGATGCTCGCCGCCGACGGTCTCGGCGTCGGCGAGGTGGGCTACCTGATCACCGGCGTGAAGGACGTCCGCCAGTCCAAGGTCGGTGACACCGTCACCAGCCAGCACAAGGGTGCCGAGGAGGCGCTGGGCGGCTACAAGGACCCGCGGCCCATGGTCTTCTCCGGCCTCTACCCGCTGGACGGCTCCGACTACCCGCTGCTGCGCGAGGCCCTGGACAAGCTCCAGCTCAACGACGCCGCGCTGGTCTACGAGCCGGAGACCTCCGCCGCCCTCGGCTTCGGCTTCCGCGTCGGCTTCCTCGGCCTGCTCCACCTCGACGTGATCCGCGAGCGGCTGGAGCGCGAGTTCGGCCTCGACCTGATCGCCACCGCGCCCAACGTGGTCTACCGGGTGGTCATGGAGGACGGCACCGAGCACACCGTCACCAACCCGAGCGAGTTCCCCGAGGGGAAGATCAACGAGGTCTACGAGCCGGTCGTGCGCGCCACGATCCTGGCGCCGACCGAGTTCATCGGAGCCATCATGGAGCTGTGCCAGACCCGGCGCGGCACCCTGCTCGGCATGGACTACCTCTCCGAGGACCGGGTGGAGATCCGCTACACCCTCCCGCTCGCGGAGATCGTCTTCGACTTCTTCGACCAGCTGAAGTCCAAGACCCGCGGCTACGCCTCCCTCGACTACGAGCCCACCGGCGAGCAGACCTCCAGCCTGGTCAAGGTGGACATCCTGCTGCACGGCGACAAGGTGGACGCCTTCTCGGCGATCACCCACAAGGACCAGGCGTACGCGTACGGCGTCCGGCTCGTCGCCAAGCTCAAGGAGCTGATCCCCAGGCAGGCGTTCGAGGTGCCGGTCCAGGCCGCCATCGGCTCCCGGGTCATCGCCCGCGAGACCATCCGCGCCATCCGCAAGGACGTCCTCGCCAAGTGCTACGGCGGTGACATCTCCCGCAAGCGGAAGCTGCTGGAGAAGCAGAAGGAAGGCAAGAAGCGGATGAAGATGGTGGGTTCCGTGGAGGTTCCGCAGGAAGCCTTCATCGCGGTGCTGTCGAGTGATGACAGCGCGGGGTCGGGCAAGGCCAAGAAGTAGCCGCCCACCGCATCCGCCGCCCGCCGAGTCCGGGCAAAACGGTCACGAAGGGACCCGCCGCACGCATCTGCGGCGGGTCCCTTCGCATGTCACGGGCGGGCATCTGTAGGAAGTGACAGGGTGCGGACTCTTACGCCGAGGCCACTCGCCCTCTACTCTGATGCCTGCCCCGTAGTTACTCGTGAGTTAAACAAGTGATCGGGCAACTGTCCGAGCCCCTGCCCGACCACCGCCCGAGAGTGAAATCCAGCCGCACCTGAGCAAGCCGCACCGTCGCGGGCCCACGGAGGATGTCGTGAGCGACACACAGACCCTGATCGAGAACCGTCCGCCCTCCGTGGCGGGACTCTTCCTGGAGCGGGTGGCGGCCACGCCGGACGCCGAGGCCTACCGCTACCCGGTGCCGTCGGCCTCGGGTGAGGGCCCGGACGACTGGAAGTCGCTGACCTGGGCGCAGGCCGCCCGGCGCGTCCACGCCATCGCGGCCGGCCTGATCGAACTGGGCGTGCAGCCCGAGCAGCGCGTGGCCCTGGCCTCCGCCACCCGGATCGAGTGGATCCTGGCCGACCTCGGCATCATGTGCGCCGGCGCCGCGACGACCACCGTCTACCCGCAGACCAACGCGGACGAGTCGGCGTACATCCTCTCCGACTCCGAGAGCCGGGTGCTGATCGCCGAGGACGCCGCCCAGCTGGCCAAGGCCCGGGAGAAGCGGGCCGAGCTGCCCGACCTCACCCATGTCGTGGTGATCGACGCGGCCGGCGCCGACACCTCCGAGGACTGGGTCCTCACCCTCGACGAGCTGGAGCGCCGGGGCGCCGCCCGTCTCGAACAGGACCCCGAGCTGGTCGAGAAGCGGGTCGGCGCGCTCACCAAGGACCAGCTCGCCACCCTCATCTACACCTCCGGCACCACCGGCCGGCCCAAGGGGGTCCGCCTCCCGCACGACAACTGGTCGTACATGGCGAAGGCGATCGCGGCGACCGGCCTGGTCACCAAGGACGACATCCAGTACCTGTGGCTGCCGCTCGCGCACGTCTTCGGCAAGGTGCTGACCTCCGGGCAGATCGAGGCCGGTCACGTCACCGCCGTCGACGGCCGGGTCGACAAGATCATCGAGAACCTTCCGGTGGTCCGGCCGACCTACATGGCGGCCGTGCCCCGCATCTTCGAGAAGGTCTACAACGGCGTCGCCGCCAAGGCCCGCGCGGGCGGCGGGGCCAAGTACAAGATCTTCCAGTGGGCCGCCGGCGTCGCCCGCGAGTACGCCAAGGTCACCCAGGACAACTTCAAGCGCACCGGCACCGCGAGCGCCCCCGCCGGCCTGCGCACCAAGCACGCCGTCGCCGACAAGCTCGTCTACGCCAAGATCCGCGAGGCCTTCGGCGGCAACCTGCGCGCCTGCGTCTCCGGGTCGGCCGCCCTCGCCCCCGACATCGGCTACTTCTTCGCCGGCGCCGGCATCCACATCCTGGAGGGCTACGGCCTCACCGAGTCCTCCGCCGCCTCCTTCGTCAACCCCGGCGAGGCCTACCGCACCGGCACGGTCGGCAAGCCGCTGCCCGGCACCGAGGTGCGCATCGCCGACGACGGCGAGATCCTGCTGCGCGGGCCCGGCATCATGGAGGGCTACCACAAGCTGCCCGAGAAGACCGCCGAGGTCCTGGAGTCCGACGGCTGGTTCCACACCGGCGACATCGGCGAACTCTCGCCCGACGGCTATCTGCGCATCACCGACCGCAAGAAGGACCTCATCAAGACGTCGGGCGGCAAGTACATCGCGCCGGCCGAGGTCGAGGGCCAGTTCAAGGCGGTCTGCCCCTACGTCTCCAACATCCTGGTCCACGGCGCCGACCGGAACTTCTGCACCGCGCTCATCGCCCTCGACGAGATCGCGATCACCGAGTGGGCCAAGGAGAACGGCCTGGAGGGCAAGCCGTACGCGGAGATCGTCGCGGCCCGGGCGACCGTCGAGATGGTCGACGGCTACGTGCGGCAGCTCAACGAGGGCCTGCAGCGCTGGCAGACCATCAAGAAGTTCCGTCTGCTGCCCCGCGACCTCGACGTCGAGCACGGCGAGATCACGCCGAGCCTGAAGCTGAAGCGGCCCGTGGTGGAGCGGGAGTACAAGCACCTGATCGAGGAGATGTACGAGGGCTCGCGCGAGGCGTGACCCGGGCGCGTGTCGTGATCCGTGCGGCGGATGCCCGGAACTGTCCGGATTCCGGCCCACTTCGAGCATTCGCCTACCACGGATCTCACCCATGGCGGCCCACTTCGGTAACTCCGCGCTTACGGGCGGGGTCGGTCTGTCACTCTGTCGGCATTGACTGCGAAGTATGCGCACGCACTGCCCGGGGAGCCGTCCATGGGGGCCATTCCGACGCAACGGGAGACCGTCTCCCGCGCCACCGGTGCGCCCGCGCACCCGGCCGGCGTCTCCGCCCGGGAGTGCGCGCGGGCGCACGTGACGCTGCTGGGCAGCTCCCTGGCGCCGGGCGCGGCCCGTGAGATGGTGCGGGCCGCGCTGACCGACTGGTCGGCGCTCGGCCTGCCGGGCACCCGGCACTGGACCGAGCACCTGGCCGCCGACGCCCTGGTGGTGGTCAGCGAGCTGGTCACCAACGCCGTGGTGCACGCCGGCACCGATGTCGAGGTGGTCTGCCGCCTGGAGGAGACGGGCACCCTCGTCGTCGAGGCCACGGACCACCACCCCTCCCGGGCGCCGAGGAGCGGTGACCAGGAGACTCCGCACGAGATCCCCGAGTACGGCCGCGGCCTGCGGCTCGTCGCCGCGCTCGCGGAGTCCTGGGGCATCACCTACCGACCGGGCACCAAGACCGTCTGGGCGCGGCTGCGTGCCGCGGGCGCCGAGACGGGGGAGACGCCGGAGGCCGCCGGGGTGACCGAGGCGGCGGACGCGGCGGGCGTGGTGAGTGCGGCCGGCGCGGCGGGCGTGGTGAGTGCGGCGGACGTGGTGGACGGGGCGGACATGGTGCGGACCGCCGCGCGGATCGAGGCGTACGGGGCGGAACGCGACCCGCGCTTCTCCGGGCCCCCGGCCGGGCCGCCGCCGGAACGGGAGGCCGGCACCGGCCGGCGCGGCCGCGACCGCGAGTGGCTGGGCCGCGGCGCCCTGTCCTTCCTCGCCGAGGCCTCCGACCTGCTGGCCGGACAGCTCGACGAGGACCTGGTCGCCTCCCTCACCGGCCAGCTGATCGTGCCGCGGCTCGCCGACTGGTGCGCGGTGTGGCTGGAGGACGAGTCCCTGGGCCGGGGAGCCTGGAGCGACGCCCCCGGCGCGGTGGTGGGCGCGCGGCTGGCCCGCGTCTGGCACGCCGGCGAGAGCCACATCGAGGAGCTGCGCCGCGCCCTGGAGAAGGACCCGCCCCGCCCGCGCGACCCGTGGCGCTCCGGCCCCGTCGCCCACCCCTGGCCCGGTGACGCGCTCGGCCCGGACGGCGCCCACGGCGTCGCCCTCGCCTACCGGCTGGTCGCCGGCGGACGCCCCCTCGGCACCCTGGTCATCGGGCGGTCCGGCACCGCCGGCTTCCCGGACGAGATCACCGGCCTCGTCGAGGACCTCAGCCGCCGGGTCGCGCTCGCCATCGGCGCCGCCCGGCAGTACGCCCGCCAGGCCACCATCAGCGCCGTCCTCCAGCGCGGGCTGCTGCCCGGCGCCGTCGCCGAGATCCCCGGCGTGCGCAGCGCCCTCGTCTACGAACCGTGCGACAAGGGCGGCCCCAGCGGCGACTTCTACGACCTCTTCCCGGCCGGCGACGGCCGCTGGTGCTTCGCCGTCGGCGACGTCCAGGGCAAGGGTCCCGAGGCCGCCGTCGTCATCGGGCTCGCCCGGCCCTGGCTGCGGCTGCTGGCCCGCGAGGAGTACGGCGTCCCCGACGTCCTCGACCGCCTCAACCAGCTCCTCCTGGACGACGCCACCGAGGCCGCCGACGCCGCCGCACGCGCCCTGGTCGCCGCGGGCGGCCCACCGGTTGCCCCGGGCGACGGACCCCAGACCCGCTTCCTGTCCCTCCTCTACGGCGAACTGGTTCCCCACGCGGGCGGCGTCCGCTGCACCCTCGCCTCCGCCGGGCACCCGCTGCCCCTCCTCCTCGGCCCCGACGGCACCGTCCGCGCGGTCGCCGAGCCGCAGACCCTGCTCGGCGTGGTCGAGGACGCGACGTACACCAGCGAGACCTTCGAGCTGTGCTCCGGCGACACCCTCCTGTGCGTCACGGACGGGGTCACCGAGCGGCGCAGCGGCTCCCGCCAGTTCGACGACGGGGACGGGCTGGCGACGGCGCTCGCCGGGTGCGCGGGCCTGGACGCCGGGCTGGTGGCCGAGCGGATCAGGCGGCTGGTGCACGAGTTCGGGGCGCGGCCCCCGGAGGACGACCTGGCGCTGCTGGTCCTCCAGGCCGAGTAGGCGAGGAGCCGAGCCCGGCGGGCAACCGAGCAACGGCGGCCGTACGGGACAATGGAACGCATGCCCTCCGCACTCCCCGACGGCGAGCCCGTCCCCGCCGACGGCGCCCTCCCGGCGTCCGCGCTCGCCGGCGCCGCCGACCGCCCCCTCGGCTTCTACCTGCACGTCCCGTACTGCGCGACCCGCTGCGGCTACTGCGACTTCAACACCTACACCGCGACCGAGCTACGCGGTACCGGCGGCGTCCTCGCCTCCCGCGACAACTACGCCGAGACGCTGACCGACGAGATCCGCCTCGCCCGCAAGGTGCTCGGCGACGATCCCCGCGAGGTCCGCACGGTCTTCGTGGGCGGCGGTACGCCCACCCTCCTGGCCGCCGGCGACCTGGTGCGGATGCTGCACGCGATCCGCGACGAGTTCGGCCTCGCGCCCGACGCGGAGATCACGACGGAGGCCAACCCGGAGTCGGTCGACCCGGCCTACCTCGCCACCCTCCGCGAGGGCGGCTTCAACCGGATCTCCTTCGGCATGCAGAGCGCCGAGCAGCACGTCCTGAAGATCCTGGACCGCACCCACACCCCCGGCCGCCCCGAGGCCTGCGTCGCCGAGGCCCGCGCGGCCGGCTTCGACCACGTCAACCTGGACCTGATCTACGGCACCCCCGGCGAGAGCGACGACGACTGGCGCGCCTCCCTGGACGCGGCCCTCGGCGCCGGACCCGACCACGTCTCGGCGTACGCCCTGATCGTCGAGGAGGGCACCCAGCTCGCCCGCCGCATCCGGCGCGGCGAGGTCCCCATGACCGACGACGACGTCCACGCCGACCGGTACCTGATCGCCGAGGAGACCCTGTCGGCGGCGGGCTTCGACTGGTACGAGGTGTCCAACTGGGCCACCTCCGACGCCGGGCGCTGCCTGCACAACGAGCTGTACTGGCGGGGCGCCGACTGGTGGGGCGCGGGGCCGGGAGCCCACTCCCACGTCGGCGGGGTGCGCTGGTGGAACGTCAAGCACCCGGGGGCGTACGCGGGCGCGCTCGCGGCGGGCAGGTCGCCGGGTGCCGGACGCGAGGTCCTGACGGAGGAGGACCGCCGGGTGGAGCGTGTCCTGCTGGAGCTGCGGCTGCGGGAGGGCGTCCCGCTGTCCCTGCTGCGGGAGGCGGGGCTCGCGGCGTCGCGCCGGGCGCTGTCGGAGGGGCTGCTGCAGGCGGGACCCTACGAGGACGGCCGAGCCGTGCTGACCCTGCGCGGGCGGCTGCTGGCGGACGCGGTGGTGCGGGACCTGGTGGACTGACCGGGCTGTTCTCGCCCCGGTCGCCTCTTCCCGTCCCACCCCGGGGGGCGCCGCTCCCGGACCCCCGCTCCCCGCAGGCGGGAAGGGCCGGAACCACCTCACGCCCGGGGGTCTGGCTTCACCTCACCAGGGGCTGAACCACCTCAAGCCCGAGGGGGCTCGGGCCGCCTCACGCCGTCACGAAGTCGATCAGCTCCTCCACCCGCCCCAGCAGCTCCGGCTCCAGGTCCTTGTACGAACCCACCCGGGCCAGGATCGCCTGCCACACCGCCCCGGTGTTGTCGGACGGCCATCCCAGCGCCCGGCACACCCCCGTCTTCCAGTCCTGACCGCGCGGCACCCGGGGCCAGCCCTCGATCCCCAGCGACGACGGCTTCACCGCCTCCCAGATGTCGATGTAGGGATGCCCCACGACCAGTGCGTGCTCGCTCGTCACCGCCTGTGCGATCCGCCACTCCTTCGAACCCGGCACCAGGTGGTCCACCAGGACACCGAGCCGCGCGTCCGGCCCCGGGGCGAATTCGGCGACGATCGCCGGGAGGTCGTCGACGCCCTCCAGGTACTCCACCACCACGCCCTCGATGCGCAGGTCGTCGCCCCAGACCTTCTCGACCAGCTCGGCGTCGTGCCGCCCCTCGACGTAGATGCGCCCGGCGCGCGCCACCCGCGCGCGGGCCCCCGGGACCGCCACCGACCCCGACGCCGTACGGGAGGGCCGCACCGGAGCGGAGGACGACGGCCGCACCAGCGTCACCACCCGCCCCTCCAGCAGGAAGCCGCGCGGCTCCATCGGGAAGACCCGGTGCTTGCCGAAGCGGTCCTCCAGGGTCACCGTGCCGGCCTCGCAGCCGACCACCGCGCCGCAGAACCCGGTACCGGGCTCCTCGACCACCAGACCGGGGTCGGCCGGAACCTCCGGGACCGGCTGCGATTTCTTCCACGGAGGGGTCAGGTCGGCGGAGTACTGGCGCATTCTGATGACGATACGAGGAGCGGGCGCGCCGAGATCAACGCGACACGCCGAAACGCGCGGCCAGCGCGTCCCGTTGGGCCCGCACGAACGCCGCGTCCACCACCGCGCCGTGGCCGGGCACGTACCGCGCGTCCGCACCCCCCAGCTCCAGCAGCCGGTCCAGCGCGGCCGGCCAGTGCGCCGGTACGGCGTCGGGGCCGGCCTGCGGCTCGCCGGACTCCTCGACCAGATCCCCGCAGAAGACGACCTCCACCTCGCCCGGCACCAGCACCGCGAGGTCGTGGCCGGTGTGCCCCGGGCCCACGTTGGCCAGCAGGACCTGCCGGCCGCCGCCCAGGTCGAGGGTCCACTCGCCGCACACCTCGTGCGGGACGCGGACCAGCGCGTCGGCCGCCTCCTCCGCCGCCCGC
>MUMD01000009.1 GCA_002155895.1 Streptomyces rochei
GTGTGCGGGGCGCGGATGCGGGCCCAGCCGCCGGCCGAGTCGCCGGTGACCGCGACGCCGGGGGTGTCAGTGGGAATCGAGATCGCGGCCAGCACGGCGTCCGGGGCAATGTCACCGAAGGCCATGTTCGCCGAGGCTTCGTCGTTGACCCGGTGGGCGGTGCGACCGGTGAGCTGGGCACGGAGCATCGTGATCCCCTTGCCAAGTTCGGAGCCGAAGCGCTGCCCGCAGACCTCCAGATAGACGCCGGCGCCGCGGCCGAGCTGGGCGAGCCGGGCGAGCGCGGTGATGATCCGGTCCCTGCGCTTCTCGTCCTCCTTGGTGGCGAAGAGGGCAAGTTCGGCGACCTCGTCGACCAGGACCACGATCGGCACCGGCCGCAGGTCCTCAGGCAGATCCCAGATATCAGCGGCGATCTCCGCATCCGGCACGTCCGCGGTGATCCGCTGCTCAGCGCGAATGAGCTGGTAGACGTCTTGCATGTGGGACACCAGCGCCTCCAGCAGCTTCAGCGCGGTGTCGGGGTTGTCGGCCAGCGCGGAGAACCGGCGGGCCAGCGGGAACAGCTCCACTCCCTGCTTGCAGTCGATCCCCACCAGGGCGACCCGCTGCGGGGCGAGCGCGGCGACGAGGGTGCGCTGATAGACCGACTTGCCGGACTCCGTGGCGCCGATGACCAGCCCGTGCGGCACGGC
This sequence comes from Streptomyces rochei, assembly GCA_002155895.1. Lineage (GTDB taxonomy): Bacteria > Actinomycetota > Actinomycetes > Streptomycetales > Streptomycetaceae > Streptomyces > Streptomyces rochei. The sequence goes on from MUMD01000009.1 coordinate 696, forward strand.
ACGGTAGTCGCGGTAGTGCACGGCCCCGTCCTCGCGCAGGGCGACCGGCACCCGCATCGGCCGGGTCTCGGCCAGGGCGGGCATCTGCACGCGCTTGAGCACGTCGTAGCCGGTCATCCGCAGTTCCACCACACCTGAGCGCAGCTCACGCGAGGTGACTCCGTACATGGCGAACGAGTGCCGCAGCCGATCACACGAGGCCGCCACGTCGAAGGCGTCCTGACCGGGCCGGAGCTTGAGCCGTAACACCAGACCGGTCCGGGTGACGCGCAGCCGCAGGATGCGCGGGGCCCGAGGACCGGGAACGGGCCGGTTGGCTATCCGAGCCATGGTCAGGCGCCAGCGGGGGGCCGGGACGGTGAGGCCGCAGGCGTCCATGACCGAGCCGTAGCGGACCAGGACCCGCAGCGCGGCGAGGGTGACCCCGAAGGTCAGCCAGTACCAGGCGGGGCGCCGCCACCGCAGGAGACCCGCAGCGGCGACGACCAGCACCAGGGCGACGATCAGCCACGTCATGGCTCAGACCGCCTTCGAGGCCGAGGTGCCGGCGGTAAGCGACGTGACGGCGACCGCGCGGAATGCGATGCCGTGCCGCTTCTGGCCGTTGAACTCGTTCTCCCACGGCCGGGCGATCAGACCGGTCAGCGCGACCGGGGTGCCCATCATCAGGTCGCCCGAGATGCCGGACTCCGGGACGGTCACCGACAGGATCTCCACCTCACCGTTGGCCGCGAACATCACGTCCACGGTCGACAGCGCGGCACCGGTCTCGGCGTCCATCGCCCGCTCACCGGTACGACGGTCCTTCACCTTCGGCTGCGGGGGCTGAGCCACCATCACGGCGGCCGCGGACGTGTCGACGGGAATCTGACGCATGAGTGCGCTCCTAGGCGTTCGACTTGACGTACTTAGTACGTTGATCTGTCACGAGAGTGCACCTGAAGTACTTAGTACGTCAAGTGCTTCTCGACTGTTGTCGGTTCGATGTGCTGCACTTAGTGCGACAAGCACTGAGAGGGGCTATGGCCGAGTTCACCGGGCGGGCGAAGTACCTGGAGATCGCCGACGACTTCAAGAGGCGCATCCGGCAGGGAGAACTGGAACCGGGCACCAAGCTGCCGTCCGAGACCGAGCTGATGAACACGCACGACGTCTCACGAACCGTGGCCCGCCAGGCGATCTCACGACTCCGCGAAGACGGCTACGCGATCTCCCACCAGGGCAAAGGCAGCTTCGTCACCCTCCCCGAGGAACCTCGCCAGACGAAGCACAGCCCGGAGTTCGAGGAGATCGCCGGGTATCTGTCTGATGTACGACGCGAGGTGCGCCGACTCTCGGAGCGGATGGATCAGCTGGAGCAACTGGTCCGGAAGCAGCCGCAAGACGACTGACCAACTCGTCGGCACGGCATGCGATGACGTTCACCTCCTCGGCAAGTGCCCGCAGATCTCGGGTCAGTTCCACCACTTCGGCCGGGGTCAGCGGCATCGTGGCTCCTTCGTCGCGTCGTCATCCTGGCAACCTCTTGGGGTGGCTACGACGCTAGGAGCGAGGCGCAGCACTACCCCGGAAAATTCCTCCGGGGTCCCATAGGGAGATGGGAAGACGCTCTAGCCATGCGAGGAATGACGACGAACCTGACGATCGGTGAGCGAGTCGCTTGGTACCGCCGCAGGCGGGGGATCTCCCAGGAGGTCTTGGCCGGACTCGTCGGCCGCACGGTGGACTGGCTGAGCAAGGCGGAGAACAACCGGATCGAGCTGGACAGGCTCTCGGTCATCAAGTCGCTTGCCGACGCCCTGGACGTCACGCTCGGCGACCTGTTGGCCGAACCGACCCTCTTGGAATGGACGCCGGACAGCGGCACCCGCACAGTGCCGGCACTCCGCTCGGCCCTTATGAACTACCGCCAGCTGACACCGCTCCTGGGTGTCACCACCGAGGGCGAACCGACATCGCTCGACGAGCTGAGCAGCAACGTCGCCGAAGTTTGGGACGCCTACCAGGACTCCCGCTACGGGTTCGCGACCCGCCGCCTGCCGCTGCTGCTGGCCGACGCGCTCATTGCGGCCCAGGCATACCAGGGGCAGCAACGGGAACAGGCCCACAAGCTGATGGCCATGACGTACCAGGGCGCGGCCATGGTGCTCACCAAGCTCGGCGAAACCGACCTGGCATGGATCGCAGCCGACCGCGGACTGGCCGCAGCACAGCAGTCGGGTGACGCTGTGGTGACCGGCTCGCTCTTCCGTTCCGTCGCACATTGCCTGCTGTCCAATGGACGCTTCGATGCGGCCGTACAGCTGGTCGGGGACGCCGGCGAGTATCTGCGTCCGGGTCTCTCGGAGGCGTCGCCCGAGTTCCTGTCCATCTACGGAACCCTGTTCCTGGCCGGGTCCATTGCCTCGGCCCGTGCGGATGACCGGGCCACGACGCGAACGTTCCTGGATGAAGCAGAACGGGCAGCCCACCGGCTCGGCACCGACGCCAACCACGTCTGGACCGCCTTCGGCCCGACCAACGTCGCCATCCACCGAGTAGCCACAGCCGCCGAGCTGGGCGATATGCAGGTCGCCGTCGACCTCGGCCCGCGGATCGACACGGCAGGACTGCCGACGGAACGCCGGACACGGCACAACCTCGAAGTAGCGCGAGCGCTGAGCGCCTACAACCAGATGGATGACGCGCTCGCGAAGGTCCTTGAAGCGGAGCGCTGGGCGCCTGAACAGGTGCGGAGCCACTACCTGGCGCGAGAGCTTGTGCTCGCCTGGGTGCGAGGGCAGCGAGGCCGGCCGAGCCGGAACCTGGCGGACCTGGCCGACAGGCTGCACGTCGTCTGAGCTGGGTACCCTCGGCTGCATGGCAGCGAACGCACACGAAGCGAAGATGGCGCATCCGCGCATGGCAGCGGGTGCGCTTTTCTTTGGCGACGCGGACCGCGTCCTCATGGTGGAGCCCACGTACAAGGAATACTGGGACATCCCCGGCGGGTACGTCGAGGCCGGCGAATCCCCCCTTCACGCTGCCGTGCGCGAGGTCCGGGAGGAACTGGGGATCACTCCGCCCATCGGTCGCCTCCTCGCGGTCGACTGGGCCCCGAACGAGGCCGAGGGCGACAAGGTGCTGTACCTCTTCGACGGCGGCCAGCTCAGCCGAGAGCACTTGGCCGGCATCGAGCTACAGGCCGACGAGCTGAAAGGCTTCGAGTTCGTCGCCCTGGACCAGATCGCCGAGCGCACCATCCCACGGTTGGCCCGACGCATCCTTGCAGCGGCAGAGGCTCGGGAAGATGCGGTCCTGGTGTACCTGGAGCACGGCCAGAAGCCCGGCAGCCGAGCTGCATGAGCCGCGAGCAAGCCATCCATCTCGTGCAGCGACTCATGGCCGCCACCTACGCGGACGAGGCCGAGGGCGACACCATGATCGCGGCCCTCGAACGCGGCACGGGTTGCCCGCACATCAGCGACTACATTTTCTGGGACTCCGACCCGGAGCTGACAGCCGCCAAGATCGTTGATCGAGCCCTGTCGTACAAGCCATTCGCCCTGTGAGCAGAGCGCGGTAAGACTTTCTCTACTTCATCAAGGCTCGCTGCGCTCGCTCGCGCGCCCGGCCTCTTGGAACTGCAAGCAGTCCGATCGGAGATCGAAGGTGCCGCGCACAGCGCGGCGGCGCCGGTCGGTCGCCGCCGCGCCGCCCCTCCTTGCCTTCGTCACCGGGGCCGCGCGCCGGCGACCGACCGCGCCCACAAGGGGGCGAAGACCAGGCCGGGGGCTGGGTGAGAGGGCGACGCGAGGTCAGAACCACGTCGTGGCTGGGGCGGTCGGCTCCACGGCTTTAGGCAGCCACTTTGGGGCGAGCCTCTAAGATCATGGCCCCAACGTCGTGCTTTAACGGGCAGGTCAACAGACTGCCCGACTCGCCGGAAGCTTACGGGGCCATGATCACTCGCCCCAAAGCAGCTCCAGCCCAAAGCCGCTCCGCCGGCCGCGTGGTCACCTGACCGGCTGCCTCCACCGCGCCAGCACCTTACGCTGCACGTTGATCGTGACAACAACTACGAGGAGCACGTGTATGGAGCCGGACCAGTGGGAGGCAGGCACCACGCCCTGGGTGCGTCACGCTCAACCCAGGATCTCTAGGGGCGCAAGGGCAACGCGCTTCCAGTGCTACTTCTGTGGAGGACACTCGGCCACACGCTCCGAGCATGACAACGACCACGACAATGGACGCGTGGAGCTCTACTGCGACAACGAGCACTGCGATGCAAAAGAGATAGCGGTGATCGTCTGTCGCGACGGAAACGCTGCTGGGGAGCGGGCGGATCTCCGCGCCCTCGCCGCTATCGACGACGGACGTCTCGACATGGCGAGCGTTCCGGGCGGGAACGAGCCCGTGTCGTCCCCGACCTTCAAGCGGCTAGACGCAGCACAGAAAAAGATCGTCGCCGCCAGGCGTGACCAGCGGGAATGGGAGTGAGCTGCGTTCCTCGTCTTGTTAAGGGGGCCGTGGACTACTGACATCGACGGGCCCGTACATGAGCGGTCAGCACCGCACCTTGGCTGACGAGCAGCGGAGGCCCCCAGGTGAGTTGATCGACGTCCGCAGCTCCCTGTGATCGACCTGATAAGAATGAGGTCAGACTTCAAACCTTGTACACGGGCGCCGGCCACACCATCGGCCGGCGCCCGTCGCCTTGATCCCGGTCTTTGAGACTCCGCCGGCCGTGCTGTACCGATCACGACGTATGAGGATCTGGAATCACCTGCTGATCTGCTACATCCGCTTGGCCGGCCAGATGATCGATCCTGAGCAGCTTGTAGGTATAGGTCTCGCGACCGGTAGTGATATTCCAATTGCGTGCTTGCTCTACCTGCACTTCAACTCGTTTATTGTAGTACGCGCCAAGATGGGCGGCAGCCTCCGGCGTGACAGCGAGATTGATTCGCTGCCCATCATCGGCCAGAAGCTGAGGGTGAACCAGAGTGCTTACGGTGGACAATGTCCCCCTGATCCTCTGAATCGTCACTTCTTCTCTAGTTCGCTCAATGGCGTCCCTAAGAGCGAGTGCGCCTCGGCGTCCCAATGTAGTTCTTGAACTTTCCGTGCGACTGCGCCAGGCGAGATCTATATCGATTTCACTGTCGGTGACCTCTTTGGCGAGGTCGTTTAGGTGTTTTGCTGTGCGCGGGCCGAGAAGTCGCAAATTTTCCACCGGCGACGATTTAGCCGGATCATCATTTTGCGCGACGTCGATGAGCTTGAAGAGTGTACAGAAAACAAGATCGAGAAGTGTCTCTGTTCCCGTAGTCTCTGGAATCTCATCCCCTGTGATTTGTTCTGACGCGCCACCTAGGTGAAACACTACGGACCCGAAACCAAGAGCCGGGGAGAAGCGCAGCTCAGTGGCGTCCAAGATGGCGGAGTGGATCGATCCCGCAGCTGTCGCCTTCTTTGCAACAGCCTGGCCGCAGGCCGACACCGCTTCCTGAAGAGTTCCCAAGATCGACGTAGCCTGACGGACGGGGACATCGTGTCCCGGGACGGCACGACCGTGGAGTCGTACATCCAACTGGGAACGCTGCTCGGTGAGTGGGTACCCCGCATCCCGGAGCATCGCCTGAGTGCTGATACTGGCGAGCTCGGCACTGTCGCGAGGCGCATCCAAACTCGCCTTAGCCAGCCGCGCTCTCAACGCTGCGGCTCGCTGGTCAGGAGTAGTCACGGAACTTCACCTCCAAGTAGCCGCGCTTAGGGAAAGCGTCTTGACGGGTTGGAGGGCTACCTTTGGGGCCACTCCGGGAACGAAGCCAAAAATCGTCCCAGTACCCCCTGGCAATGTAATAGTTAGATTGCAAAGGGTCCCTGCCCGGGTTTGGTTCCGGGAAACAATGCCATGGAATCATGTAAGAATCCAACTGGAGCCCATGCTGACGGGCTCCTGAGCTCCCAGTCCCAAACAGGGCGATAATCGCCTGCTCCTGAGGGTTCAGCGCATCGAATTCTGATCCGTTTACGAGAAACACGACATCCATGTCTCCCGGGTCAATCTTGGAGGTTGTGAAGCTACCCGCCACCCAGACTGAATGAATTGTGATTATTGATGCGACAACCTCGCGAGCCGTCTCCCAGTCATTCCAGATGTTCGCTCGCGTAATAGAAGACGCAAAGTCGTGGTGCTCGACAAAAGTCTCTCGTATTTCCGCCTCGGTGCACTCGTAGCGCCCGAGAGGTAGAGTCCCAGTCGAACTATTCAACGCAGGTACCGGCATGCTTGGCCCCCCTCCAAACGATCCCCTGCCTGCCAGGCAGAAGTTTGAGGGTAGCGTGCACCTTTCCAGCCGTACACCTCTGTACACGCTTCCAGCATGCACACGCCCTCGGCGGAATGTCTTAGCAGGGCTGAGGAACTGCCCCCTTGGAGTGACGCGAGCGGTGCGTTGGCCATGGGCGGTCAGCGCTGGGGGGCCTCCCGATCAGCGGTGCCCCACCAGGAGTGATAGTGCGCGGTGCTCATCTGGAGCCCATGTCAGTGCCGCAGCCTAGAGTGCTCCCACCAACAGAGTCGCCCTGGGGGGTACGTGTCTACCTGGCTTCTGAGCTGCAACCCGAAGAAGTTCGACCTTGACGGGCACCGCCGTGACGGTCACCTCCTGACCTCGTGGACCGTCGTTCGCTACGTGAGGGAAGTGGCGGCCGACGACGAGTTCGTGTTGTGGGTGGGCGGTCCGAATGCCGGCGTGGTGGCCTACGGGCGCTTCACTGGAGCTGCCGAGTACGGGCAACCTGATCTGCGGTATTGGACCGAGGACCCCGGGCCTAGGCACTTCGTCCCGCTGGTGGTCGACAAGTGGCTGGACCTGCGGGTCCCGAAGCAACGGCTCGTCGACGACCCACGCATGAGTGACGCGACCATCCTCCGTCAACCGTTTGCCGGCAGCCCTCACCGGTTGACAGATGAGCAGTGGCAGGCCGTACGCGAGGCCATCCAGGCCTCGGAGGGCGCGGACCCAGAGTGGGACCTTGAGCCGGGCGACGAGATCCGCAGGGTCGATCTGCACGCGAAGTTCGGGGGAAGCACCCAGAACGGCATCTCTCCCTGCGGCACTACGGACAACGTTCTAATCTTCACCGCGCCGAGTTCTGGTCACCAGCACGGCTACTACGACACGTGGAACGAAGACGGCACCTTCCACTACACCGGTGAAGGCCAGACCGGTGACCAGAAGATGATCCGGGGCAACAAGGCGATCCTGGACCACAGAGAGACCGGGAAGCGACTGCGGCTGTTCGACGGCGCCCGCGGGACAGTGCGCTACCTCGGGGAGTGGACGCTCAACCCCGACGAGCCATACACGGAGGACCAGGCACCGGCCACCGGCGGTGGCGCTCTGCGCAAGGTCATCCGCTTCCACCTGGTACCGGTCAAGGCCACCATCACCACGCCCGAAGTCAAGGTCGGGCAAGACTACGCAGCCCCGGACGAGAACGTCGCGCCGGCTCCCGTTACACCCAGTGCATCAGACCCCGACCTGGTGGGGCGTAACTTGTCCGCGCACCGCAGGCTGCAAAACCTGCTAGCCGCGGAAGCACAGCAGCGCGGGTACGTTGCCCTGTCTCCCGATGTATCCGACCCCGACTTCGATCTCGCATGGCGGGATATCGAGGGCCGTTTGACCGTGTGTGAGGTCAAATCGCTCACATCCGCCAACGAGGCCCGCCAACTTCGCGCTGGACTTGGCCAAGTCCTCGACTACCAAGACCAGCTCCGGGAGCGCGCACCAGAGGTGTCGGCTGTCCTGTGGGTGGAACGGGAACCGTCCGAGCCAAGGTGGGTCGTCCTGTGCCAGCGAGTCGGTGTCACGCTTGCTTGGCCGGGCCAGGAAGAATCGGTGTTCCGGGGCCCCCACACGCCCTAAGATCGTCCCATGAACGACGCAACCGACTGGGACGACGACAGCTCCGCTGAAGACGAAGGCGATCTGTTGCCGTGGGAGGATGACGAGGCTGCTACAACGACCGTCGATTGGACCGTCGAGACCGTAGTCAGCCAAATGCGCAAGGGTCGCATTGACCTGAATCCAAGCTTTCAGCGTCGCGACGCCTGGACCCGTGTCGCCAAGTCCAAATATATCGAGTCACTCGTTCAGCGCTTCCCGGTTCCTCAGATTGTTCTCGCTGAGGACGCCAAGAATCCTGGAAAGTTCCTCGTTATTGACGGTAAGCAGCGCCTTCTTTCCCTCCGTCAATTCTGCGCCGATCTAGAGGACCCGAGAGACGTTAAATGGCAAGGCGAGAAACTTCGCCTGGCCGGACTGAAAGAAAATGCGAAGCTTAATGGCCTTACTTACGAGCGCATGGAGGAGAAATTTCCGGCCGACGCAACCAGATTTGAGAATGCCACCATCAGGGCTGTACTGCTGCGCAAGTGGCACAGTCAGGACTTCCTGTATACGATCTTCTATCGCCTGAACTCAGGCAGTCTCAAATTGTCTGCGCAAGAACTCCGACAAGCGCTTGTGCCTGGCGACTTTATGGAGTTCATCGACAGCCATTCAGGATCAAGTCCGGCGCTACGTTGGTTGCTACGGAAGCCCAAGCCCGATCGCCGAATGGTCGATGCGGAACTTCTCCTGCGGTTCCTAGCCTTCAACATGGGATTTCACGTGTATGAAGGAAATCTGAAGAACTTTCTCGATGACACGGCCGAGACTCTGTCGAAGCGGTGGGAGGAGGGCGGAGAGCAGCGAGTGAAGGAAGCGGCAGAGCTGATGGAATCCTCCATCTTCGCCGCTAAAGAAGTGTTCGGCGATAAGGCGTGCCGAAAGTACACTGACGGAAAATTCGAACGATCTCTTAATCGAGCTCTGTTTGATGTCCAAATTCACTACCTCACAGATCCCAGCCTCAGAAAGTGGCAGCTGCAGAACCCGGAGACAACGGTAGCTGCATTTAAAGCGCTCTGCGCATCGGATCCTGCTTTTATCGATTCCGTCTCCAGCACCACGAAAACGCCTCGGGCGGTGAAGAAGCGATTCGAAGCCTGGGGAGCAAAGCTCTCCGATATCAGCGGTCTTCCGCACAGCTACCCGACGTCGGTTTCTGGGATGTCAGATGACGGGAGTTGAACCGTGGGAACCTCTGGCGGAGTCAATGCGCGTCGTCGCCAACCACTTGGGGATCCTAGATGATTTTGGCGACGTCCAGCCAGATCCCGATGAGGTCACTGACGAGTATATCCAAGGAATTTCCGTACCAACGCGCGCCTTTCTTGTTCTCTGCAGTTCAGAACTGGAAGAATACATTGAAGCGCGATGCTTGGCGTTTCTGAGTGACTGCGTGAACGGCAAGGATGAGCGCCTTCAACATAACTGCCTACACGCGCTCAGCATCCACTTTCGATCAAGTATTGGTAGATTGCTCGACGGTGGCGGCTTTTATGTCGATTTTTACTCAACGGTAAAGCAGGCGAGGCGCTACGCGAAGGAGATTGATGTCGCCCGAAAAAAGGCGGCGGCATCGTCGTCCGAAGACGAAAACTCGCCGGATCCGCCCATACTCAACAAGAAGACACTCACAGCGAAACTGTGCGCTTGGTACAACGAAGAGGTTGTGGCGTCCAGTCATGGCATCAGCGATAACGACCTGGTTGGCTTGTTGACCCCCCTTGGCTTCAGCTCGAATTTAGTTCGAGACGCATGTAGTACGCTCTGCGCAGCTCTTTCAAGTCTTGCAGCCGCGCGTGGGGAAGCCGCCCATCGATCAGCTCTCTCAAGTGGCTGGCCGTTCAGTGCTCTACCAACGCCCCTAAGTCAACAGCTTTCGCTTAGAGATACCTGGGATCGCTGGCAAGCTGTAGTGCACTCTCTCCATGAGTTCGAGGACCTGCTGAGCGGAACCGATGAGCCGGCAACCGACTCCTGAAGTCCTCTAGCCACTTGTTCATCCGTGGACCATGCGTGGACGAGCGGCGCGCTACCCCCGGAAGGCAGGCCGCTGACCAGCACTAACCGGTTAGTTACACAACCCCTCCGGAGCCGTGTGCGCAGATTTCGAATCCTGCCGGGGGCACCCAGCATGAGGTGCCTAAAGACCCCATCACAGCGGAGAGGCTGAGAACGGGGTCTTCGCGTGTGCGAGTGGGTGAGGCGGTTAGGTGCGGTCGAGGTCGGTGTCAGAGAGCTTTGTCGACCAGGCGAGCGAGCCCGCCGTAGGCCACGGGGAGGGCGTGGGGGGGTGGGTTCTGGGG
>MUMD01000090.1 GCA_002155895.1 Streptomyces rochei
CGTTGGACGGCGCCCCGGACCGCTCGTACCGCCACGGCGTTGCTCCTTGCTGACGTGCGTATCGGTTGTTGGTCCGTCCAGCCTAGTCAGGCCGCCGGGTACCGGCCCGGGGCGCCCGTCTCCTGAGACGCTGGCCCGGACCCGGCCCTCCCCCACCCCCGGAGCTGCGACATGTCCCACACCCCGGCCCGCCGTACGGTCCTCCTCTGCACGGGCGCGGCGGCGCTCTCCGCGGGCTGCGGCGGCGGGGGCGGCGACGGCGACGCACCGGCCTCCTCGCCGGGGCGTGAGCTGGCGCCGACGAGTGACATCCCGGTCGGCGGCGGCAAGGTCTTCGCGGACGAGAAGATCGTGGTGACCCAGCCGCGGCAGGGCGAGTTCAAGGGCTTCTCGGCGGTCTGCACCCACCAGAACTGCCTGGTGTCGGACGTCCGTGACGGCACCATCGACTGCGCCTGTCACGGAAGCAGGTTCAGCATCGCCGACGGCTCGGTGGAACAGGGTCCGGCGACCAGGCCGCTGCCCGAGGAGCGGATCGCGGTGGAGGGAAATTCGGTCCGCCTGGCGTGAGCCGCCCGCGTACGCTCCGGGCATGGAGCCCGAGACCCTGGTGCGCGACCACACGATCTACGCCTGTGTCATGGGTTCGCGCGCCTTCGGCCTGGCGACGGAGGGCAGCGACACCGACCGCCGGGGGGTGTTCCTGGCCCCCACCGAGCTGTTCTGGCGCTTCGAGAAGCCGCCGACGCACGTGGAGGGGCCGGCCGAGGAGCAGTTCAGCTGGGAGCTGGAGCGCTTCTGCGAGCTGGCCCTGCGCGCCAACCCGAACATCCTGGAGTGCCTGCACTCCCCGCTCGTGGAGTCCGTCGACGACACGGGCCGCGAGCTGCTCGCCCTGCGCGAGGCGTTCCTCTCCCGCCGGGTCCACGAGACCTTCACCCGCTACGCGCACGGCCAGCGACGCAAGCTGGACGCCGACGTGCGCACGCACGGCGCCCCTCGCTGGAAGCACGCGATGCACCTGCTGCGGCTCCTGACGAGCGCCCGCGACCTGCTGCGCACGGGCGTCCTGTCGATCGACGTCGGCGACGGCCGTGAGCCGCTGCTCGCCGTGAAGCGCGGTGAGGTGCCCTGGCCGGAGGTGCGGTCGTGGATGGCCCGCCTGGTGGAGGAGGGCGAGACGGCCGCCCGGCGCAGCCCGCTGCCCGCCGAACCGGACCGGCGCCGCGTCGAGGACTTCCTGGTCCGCGTCCGCCGGACCTCAGCGCTCCAGTCGCGCCCGTACGACGAAGTCGTGCAGGGCGTCGTACGCGGTGGGGGCGTCGGGCAGCGCTGAGGCCGCCTGCGCCTCGTCCAGCACCCCGTGCAGCCGCTCGACGTCGGAGCGCACCCGGGCGGGGTCGACGCCCGCGTCCCCGTGCTCGTGCTCCGCCTTGGCGGCGATCAGCTCGGGCAGGTAGTCCGGTGCCGCGTCCACCTCGCCGAGGAGCGTGGGCAGATGCGGCTGCACCTCGGCCGCGCGCATCAGGTGGATGCCGGTGAGCAGCACCCGGAAGGCTGCTGCCCGCCGCCGATCCGGTCGGGCTGCGCGAGCCGGAGGAGACCCGGTCGCGGGGATGTGGGAGCGGGACGGCGTCGAGATGGACCTGGTCACGCACGATCTGCGCAAGTTCGTACGGCTGATGCTCCGGCGCAACGGCTATGTGCTGGAGCAGCTGCTCTCACCGCTGGTCGTGCACACCACCGACGTGCACCGGGAGCTGGCCGCGCTCGCGCCGGGTGGGCGCCGGAGACGGTGGCGAACAGCACCGGGAAGGGCTGCTCGGCCACCACCGGGGCCAGGTCGATGTCGAGGGCGTCGATCATGCGCTCAAGCGTCCCAGAGCGCTCCGAGGGCCAGCAGGTCGGCCCGGTACTCGATGCGCTCGGCCCACTCGGCGGGCCAGGCGTCGGCGCCCAGGTGAGCGCCGGCGAAGGCGCCCGCGAGGCAGGCGATGGAGTCGGAGTCGCCGGCGGTGCAGGCGCCGCGGCGCAGGGCGGTCAGCGGCTCGTCGACGAAGAGCAGGAAGCAGAGCAGCCCGGCCGCCATGGCCTCCTCGGCGATCCAGCCCTCACCGACCGCGAGGCACGGGTCGGTCTCCGGCGAGACGGTGCGCACGGCGTGCTGGAGGCGGTCGAGCATGGCCAGGCACTCGTCCCAGCCGCGGGCGATGAAGTGCTCGGGCGTCGGGTCCTGGGAGCGGGTCCACAGGTCGCCGAGCCAGCGCTCGTGGTAGCGGGTGCGGTTGTCGTAGGCGTACGAGCGCAGCAGCCCGACCAGCCCGGTCGGCTCGGCGCCCGAGGCGAGCAGCCGTACGGCGTGCGCGGTGAGGTCGGAGGCGGCGAGCGCGGTGGGGTGGCCGTGGGTGAGCGCCGACTGCAGCTGGGCGGCGCCCGCGCGCTGTTCGTCGCTGAGGCCGGGGACCAGGCCGACGGGGGCGACGCGCATGTTGGCCCCGCAGCCCTTGGAGTGGATCTGGCTGGCGTCCTGCCAGGGGCGGTCGGGCCGCTCCAGGAGGTCGCAGGCCCGCAGGCAGGTGTTGCCCGGGGCCCGGTTGTTCTCCGGCGACCGGTTCCAGGCGATGAACTCCCGCCGTACCGGCTCCACCATGCCCTCCGGGGCGAGGACGCCGCGGTCCATCGCCGTCCGCAGCCCCTTGCCCAGCGCCAGCGTCATCTGCGTGTCGTCGGTGACGATCGCCGGCCGGGGCAGCTCCATCTCCCGCCACGGCCCGCACTTGGCGAGGATCGACGGGACGTCGTTGAACTCGGTCGGGAAGCCCAGCGCGTCGCCGAGGGCGAGCCCGGTGAGCGCCCCGGTGGCGGCGCGCTTGGTGACGGTGGTCGTGGTCATGCGGGGCGTCCTTCCCGAGGGGTGCGGAGCAGGGGCGGGTGCAGGGTGGTGGCGGGGCCCGCGCGGTAGAGCGCGGCCGGTTTGCCGCGGCCGCCGGTGAGACGGGCGGCGCCGGGGACGGCCTCGACGAAGCCCGGGGTGGCGAGCACCTTGCGGCGGAAGTTCGGCCGGTCCAGGGCCGTGCCCCACACCGTCTCGTAGACCTGTTGCAGCTCACCGAGCGTGAACTCGGGCGGGCAGAAGGCGGTGGCCAGGCAGGTGTACTCCAGCTTGGCGCCGACGCGGTCCCGGGCGTCGGCCAGGATCCGGTCGTGGTCGAAGGCGAGGTCCACGGCGGCGTCGTACGGCACCCAGCGGGCCTGCGAGGCGTCACCCCCGCCGCGCGGTTCGGGCGGGTGGGGCAGCAGCGCGGCGAACGCGACGGACACCACCCGCATCCGGGGGTCCCGGCCGGGTTCGCTGTAGGTGCGCAGTTGCTCCAGGTGCAGTCCGGTCACGTCGGCGAGGCCGGTCTCCTCGGCCAGCTCCCGCCGCGCCGCCGTCTCCGCCGACTCCTCGGGCAGCAGGAAGCCGCCGGGCAGCGCCCAGCGGCCGGCGTACGGCTCCTGGCCCCGTTCGACGAGCAGCACGTGCAGCGCGCCCGCGCGCAGCGTGAGGACGGCGAGGTCGACGGTGACGGCGAACGGCTCGTAGGCGTGCTTGTCGTAGCCGTGCACGAGCACCCACCCCCTTAATAGTCACTACGACTATAAAGAGGGTGGGTGCTCGAACACAACCGTCGGGGGCCCGGGGCCCTTAGAGGTCGACCTCCTGCATCAGCATCCCGACCTCCGTGTTGGACAGCCGGCGCAGCCAGCCCGACTTCTGGTCGCCCAGCGTGATCGGGCCGAAGGCGGTGCGCACCAGCTTGTCGACCGGGAAGCCGGCCTCGGCCAGCATCCGGCGGACGATGTGCTTGCGGCCCTCGTGGAGGGTGACCTCGACCAGGTAGTTCTTGCCGGTCTGCTCGACGACTCGGAAGTGGTCCGCGCGCGCGTACCCGTCCTCCAGCTGGATGCCGTCCTTGAGGCGCTTGCCCAGGTCGCGCGGGATCGGGCCCACGATGTGCGCGAGGTAGGTCTTCTTCACGCCGTACCGGGGGTGGGTCAGGCGGTGGGCCAGCTCACCGTGGTTGGTGAGCAGGATGACGCCCTCGGTCTCGGTGTCGAGCCGGCCGACGTGGAAGAGACGGGTCTCGCGGTTGGTGACGTAGTCGCCCAGGCACTGGCGGCCCTCCGGGTCCTCCATGGTGGAGACGACACCGGCGGGCTTGTTCAGCGAGAAGAACTGGTACGACTGCGTCGCGACGGTCAGGCCGTCGACCTTGACCTCGTCCTTCTCGGGGTCGACCCGCTTGCCCTGCTCGAGGACGATCTCGCCGTTGACCTCGACGCGGGCCTGCTCGATCAGCTCCTCGCAGGAGCGCCGGGAGCCGTAGCCCGCGCGCGCGAGGACCTTCTGCAGCCGCTCGCCCTCCTGCTCGGCGCCCGGGAAGGTCTTGGGCAGCTTGACGTCCTTCTTGCCCGCGTACCGCTCGCGGTTGCGCTCCTCGGCCCGGGTCTCGTACTCGCGGGACGTCGCCGGGGCCGAGCGCCCCCGCTGCTGCGGACGCTTGGGACCGCCCTTGGCGCCGCCGCGGGCCGAGGGGCCGCGGCCCGACTTCGGACCGTCCTTGGTGGCGCCGGGGCCCACGTCGTAGCGCCGCTCCTCGGGACGCGGCTTCTTCGGACGCCCGCCCTGCTTGTCGTCGCGGTTGTTGCCGGCGCCGCGGTAATTACCGCGGCCACCGCCGCTCCCGCCGCGGCCGCCGCTGTTGCCACCACGGCTCCCGCCGTTGTTTCCGCTGCTGTTCCTGCCGCTGCTGCTTCGCATCAAAGTTCCGTCTTGTCGTCTGCGTCCTCGGAATCCGGGGCGTCCGGATCGAACGACGGGACCGCTTCCAGTGTCTCGGCCTCGATCGCCGCCGCCTCCGGGAGGAAGGGCGCGAGCTCCGGGAGCTCGTCCAGGCCGCGCAGGCCCATCCGCTCCAGGAAGTAGTTCGTCGTCACGTACAGGATCGCACCTGTTTCGGGTTCCGTGCCCGCCTCCTCCACCAGACCCCGCTGGAGGAGGGTGCGCATCACGCCGTCGCAGTTCACGCCGCGCACGGCGGAGACGCGGCTGCGGCTGACCGGCTGGCGGTAGGCGACCACGGCCAGGGTCTCCAGCGCGGCCTGGGTGAGGCGGGCGTGCTGGCCGTCCAGGACGAAGCCCTCGACGGCCGCCGCGTACTCGGGCCGGGTGTAGAAGCGCCAGCCGCCCGCGATCAGGCGCAGCTCGAAGCCGCGCCCCTGCACGGTGTACTCGTCGGCCAGCTCGCGCAGGGCGTCGGCGATCCGCCGTCGGGGCCGCTGGAGTATCTTCGCGAGGTGCTCCTCGGTCGCGGGCTCGTCCACGACCATGAGGACGGCCTCGAGGGCCGGCTTGAGGGCGAGGTCGGCGACTGCGGCGGTCCCGGCCGGGCTCTGCGCGGTCTCGGGGGTCTCTTCACTCACGCCTTCTGCTCCTCCTTCGGCGCCTCGGGCGGCCGGTCGAACTCGTCGGTCACCACCGGTTCGGTCTCCCCGTCGCCGCCGGTCCAGCGCACCAGCAGGTCGCCGAGCGCGGTCTCCTGGTCCAGGGCGACGGCCTTCTCCCGGTACAGCTCCAGCAGCGCCAGGAAGCGGGCCACGACGGTCAGCGTGTCCTCGGTGTCCTCGACGAGGACCCGGAAACTGGCCTCGCCCAGCTCCTTCAGCCGGGCGACGACGACCCCGGCCTGCTCCTGCACGCTCACCAGCGGGGCGTGGATGTGCTCGACGTACACCTGCGGCTTCGGCCTGGGCTGCATCGCCTTCACGGCCAGCTCGGCGAAACCCTCGGGGCCGATGCTGATGACGACCTCGGGCAGCAGCTCCGCGTGGTGGGGCTCCAGGCCGACGGTGCGCGGGTAGCGGCGGGCCTCGGCCTCCAGCCGGTCGTTGAAGATCTCCGCGATCTGCTTGTACGCGCGGTACTGGAGCAGCCGGGCGAAGAGCAGGTCGCGGGCCTCCAGCAGCGCCAGGTCCCCCTCGTCCTCGACCTCGGCGGCGGGCAGCAGCCGGGCCGCCTTGAGGTCGAGCAGCGTGGCCGCGACCACCAGGAACTCGGTCGTCTCGTCCAGGTCCCAGTCGGGGCCCATCGCGCGGATGTGCGCCATGAACTCGTCGGTCACCTTGGACAGCGCGACCTCGGTCACGTCCATCTTGTGCTTGGAGATCAACTGGAGGAGCAGGTCGAACGGCCCCTCGAAGTTGGCGAGCCGCACCTTGAAGACGCCGTCGCCCTCGCCGGGGGCGCCCTGCGCGAGGGCGGACGGCGGGGCCTGCGCGCCTTCCGGAGGCGGGTCGGCGGGAGGCTCCGGGGGCCCGGGCATTACGGGTGCGCTCTCGGCCCCCGCGGGCCCGGACGGTCGAGGTCCGCCCTCGGGACCGGCAGGGGCGGAACCCGCCTCCGGATCGATGGGCCCGGACGGACCGGGCCCGGGAAGCACCTCGGGAGCGTCGGCGGCCTCCGTACCGGACGGGTCCGGAGCGGGCGACACCGGGGGCGCCGCCCGTTCGCCCGGCCCCCGGCCCAGCGCACGGCGACGGCCGGCACGGGAGCCGGGGCGGGAGGCGTCGTTCGAGGTCATGGCCCCCGCAGGCTACCGCTACCGCCCGCGCAGCCGTCGTACGAGGATGCTGGCGTCCCCGCGGGTCTCCAGGTCGGCGAGGACCACGGCGACGGCCTCGCGGACGATGCGGCCGCGGTCGACGGCCAGTCCGTGCTCGCCCCGGAGCACCAGGCGGGCGTGCTCGAGGTCCATCAGCTCCTCGGCGGAGACGTACACGGTGATCTTCTCGTCGTGGCGCTCGCGGCCACTGGGCCGGCGTGCGGCGGCCCGGCCGCGCTTGCGGGGCTGGCCCTGCGCGGCAGAACCTTCCTGCGTGGCCGCGCCCGTCCCGGCGCCCCGGGCGGAGCGCTCGGCGCCGCGGCTGCGGGACTCGCCGGCAGCGCCCTGTTCCGCGTCCGCCGCGGCGTGCTCCGCGCCCTCGCCGTCACCGCCCTGCGCGGGCACCGACTGCGGTGCGTCCTCGGCGGCGGCCTGGTCGCTCTCCCCCGCCGGTGCCGGCACCCGGGCTTCCCCGTTGGCCGGTCGCCGCGGGGTGGACGCCTGGAGCGCCATCCCCCCTGTCGTACGGAAGAGTTCGTCGGCCCCCGGCAGACTCACTCGGCGTGACACCGGGCGAGCACCTCCCTGGCGAGCTGGCGGTAGGCGGCGGCACCGACGGAGTTGGAGGCGTACGTGGTGATCGGCTCACCGGCGACCGTGGTCTCCGGGAAGCGGACCGTGCGCCCGATGACCGTGTGGTAGACGTGGTCGTCGAACGCCTCGACCACCCGCGCGAGCACCTCACGGCTGTGCACCGTGCGCGAGTCGTACATGGTGGCGAGGATGCCGTCGAGCTCCAGGTCGGGGTTGAGCCGCTCCTGGACCTTCTCGATCGTCTCGGTCAGCAGCGCCACACCGCGCAGCGCGAAGAACTCGCACTCCAGCGGCACGATCACCTTGTGCGCGGCGGTCAGCGCGTTGACCGTCAGCAGGCCGAGCGAGGGCTGGCAGTCGATCACGATGAAGTCGTAGTCGTCCATCAGCGGCTTCAGCGCCCGCTGCAGGGTCGACTCGCGCGCGACCTCGCTCACCAGCTGGACCTCGGCCGCCGACAGGTCGATGTTGCTGGGCAGCAGGTCCATGTTGGGGACCGCCGTCTTCAGCAGCACCTCGTCGGCCGCCATGCCCCGCTCCATGAGCAGGTTGTAGACGGTGAGGTCGAGCTCCATCGGGTTGACGCCGAGACCGACCGACAGCGCGCCCTGCGGGTCGAAGTCGACGAGCAGCACCCGGCGCCCGTACTCGGCGAGCGCGGCACCCAGGTTGATGGTCGACGTGGTCTTGCCCACGCCGCCCTTCTGGTTGCACATCGCGATGATCTTCGCGGGACCGTGGTCGGTCAGCGGGCCCGGGATCGGGAAGTACGGCAGCGGGCGGCCGGTCGGGCCGATGCGCTCCCGGCGCTGGCGGGCCGCGTCGGGCGCGAGCGTCGCCGCGTACTCGGGATCGGGCTCGTACTCCGCGTCGGGATCGTAGAAGTGCCCCTCGGGCAGTTCGTCGTAGTCGGCGAAGTGGTTGCGGGGCGCGCCACTTCCGTCGCCGGCCATGGCGTTCACGTGTTGGCCATCCATACTCATGTGTGCTGTCTGAGTTGCCTGCGGACTCTGGTGGGCGGCTGTGAAGGTGCGTACAGCGACGGAGCCGACAGCCTCGAGACGCCCGGGGCTCTCGGCCCGTGCAGGCATTCCTGGTTGACCACCCCCGGGAGTAAATGTCGACTCATTCACAAGTCGTCTTACCTCCTTGGTGACCAGGAAACTTCTAGACAGGTCAGCGTGGCACCATGCCGACGTTCGGCGACTCTATGGCGTGTCGGGCGTCCGCAGCAACACAATCCGCCGGACCCGGCCCGATGTGTCGGCAATGAAACATCCCTCTGTCAAGGGCGTACGGCCGTCGCACAGCAGGTTTCACCGGTGCGCGAATCGGTTGAAGCGTTACGTTCGAGGCGAGTTGGCCGAGAATCGCAAAGTGACCATACACACACCTGGCCGGACCTTGTCGGGCAAGGTCCGGCCGGGCATGCGGGGTTGACGGCGACTGTTGACGTATCGCCTTTACCGTTTGGTGACTTAGGCGAGCAGGGTGGCCGGGTCGACGTACTCCAGGCCGTGCGCCTCGGCGACCTCGCGGTAAGTCACCTTGCCGTCGTGCGTGTTGAGGCCCTTGGCCAGCGCGGGGTCACGGCGCAGCGCCTCGACCCAGCCGCGGTTCGCCAGCTCCACGATGTAGGGCAGCGTGGCGTTGGTGAGGGCGTTGGTGGAGGTGTTGGGCACCGCGCCCGGCATGTTGGCGACGCAGTAGAAGACCGAGTTGTGGACCTTGAAGGTCGGCTCGGCGTGCGTGGTCGGGTGCGAGTCCTCGAAGCAGCCGCCCTGGTCGATCGCGATGTCGACAAGGACACTGCCCGGCTTCATCCGGGAGACCAGCTCGTTGGTGACCAGCTTCGGGGCCTTGGCGCCCGGGATGAGCACCGCGCCGATGACCAGGTCGGCGTCGACGACGGCCTTCTCCAGCTCGAAGGAGTTGGACATCACGGCCTTGACCTTGGTGCCGAAGATCTTGTCGGCCTCGCGCAGCTTGTTGATGTCGCGGTCGAGCAGGGTCACGTCGAAGCCCATGCCGACGGCGATCTGGGTGGCGTTCCAGCCGGAGACGCCACCGCCGATGACGACGGCCTTCGAGGGGGTGACGCCCGGCACACCGCCGGGCAGCACGCCGCGCCCGCCGTTGGGGGCCATCAGGTGGTAGGCACCGACCTGCGGGGCGAGCCGGCCGGCGACCTCGGACATCGGGGCGAGCAGCGGCAGCGCGCGGTTCGGCAGCTCGACCGTCTCGTAGGCGATGGCGGTGGTGCCGGACTCCACGAGGGCGTCCGTGCACTCCTTGGAGGCGGCCAGGTGCAGGTAGGTGAAGAGCGTCTGGTCCTTGCGGAGGCGGTGGTACTCCTCCGCGACCGGCTCCTTGACCTTCAGCACCAGGTCGGCCGCGGCCCAGACCTCGTCGGCGGTGTCGAGTATCCGCGCGCCGGCGGCGACGTACTCGTCGTTGGGGATCGAGGAGCCCACACCGGCGTCACGCTCGATGACGACCTGGTGACCGTGGCGCACCAGCTCGTGCACGCCGGCGGGGGTGATGGCCACCCGGAACTCGTTGTTCTTGACCTCGCGGGGGATACCGACCTTCACGTCGATCACGGTCCTTGGCTCAGAGGATGGGGCTATTGCTACACATACCCGCGCACACGTGGGCACAACGGGAGAGACCGCAAGAACGTGCGGCAGAGCCAGTCTAATGAAGGTGTTCCCCGTGTCTAGCCTTTCAAAGCATCAATCTTTAGTCACTGCGCTGCGGATTTCGCAGGCATCTGACCGATCCTCCTTCAACATGCGATCGGCTGCCCCGCGCTGCAGCCCGGCCGCCGCCGGGTCTCCGAGCCGGTCCAGCGTGTCGGCCAGCCGCAGGTGCAGCGCCGCCTGGAGCCGGACGTCCTCGGCCCGGCGGGCCCACTCGACGGCCTCCTGGCAGGTGCGCAGCGACTCCTCGGGGCGCCCTGCGTACTCCTGGACCCGGGCCAGCTCGCTCAACGCCCGCGCCTGCGCGGCCACATCGCCCGTCCTGCGGTACCCGGCGACCGCGGCGCGCCAGCCGCGCAGCGCCTCCCCGTAACGCCCCGCGTAGGTGTGGGCGGCGGCGAGGCGGCCGTAGACGCGCGCGGCGTCGGCACGCTCGTCCCGGGCGAGGCGCTGGGCGAGGGCGCGGCCGAACCAGTCGGCGGCCCGGTCGTAGTCCCCGAGTTCCAGGTGGGCGCCGCCTACGGATTCCATCGCGCGGGCGGTCGCGTACGGATCGTTCGCCTCACGCCCGGCGTCCAGGGCGGCCCGGTAGCGCACCAGGGCCTCGGCGGTGCGGCCGGTGCGGGCGTCCAGGTCGGCGAGGTTGAGCAGGGCCGCGGCCTTCTCGCGGGGCAGCTCGCGCCGCTCGGCCACGTCGAGGACGAGGCGGTGGATGCCGTAGAGGTCGGGGGCGGCGGCCTGGGTGCCGAAGTGGGCGACCATGGCCCGCACCAGCTGGGACATCAGCCGCCGGGCGAGGGTGTCCAGCTCCCCGTCGGCCACCGCGAGCCGGGCCGAGGCCAGCAGCGCGGGCCGGCGTGCGCGCAGCCAGTCGGCGGCGGCCCTCGGGGTGGGGAAGCGCAGCGCGCGCGGCATGTCCTGCAGCTTCTCGCGGGCCTGGGGACTGTCCGTCTCGGTGACCGCCCGGCAGGACTGGAGCAGCCGCACCGTCCGCTCCAGCATGCGGGCGCGGGCGAGCTGCAGCTCGGCGGGCCGGTCGTGGGTCTCGGCGAGGGCCCGCAGCCGGTCGTGCAGGCACGCGGGCACCTCGTACTCGGGCAGCGGGGAGTCGACCGCGCGCAGCATGCCGAGGGCCACGAAGTCGTCGAGGGTGGTGCGGGCGCCGTTCACCGAGCAGCCGGCGAGCGCGGAGGCGGTGTGCGGGTCGACCATCCCGGCGGGGGCGAGGGAGAGCAGTCGCAGTATCCGGGCGGCGGGGCTCGGCAGCGCCGCGTAGGCGACGCGGAACATCCGGCTGAGCGGCGTGCCCTCGCCGTCCTCCGCGCGTACGTGCTTGGCGAGGTCGGCGACGGCCGCCTGGGGCCGGGCGGCCAGCCAGCCGCCGGCCAGGGTCAGCGCGGCCGGCTGCGCCTGGCACGCCTCGACCAGTTGCTCGGCGGCCCGGGGGTCGACGGTGATGCGCACCGACCCGGTGTACCGGGACAGCAGCTCCACCGCCGACTTGGTGTCCAGGCCGCCCAGCGTGCACGGCCGGACGTCCGCGATGCCGGTCAGCGGGCCCTGGGCGACCCCGACGGCCAGGCAGTCCGGGGTGTCCGGCAGCAGGGCGTCGACCTGCTCGGCGTCCGCCGCGTCGTCGAGCAGGAGCAGGACCCTGCGGTCGGCGAGGGCGGTGCGCAGGGCCTCGGTCAGGTCGTCCTCGCCGGCTCCGGGCGGGACGGGGCACTCCAGCTCGGTGAGCAGCTCGCGGGCGAGGCGGCTGACGGGCACGCGCGTGCCGTCCGGCTCGCTCAGCCGGGCGCGCAGCACACCGTCGGGGTAGGCGTCCGCGACCTGCGCGACCAGTTCCTCGGCGAGCGCGGTGCGGCCGGAGCCGGGCCGGCCGGCGATGAGCAGCACCCGCGCGCGGGGTGCCTTGCGGCCGGAGAGGGTGTCCAGTCCCGCGCGCTCGATGTCGGCGCGCAACTCCTTCAACTCCCGGGTGCGGCCCAGGAACCGATTCTCCTCAGCAGAGTCCTGCGACAGCCGTACGCCGTCCGTGTCCACCGCCTGATCCGTCACGGGCCACACTCCCGATCCCACCGCACACCGGCGCCCGCCGGAACCCCGGTTCGGGCGTTTCCCGAGCCTAGTTCACGCTCTGCGACGATCCCGGTGGAGCAGGGCGGACACGTCGCCCGATCGGATCAACCGATGGTCACACCGGTGCGGGTGTTCCGGGTGTGCTCAGGCCTCGAAGGGACGCGCCGGCCACGGCGCCTCGGCGGGCCGGAGGGCGTCGACGCCGTCGCCCCGCTCGGCGGCGACCAGTGCGAGCACCCCCACGACCAGGCAGTTGTTGTGCAGGTCACCCGCGAGCACGCCCCGGACCAGGTCGTCGACCGGCACCCGCGCCAGCTCCATGTCGGCCTCTTCGTCCTCGACCTCGAACCGCTCGCCCTCCGCCTCGGAGAGGTCGCGGGCCAGGAAGATCCGGACGGCCTCGTCACAGCCGCCGGGCGTGGTGTAGACGTCGGTCAGCACCCGCCAGTCCTCGGCCTTGACGTGCGCCTCCTCGTACAGCTCGCGCTGGGCGGCGTGCAGCGGGTTCTCGCCGGGGACGTCGAGCAGGCCGGCCGGGATCTCCCACAGCTTCTCCCGCACCGGGTGGCGGTACTGCCGGATGACGATGACCCGTCCCTCGTCGTCCAGGGCGAGGACGGCCACGGAGCCCGGGTGGACCTGGTAGTCGCGGGAGGCGACGGAGCCGTCGGGCATGACGACCTCGTCCGTGCGCATGGAGGTCTTCTTGCCCCGGAAGGGGATCTCGGTCCGCCGGACCTCCCACTCCTCGTGGCTGTCCTTGATCGTGCTGCCCGCCATGCTGACCTGCCCTTCCAGACGTACGCGAAAAGCCGGGGCCCGCGCCCTTGAGCGCGCGTGCCCCGGCCACCGTACAACCGGTGTGCTACTTCGACGTCTTCCGCTCGACCGCGGCCTTGACCAGCCCGGCGAAGAGCGGGTGCGGGCGGGTCGGGCGCGAGCGCAGCTCCGGGTGCGCCTGCGTGGCGACCAGGTACGGGTGGACGTCGCGCGGGTACTCGACGTACTCGACGAGCTTGCCGTCCGGGGAGGTGCCCGAGAAGAGGATGCCGGTCTTCTTCTCCAGCTCCGCGCGGTAGGCGTTGTTCACCTCGTAGCGGTGACGGTGCCGCTCCTCGACGTACTCCTTGCCGTCGTAGACCTCGCGCACGATCGAGCCCTCGGCCAGCTTGGCCGGGTACATGCCGAGGCGCATGGTGCCGCCCAGGTCGCCCTCGCCCGCCACGATGTCCAGCTGCTCGGCCATGGTGGAGATGACCGGGTGGGCCGTGGCCGGGTCGAACTCGGTGGAGTTGGCGTCCTCGATGCCGGCCAGGTTGCGCGCGGCCTCGACCACGATGCACTGCAGGCCCAGGCAGAGGCCGAGCAGCGGGATCCTGTTCTCGCGGGCGTACTTGATCGCGCCGACCTTGCCGGTCACGCCGCGCTCGCCGAAACCGCCGGGGATGCAGATCGCGTCGACGTCGCCGAGCTGGGCCTTGGCGCCGGCCGGGGTCTTGCAGTCGTCGGAGGTGACCCACTTGATCTTCACGCGGGCCCGGTTGGCGAAGCCGCCGGCGCGCAGCGCCTCGGTGACCGAGAGGTAGGCGTCGGGCAGGTCGATGTACTTGCCGACCAGCGCCATGGTGATCTCGTGCTCGGGCCGGTGGACGCGGTCGAGCAGGTCGTCCCAGGTCGTCCAGTCCACGTCGCGGAAGGGCAGGTCCAGCTTGCGCACGACGTAGGCGTCCAGGCCCTCGGCGTGCACGACCTTCGGGATGTCGTAGATCGAGCGGGCGTCGGGGCAGGCCACCACGGCGGCCTCGTCGACGTCGCACATCAGGGAGATCTTGCGCTTGATCGCCGTGGGTACCTCACGGTCGCAGCGCAGGACGATGGCGTCCGGCTGGATGCCGATGTTGCGCAGCGCGGCGACGCTGTGCTGGGTGGGCTTGGTCTTCAGCTCGCCCGAGGGACCGATGTACGGCAGGAGCGAGATGTGCACGACGAACACGTTGTCCCGGCCGACCTCGTGCCGGACCTGGCGGACCGTCTCCAGGAACGGCAACGACTCGATGTCGCCAACAGTGCCGCCGACCTCGGTGATCACCACGTCGACCTCGTCCGTCGCCATGCGGCGGATACGGTGCTTGATCTCGTTGGTGATGTGCGGGATGACCTGCACCGTGTCGCCCAGGTACTCGCCGCGACGCTCCTTGGCGATCACCGTCGAGTAGACCTGGCCTGTAGTGACATTGGCGGAGCCGTCCAGGTCGCGGTCGAGGAAGCGCTCGTAGTGTCCGATGTCCAGGTCGGTCTCGGCGCCGTCGTTGGTGACGAACACCTCACCGTGCTGGAAGGGGTTCATCGTGCCAGGGTCGACATTGAGGTACGGGTCGAGCTTCTGCATCACCACGCGCAGACCCCGTGCCTTGAGCAGCATGCCGAGGCTGGAGGCGGTCAGCCCCTTGCCGAGCGAGGAGGCGACACCCCCGGTGACGAAGATGTGCTTGGTCGTCGAAGATTTGGGCGGCATGGCCAAGAGGGGGCTCCCGTGGTCGCGGTCTGGGGTGCGGTGCGTTCGTCGTCCGACCCGGTCGAGCCGGGTTGCCGTCGGCGGCGCCGTCGCTGCGGTTCCGGGGTTCTTCTCCCACCGGTCCACGGGCTACCAGCGTATCAGCGCCGCGGGGCGATGGCTTCCGGCCACGCTCCGCGCACATCCCGTCACCCAGGCGCGCGGCTCACCGATTCCTCACCCGGTGGTCACCCGTTCGGCGGACCCGCGTTGTCCGGAGCGGCACACAGATCATCTACGTGCGTCGTATCCTGCTCGGACGTTCGCTGCCGAGCCCGCACGGCGACACGGCACCACCCCCGCCCGTCAGCGCCGGAACAACGAGAGCTCGTCAGTTCGTTGAGAAAAGATTGTCCTTCGCGGCACAGCGTTTGGCTTCACGGCCGGACGGCTGCTTTGCTTCATGGCTCAACGACGTATGACTCACCCATGACCCCCCTTGACCGCACTAGCGACCGCCCCCTCGCGGGGTGACGTGGCCGTTCGACTGGAGTTGCACGTGGCCGGGCGCATCGAAGACTACGCACTCATCGGAGACATGCAGACCGCCGCACTGGTCTGCCGGGACGGCACAGTGGACTGGCTGTGCCTGCCCCGCTTCGACTCGCATGCCATCTTCGCCGGTCTGCTGGGAACCGGGGAACACGGCTTCTGGCGGATGGGCCCCGCCTACGCGCCGGGCGCCGAGCCCCCGACCGCGGCCCGGCGGAGCTACCGCGGCGACTCCCTGATCCTGGAGTCCGAGTGGGACACCCCGCGCGGCACCGTCAGGGTGATCGATTTCATGCCGCCGCGCGACGGGGCGCCCCAGGTGATCCGGATCGTGGAGGGCGTCTCCGGCCGGGTGCCGATGCGCTCGGAGCTGAGGATGCGCTTCAGCTACGGCCGGGTGGTCCCGTGGGTGCACAAGCACGAGGGGCGGACGGTGGCCGTCGCGGGCCCGGACTCCGTGTGGTTCGACACGGAGGTAGAGACCTACGGCAAGGCGCTCACCACGTACGCCGACTTCACGGTCGCGCCGGGTGACCGGATCGCGTTCACCATCTCGTGGGAGCCCTCGCACAAGGAGCCGCCGCCGCTGCCGGAGCCCGAGCAGTCCCTGGAGGCCACCGAGGACTTCTGGCGCGAGTGGGTCGAGCACTGCACCTACCACGGGCCCTACCGGGAGGCGGTGGTCCGCTCCCTGATCACGCTGAAGGCCCTGACGTACGCCCCCACCGGCGGCATCGTGGCGGCCCCGACCACCTCCCTGCCGGAGGACGTCGGCGGTGTCCGCAACTGGGACTACCGCTACACCTGGCTGCGCGACGCGGCGATCACCCTGTCCTCGCTGCTGCGCACCGGCTACCGCGAGGAGGCCCGCGCCTGGCGCGAGTGGCTGCTGCGCGCGGTCGCCGGCGACCCGGAGAACCTGCAGATCATGTACGGCATCGCGGGCGAGCGCGAGCTGGGCGAGGCCGAGCTGGACTGGCTGCCCGGATACGAGGGCTCCACCCCGGTCCGGGTCGGCAACGGCGCGGCCCACCAGCTCCAGCTGGACGTCTACGGCGAGGTCACCGAGGCCCTGCACCTGGGCCACATGACGGGCCTGGCCCGCAACGACTACGCCTCCGTGCTCCAGCTCAAGCTGATCCGCTACCTGGAGGACCACTGGCAGGAGCCGGACGAGGGCATCTGGGAGGTGCGCGGCCCGCGCCGCCACTTCGTGCACTCCAAGGTGATGGCCTGGGTCGCCGTCGACCGGACCATCAAGCTGATCGAGTCGGGCGACGCGGACGGTCCGCTGGAGCGCTGGAAGCAGCTGCGCGACGACATCCACCGGGACGTGTGCGAGAAGGGCTACGACAAGGAACGCAACACCTTCACGCAGTCCTACGGCTCCCAGGAGCTGGACGCCTCGCTGCTGCTGATCCCGCAGATGGGCTTCCTGCCGCCGGACGACAAGCGGGTCATCGGCACCATCGAGGCCATCCAGCGGGAGCTGTCCACGTCGGACGGCTTCATCCTGCGCTACCCCACGGAGGGCGGCGACGAGGGCGTGGACGGCCTGCCCGGCGACGAGGGCGCGTTCCTGGCCTGCTCGTTCTGGATGGCCGACGACCTGGCGATGATCGGCCGGGTGGACGAGGCCCGCAGGCTCTTCGAGAAGCTCCTCTCCCTGCGCAACGACCTCGGCCTCCTGGCCGAGGAATGGGACCCCCGCCTCCAGCGCCAGGTCGGCAACTTCCCGCAGGCGTTCAGCCACGTGCCCCTGATCGACACGGCCCTGCGCCTGACGGCGAGCGGGGCGTACGGGGGCTAGCGGCCCGTACGGAGTCCGACGAACGGCTGCCCGCGCCACCCCGGCTGCGGGCAGCCGCCGTACCGACGCCGCCGCACCGGGCCGCGGCACCCGCCCCCGGCCCGCACGGGCACCGAGCACCCGGCACCGCGCACCCGAGATGCACCGCCCGCCCAAGAGGTACCGTCCGCTCCATGAACACCGCCGCACCCCCGCCCACGGGCATCACCGTGCAGCGCGCCCTGGAACTCCCCGGCCTCCGCAGCGGCCTCCCCGAGATCCTCGCCGGCGCCGACCGCCTGCACCGCACCGTCCGCTGGGTGCACGCCGGCGAGGTGCCCAACATCGCCTCCCTCCTCAAGGGCGGCGAACTCCTCCTCACCACCGGCTACGGCCTCGGCACCCGGCCCGCCGAGCAGCGCGCCTTCGTCCGCACCCTCGCGGAACGCGGCATCGCGGCCCTCGTCGTGGAGCTGGGCCCGCGCTTCGCCCGCCTCCCCGCGGCGCTCGTGGACACCGCCCGCTCGGCCGGCCTGCCGTTGGTGCAACTGCACCGGGAGGTGCCCTTCGTGACGGTCACCGAGGAGATCCACACCGAGATCGTCAACGGCCACTACGCCCTCCTCCAGCGTGCCGAGGAGGTGCACCGACGCTGCACCGACGCCCTGCTCGGCGGCGGCGGGGTCCCCCAGGTGCTCGGCATCCTCGCCGACTTCGGCGCCAACCCGGTCTTCCTGGAGACCACCGACGGCCGCCTGCTGTACGCCGCCGGCTCCGGCCCCGAGGGCGCCGACCCGCTCCAGGTGTGGGAGGGCCTGCGCGGCCCGCACAAGGAGGCCCCGCCCCCGGCCGGCTCCGTCCTGGTGGACGTGCCCGGCGGCGGCCCCGGTCCCGGCACCGCCGCCGCCCCGGGCCCCGGCTCGGTGCGCGCCCGGCTCGTCATGCTCCCCGTACGGTCCCCGCTGGCGCAGGTGCACCGGATGGCGGCGGAACGCGCGGCCGGAATCCTCGCCGTGGTGCTGATGCAGGCGCGCCAGGAGGAGGAGCTGGCGGCGCGCGGACGCGGCGACTTCCTCACCGACCTCGCCGAGGGCCAGATCTCCGCCGAGGACGCCCCGGCGCAGGCCCGCGTCCTGGGCTTCAAGCCCGGGAACAGCCCCCTGCTCCCCGTGGTGATGCGCCTGGGCGACGCCCTGTCCCCGGCCGGCGGCGGCTGGGCGGTGCTGGCCCGGGCGGTCGCCGAGGAGCTGGCCTCGGTCGGGGTGCCGGTGCTGCTGGGCGTGCGCCCGGTGGAGGGACGGGTACCGCTGCTGCTGGGCCTGCGCGCGGAGTCGGAGCGCGCGGCGGTCGCCGACCGGGTCGCGGCGGCGCTGCGGGCGGGCGTGGAGCGGGCCGGGATGCGGCGGCCGGGAGCGCAGCCGCCGGTCGTGGTCGTCGGGGTGGCCGGCGGCTGGGCGGCGGCGTCGGCGGGCCTCAGGCACGCGGCCGAGACGGCGACCGCGGCGCAGGGGCTCACCGACCGGCCCTGGTACGACGCCCGGCGCCTCGACATCGACCTGCTGCTGTGGCGGCTGCGCGACCATCCGGACCTCGCCGCGTTCGTGGACCGGGCGATCGGTCCCCTGCGCGACCACGACGACCGTTCCAAGCCACCCCTGCTGCCCACCCTCCAGACGTATCTGGCGCACGCGGGCCGCAAGGCGGAGACCGCGCGCGAGCTGCACCTCAACCGGCAGACGCTCTACAACCGGCTGGCGCGGATCGGGGAGTTGCTGGGCACCGACCTCGACGACCCGCAGACCGTCCTGGCGTTGAGCCTGGCCCTGCGCGCCCGCCGGCACGTGCAGTGACCCGGCCCCTCAGAGCAGCGGGACCGGCTGCGTCAACTCGTCGTAGACACTGAGCACCTGGGCGACGGTCTCGTCCTCGGTCGGCCAGGTGGCCGCCTGCCGCAGGCCCTCCTCCCGCAGCCGCTCGCACCTCGCGGGGTCGGCGAGGAGCCGCACCACGGCGTCGGCGAGGGCCCGCGCGTCCCCGGCGGGCACGAGTTCGGCCGCGTCCCCGACGAGTTCCGGGATGCCGCCCGCGTCGCTCGCCACCAGCGGCACCCGCGCGTGCAGGGCCTCCTGGGCGAGGACGGAACGCGCCTCCCGGCGGCTGGGCAGCAGCGCGAGGTCGGCCGCCGACAGCAGGTCGGTGACGTCGTCGCGGCTGCCGATCAGCGCCACCGGCAGCTCCTCGTCCTCGATCCTCCGCTGCAACTCGGCGCGCAGCGGGCCCTCTCCGGCGAGGACGACCAGCGGGACGGGGTCGAGACGGCGCCAGGTCCGGGCGGCGTCGAGCAGGACGTCGTAGCCCCGGTGCCGTTCCAGGGAGCCGACGGCGATCAGCAGCGGGCGGTCGACGGCGCCGAGTTCGGCCCGGATCTTCGGGCGCTTCCCGTCGGGGTCGGACTCGTCCGGCGGGCAGGGCCGGGCGGGGAGCGCGACGGGGCCGAACCGGGCGTCCCGCGCCCCCGACCGGCGCGCTCCGTCGACCAGTTCCGAGGTGGCGCCGAGCACCACGGTGGCCGACTTCATCACCCGCCGCTCCAGCACGCGCAGCAGCTGGGCGCGCGCTCCCTCGGCGTGGACCCGGTCGTGCCAGGTCACCACGAACGGCGTGCGGACCCGGCGCCCGCCGAGGGCGAGCGCGGCGCGGAAGGAGGCGTGCAGGCCGTGCGCGTGGACCAGGTCGGCGTCCGCGCACACCGCCCGCAGCGTGGCCACGGAGACCGGGTCGCTGCTGCGCGGCACGTGCACGTGGTCGGCTCCGGTGCCGGTGAAGTCGTAGGTGTGTTCCGCATCGTCGGGGGCGCACACCGTCACTTTCACGCCCCGTGCGACGAGCCCGGCGGCCAGCGAGCGGACGTGCGCGCTGCTGCCGGCGTTGCCGCCGCCCAGCACCTGCACGGTGCGCAACTGCGACTGGCCGTGCGGCGGGAGGCTGCTCACGGGGGTCACCTGGCCGGGGCTCCTGGTTCGGCGGGGGACGGTCACGAAGAACGTACAGAAGGATGGTGCGGAGGGCGTGCGCCGCCTGCTCGTCCGGGCGTCACTCCGTCAAGGATGCCAGGCCGTACGGGTGTTCCGGGAACGACGGCGGTCGCCGGTGCGCGACCGCCGGGCAACGGAACGGCACCGGTTCACTCACCCGAGTGAACGTCGTGCCGCCTCGCTGACCCGCTCCCCAAGGGCGGCGGCGGCCACCAGCGCGACGGCGTGCGCGACGAGCCCGGTCCTGCCGTTGCCTGCCACCACCACGGCCCCCAGGGCCGCGCCCAGCGCATGTGCTCCGGTGTCTCCGAGCATGGTGCGCTCGGCGAGGTCGTCGGGGAGTACGGCCGCGGCGGAGCCCATGGCGACGGCGGCCGTCTCCGCCCCGGGCCCCGCGCGCAGCAGCCCCGGCGCCCCGAGCGCGAGGACCGCCGCGGCGGCCCGCCCCGGGCGTACGTCCACCAGGTTGACGAAGTGCGCGGCCCCGGCGACGACGACGCCCGCGAGCACCCTGTCCAGCGGCCGTTCCTTCAGCGCCGCGCCGACGGCGAGCCCGGCCGCCGAGATCCCGAACAGCTTCACCGCCCCACTGGTGACCTCACCGTCCCGCAGCGCCGCCAGATGCGCCCGGAAGCCGCGCCGGTCGTCCCCGGCGCCCGCCACGTCGTCGTAGGCCCCGCAGGTCCCCGCGGCGAGCACGGCGAGGCCGACGGCGGGACGCACCCGCGCCGTCCCCGCGGCGGCCGCCGCGGCACACGCGGGCCCGGCGTACAGGTCCACGGTCCGCCCGGCGTGGTTCTCGCGCTCCCAGCGCTCCCGACCGCCCGGCGACAGGGCCCGCAGTGCGGTCAGGCCGGTCCGCGCGAGAGCGGCGGCGAGGACGAGGGCGGAGCCGTTCCGGCGGACACGGTCGATCATCGGGCCACCCTACGGGACCCCGCCCTCCGCCCTTGGCCCTTGGCCCTTGGCCCTTGGCCGAGCGTCCGACCGCCCCGGGACAGCGAAGGTGCCGCGAAGCCCGCCGGGACACACGGCCAGACGTCGTCGGGGGCGACGCCCCGCCCGTGCGGCCGAGGACCGGGGGCCTGCCGCCCCGGAAGCCCGCCCGGACCGTCGGGGCGCCCTGCCGCGCCGTGCGCACGTGCCGCCGAGCACCCGCCGGACATGCACCCCGCCTGGGACGCGGCGCACCGGGCGCCCGGTGTCCCGGTGTGACGGCCTGCCGGCCCCGCGCCGCCACGGCCCCGACCCGCAGGGCCGCCTTCCGGTGACCGGAGCCCTCTGGCCCCGCACCACCGGGCCCGGCGCTCCCGCGGAGCCGCCGGGCCCGACCGCCTACGCGTCCGACCGCGCCGTCTCCAGCAGTTCCTCCGCGTGCGCGCGGGCCGTCTCCGAGTCCTCCTGGCCGGCCAGCATCCGGGACAGCTCCCGGATGCGCTCCTCGCCCTCCAGGACCTTGACGCCGGACCGGGTCACCGACCCGTCGTTCGTCTTCTCCACCAGCAGCTGCCGGTCGGCGAACGCGGCCACCTGCGGCAGATGTGTGACGACCACGACCTGCGCGCTCTTCGCGAGCCGCGCCAGACGCCGCCCGATCTCCACCGCCGCCTTGCCGCCGACCCCGGCGTCGACCTCGTCGAAGAGGTACGTCGGGACGGGGTCGGTCCCCGCGAAGACGACCTCCACCGCGAGCATCACGCGCGACAGCTCACCGCCGGACGCGCCCTTGGCGATCGGCCGGGGCGGGGCGCCCGGGTGCGGGGCGAGCAGCAGCTCGACCTCGTCGACGCCCGACGGCCCGTAGGCGACCGTGCGCCCGCCCACCTCGACGCCCTCGGGGTCCTCGGTCTGCCGGATCGCGAACGACACCCGCGCGTGGGGCATGGCCAGCGAGGCCAGCTCGGCGGTGACCGCGGCGGCGAACCGCTCGGCGGCCTCCGTCCGCGCGTCCGTCAGCGCCTGGGCCAGCCCGCCCAGCTCCGCCCGCAGCGCGTCCCGCTCGGCGGTCAGCTCGCCGATCCGCTCGTCGTCGCCGTCCAGCTCGGTCAGCCGCGCGGCGCCCTGCTCGGCCCAGGCCAGCACGGCGGCCACGTCCTCGCCGTACTTGCGGGTCAGCGCGGTGAGCGCGGCCCGCCGCTCCTCGACCGCCGCCAGCCGCAGCGGATCGGCGTCCAGGTCGTCGGCGTACCCGGCCAGCTCGCCGGCCACGTCGCGCAGCAGGATGCCCACCTCGCCGATCCGCTCGGCGAGCGCCGCCAGCGCCGGGTCGTGCGCCCGTACGGCGTCCAGGGCCCGCTGCGCGCCGGCGACCAGCGTGGACGCGTCGACGCCCTCGGGGTCCTCCGGATTGCCGGCCAGCGCGGCGTGCGCGGCGGTGGCCGCCGACGCCAGTGCCTCGGCGTGGCCCAGCCGCTCCGCCTCCTCGGCCAGCTCCACGTCCTCGCCGGCGCGCGGCTCGACGGCCGCGACCTCGTCGAGGCCGTAGCGCAGGAGATCGGCCTCCTGAGCCCGCTCGCGGGCGCGCGTGGTGATCTCCTCCAGCTCACGGGTGACCGCCCGCAGCCGCCGGTAGGCCTCGGCGTACTTGGCGAGCGGCCCGGCGACCGCGTCGCCCGCGTACCGGTCCAGCGCCTGCCGCTGCCGGGTCAGCTTGAGCAGCCCCTGCTGGTCGGTCTGCCCGTGCACGGCCACCAGGTCGTCGGCCAGCTCGGCGAGCATCCCCACCGGCACCGACCGCCCGCCCAGGTGCGCCCGTGAGCGGCCCTCGGCGGAAACGGTACGGCTGATCAGCAGCGCGCCGTCGTCCAGCTCGGCCCCGGCCTCCTCGGCCCGCACGGCCGCCGCGGCGTCCTCGGGCACGGCGATGCGCCCCTCGACGACGGCGTTCTTGGCCCCGATCCGCACCAGCGCCGCGTCCGCGCGTCCGCCCAGGAGCAGTCCGAGGCTGGTGACCACCATGGTCTTGCCCGCGCCCGTCTCACCGGTGACGGCGGTGAATCCGGGCGACAGCTCGACCACGGCGTCGTCGATGACTCCCAGCGACCGTATCCGCATCTCCTCAAGCACGGACACGACCTTACGAGGTCCGAGGCGGCGAGTGCGACCGGCCCGCCCTTGTCCCGCGGGGCGGGACACCGCAGTCACGGGCGCGGGGCCGGGCCGGCAGCGGCCGCGCGGCGGGGCGACCGGCCACGAACCGTCCGCGGCCGCCGTCGCGCCGAAACCACTCCTTCGTGTCCGCTAATGCGGCGCTCCACGCCACCCGGAGACCGGCAGAGCGAACTTGGCCACCAGCCGGTCGGTGAAGGACGCGTGGTGCAGCCGGGCCAACCGCACCGGCACCGCCCCCCGCCGCACCTCCACCCGCGCCCCGGGCGGAAGCTCCACCGTCCGCCGCCCGTCGCACCACAGCACCCCCGGCGGAATATGCGGCAGCACCTCCACCGCGAGGACGGAGTCCGGCGACGTCACCAACGGCTTGGCGAACAGCGCGTGCGCGCTGATCGGCACCATCAGCAGCGCCTCCACCTCCGGCCACACCACCGGCCCGCCCGCCGAGAACGCGTACGCCGTCGACCCGGTCGGCGTCGACAGCACGATGCCGTCGCAGCCGAAGCCGGTCACCGGGCGCCCGTCGATCTCCAGCACCACTTCCAGCAGCTTCTCGGCTCCGGCCTTCTGCACGGCCGCCTCGTTCAGCGCCCAGTCGGTGTGCACGATGTCGCCGTTGCGGTGCACGACGACGTCGACCGTCATCCGCTCCTCGACCTCGTAGGCCCGGTTCACCACCCGGTCGACGACCTTGTCGAGGTCGTCGCGCTCGGCCTCCGCGAGGAACCCGACCCGGCCCAGGTTGACGCCGAGCATCGGCACGCCGGACGCGCGGGCGAACTCCGCGCCGCGCAGCAGCGTCCCGTCACCGCCGAGCACGATGAGCAGCTCGCACCCGTCGAGGCACTGCGGGGTGGCCTCCCCGACCAGCTCCACCTCGTCCGGCAGCGGCAGGTCGCGCGCCTCGGCCTCCAGGACCCGCACGCCGAGCCCCGCGTGCAGCAATCCCTTGACCACCAGCTCCGCGCTGCGGATCGCCGCGGGACGCCCGGTGTGGGCGAGCAGGAAGACAGTACGCGCTCGGTTCTGTGTCAACTCGGCCCCTCCGCCACTGCACGGTCAACGTCGGCCGGGTCCAGTTCACCGGCCCCGGCCCGCAGCCACAGAAAGTACTCGACGTTCCCGGAGGGACCGGGCAGCGGACTGGCGGTGACCCCCTTCACCCCGAGCCCCAGTTCCCAGGCCCTGCGGGCGACCCCCGTCACGGCCTCGGCCCGCAGCTGCGCACTGCGTACCACTCCCCCGCTGCCCAGCCGCTCCTTGCCCACCTCGAACTGCGGCTTCACCATCATCACCAGGTCGGCGTCCGGCCGGGTGCAGCGCACCAGGGCCGGCAGCACCAGCCCGAGCGGGATGAAGGAAAGATCCCCCACGACAAGGTCCACCAGCTCCCCATCGATCGCCTCCGGCGTCAACTCACGTACGTTCGTACGGTCCTTGACGGTGACGCGTTCATCCTGCCGCAGAGACCAGGCGAGCTGTCCGTAGCCGACGTCGACGGCGACGACGTGCGCGGCGCCCGCCCGCAGCAGTACGTCGGTGAAGCCGCCGGTGGAGGCGCCGGCGTCCAGCGCCCGCCGCCCCTCGACGACGAGCCCCCGCGGCACGAAGGCGGCGAGGGCGCCGGCCAGCTTGTGGCCGCCGCGCGAGACGTAGTCGGGATCGCTGTCGTCGGCGCTCACCACGATCGCGGCGGCGGTCTCCACCTGCGTGGCCGGCTTGGTCGCCACGGTCTTGCCGACGGAGACCCGCCCGGCGGCGATCAGCTGGCTCGCGTGCTCGCGCGAGCGCGCCAGCTTCCTGCGGACCAGCTCCGCGTCGAGACGGCGGCGTGCGACTCCTGCCACGTTCGGTTCAGCTCCTGTTTTCGTACGGCGACGGCGGGGCCGGAGGCCCCGGGCGGGCGTCGAGCGCGGTCAGCGCGTCACGCAGCCCCCGGTGTACATCCTCGTACACCTCGACATGTCCGTCCGTGGTGAGGTGGTCGGCGTCGGCCAGCCGGGCCAGCCGGGCGTCCACCTCGGCGTTCCCGGTGGGGGTGCGCGGAACCCCGAGGGG
>MUMD01000091.1 GCA_002155895.1 Streptomyces rochei
GGCCCTACCATGGACCACCGTGTCGTCCTCCTCCCCCTCCTCCGGTTCCGCCGCCCCCGGCCCCACCCCGATAGCCGGGACGGCCTCCGCCCCGCTCTCCCTGTGCGCCCGCGAGCCCCACGTCCCCGCGGAGCGCCTGGTCGCCGAGATGGTGCCCCCGCCCCGCTTCGACTCGGTCCGCTTCAGCACGTACATCCCGGACCCGAACCAGCCCAGCCAGAGCGAGGCCGTACGGGTCCTGGAGGAGTTCGCGACCGGACTGGGCGCGAGCCCCGCCGCCACCGGCAGGCGCGGCTTCCTCGGCTTCGGCCGGAGCAAGGCCCCGAAGGCCCCCGCCGGCCCCCGCGGCGTCTACCTCGACGGCGGTTACGGCGTCGGCAAGACCCACCTGCTGGCCTCCCTGTGGCACGCCACCCCGGCGGAGCCGGAGCGCAAGGCGTTCGGCACCTTCGTGGAGCTGACCAACCTCGTGGGCGCCCTCGGCTTCCAGCAGACCGTGCGCACCCTCTCCGACCACCGCCTGCTGTGCATCGACGAGTTCGAGCTGGACGACCCCGGCGACACCGTCCTGGTCTCCAGCCTGCTCGCCCGGCTCGTCGAGGCCGGCGTCGCGCTCGCCGCCACCTCCAACACGCTGCCGGGCAAGCTCGGTGAGGGACGCTTCGCCGCCGCCGACTTCCTGCGCGAGATCCAGGGCCTGTCCGCCCACTTCCGCACCCTGCGCATCGACGGCGAGGACTACCGCCACCGCGGCCTGCCCGAGGCACCGGCTCCCTACTCCGACGAGCAGGTCACCCGCGCGGCACGGGCCACCGAGGGCGCCTCGCTGGACGACTTCCCGGCCCTCCTGGACCACCTCGCCCGCGTCCACCCCAGCCGCTACGGCGCCCTGACCGACGGCCTCGCCGCCGTCTGCCTGACCGGCGTGCGCCCGGTGCCCGACCAGTCGACGGCGCTGCGTCTGGTCGTCCTCGCCGACCGGCTCTACGACCGCGAGGTGCCCGTGCTCGCCTCCGGGCTGCCCTTCGACCGGCTCTTCGGCGAGGAGATGCTGAAGGGTGGGTACCGCAAGAAGTACTTCCGGGCGATCTCCCGCCTCACCGCGCTCGCCCGGGACGCGGCCCGACTGGCCGACACTCCCTGAGGAACGGTCGGTTCCCGCCAACCGACCCTCCATTTTGAGGCTCTTCCCGGCCCGTAACGCCACGTTAACCCTGCAAAGTCCTTTGCAGGGTTAACGTGTTTCTTGACCGCGCGTTGACCACGCTTTTGCCGGGCGTTGACCTGTGCCCCGGCATATACCAGCGGCAGGAAATGCCTGGAAGGGGGCGCATGTTCCGAGGCACGACGGCCCGGACCGTGGTTCCGATCCTCGCCGCCGTCCTGTTCGCGCTCCAGTTCTTCACTCCCGCCGCATCCTTCGCATCCGCGCATACGAGCGGTGATGCCGTGGCCCACGCCCGCCCCGGAGACCCCGCCTCGGGCATGGCGCCGCACGACGAGACCGCCACCTGCCACGAGGGCGGCCGCCCGGGCGATCCGACCACCGCCCCGCGCGTCCGCGACCGTCACCGCGGCACCGCCGCGCCCCAGCCCGACACCCCACAGCGCGCGCTGCACCGACACGCGGTGCCGGCGGTACCCGAACCCGTCGACCCCGGGCGCGGCGCCGGGCACCCCTCGAGACCGGCGGCGGACCACTCCCCCGCGACCCTCCAGGTCTTCCGCTGCTGAGAGACCGGCCGGCACATCCCCCACCTCTGTCCCGACCGTCCGACGCGCCCCCACGGCGCGCCAGGAGGAACCACCGCATCATGCAGCCCCTCATCGACAACGCCCGCACGTTCGGACAGCGCCCTGAGGAGTTCGCCGGGCACGCCGAAGGCCAGTCGCCCGAAGTCCTGTTCATCACCTGCTCCGACTCCCGGGTCGTACCGGCCCTGATCACCGGGGCCCGGCCCGGCCAGCTCTTCGAGCTGCGCACCGCCGGCAACATCGTCCCGCCCCACGGCGCCGGGCGCCCCTCCGGCGAGGCGGCCACGATCGAGTACGCCGTCGAGGTCCTCGGCGTCACCGACATCGTGGTCTGCGGCCACTCGCACTGCGGCGCCGTCGGCGCCCTGGTGCGCGGGGACGACCTGACCGCCGTACCCGCCGTCCGCGACTGGCTGGCCGAGGCCGCCGACGAGCCGAAGCCCTGCGACCCCGCCGACCCCACGGTCGCCGAGGCCGTCCAGCACCACGTCCTGTCGCAGCTGCTGCGCCTGCGCTCCTACCCGTGTGTGGAGCGGCGGCTGACGGAGGGCCGGCTGCGGATGCACGGCTGGTACTACGAGGTCCACACCGGGGTCGTACGCGAACACCGGGCGGACACCGACACGTTCGAGACGCTGTGAGCGCCGCGATGACCTCGATATCCCGCAAGTTCCCGCATCTGCGGCAGGACTTCACCGCCTCGCTCGTCGTCTTCCTGGTCGCCCTCCCGCTGTGCGTGGGGGTGGCCGTCGCCTCCGGTGTCCCGGCCGAACTCGGCCTGGTCACGGGCATCGTGGGCGGCCTGGTGACCGGACTCCTGCCGGGCAGCAGCCTCCAGGTGTCCGGTCCGGCCGCCGGCCTGACCGTGCTGGTCTTCGGCGCGGTCGACTCCTACGGACTGGCCGCACTCGGCGTGATCGTGCTGGCCACCGGTCTGATCCAGCTCGCGATGGGCGCCCTGAAACTCGGGCGCTGGTTCCGGGCGATCTCCCTGTCGGTCGTCGAGGGCATGCTGGCCGGCATCGGCCTGGTGCTCGTCGCCGGCCAGCTCTACTCGGCGGCCGGGCTGGAGGCGCCCTCCTCCGGCGTCGACAAGCTCATCGGGCTGCCCGGGGCCGCCGCCGACGCGCTGGGCAGCACCGAGGCGCTGACCTCGCTCGCCCTCGGCGCGGGCACCGTCGCGGTGATGGTGCTGTGGAAGCGGCTGCCGAAGGGGGCGCAGACCGTGCCGGGCGCGCTGGCCGCGGTCGGCCTGGCCACGGCCGTCACGGCGGCGTTCGGGCTGTCGGTGGCGACCGTCGAGGTGAGCGGCCTGCTGGACGTGATCCAGCCGCCCGGCGCCGACGCCTTCGGCGAGCTGGCGAACGTGGGCCTGCTCGGCACGATCGTCGCCTTCACGCTGATCGCCTCGGCGGAGAGCCTGTTCAGCGCCGCGGCGGTGGACCGGCTCCACAAGGGCCCGCGCACCGAGTACAACAAGGAGCTGATGGCGCAGGGCGCCGGCAACACGGTGTGCGGCGTCCTCGGCGCGCTGCCGATGACCGCGGTCATCGTGCGCAGCTCCGCCAATGTGAGCGCGGGCGCGCGCACCAAGGCGTCCCGGGTGATGCACGGGGTGTGGCTGCTGCTGTTCGCGGCGCTGCTGCCCTCCGTGCTGGCCCTGATCCCGCTGCCCGCGCTGGCGGGCATCCTGGTCCACGCGGGCTGGAAGCTGATCCCGTTCCGCAGCATCGTGCCGCTGTGGCGCGATCACCGGGGCGAGGCGCTGATCCTGGTGGTCACGGCGGTGTCCATCGTCGCGGTGAACATGTTCGAGGGCGTGCTGATCGGTCTGGCCCTGTCCGTGGTCAAGACCGCCTGGGAGGCTTCGCACCTCAAGCTGGAGATCGTCGACAAGGGCGCCGGTCCGATCCAGGCGCACCTGACGGGCAACGCGACCTTCCTCCGGCTGCCGAAGATCCTGGAGAGCCTGGAGGCGCTGCCGCAGGACCGGCCGGTCGAGCTGGACCTGTCCGGGCTGCACCACCTGGACCACGCCTGCCGCACCGCGCTGGAGAACTGGGCCGAACGGCACAGCTCCGCCGGCACGGACCCGGTGAAGGTCACCGAACCGGCGACGGCGGCGGCGTAGGCCCGTCGGCACAGGTCGGCGCGCGTCGGCCATGGTCGGCACCTCGCCGGCCTGCGGAGGTCCGGTCCGGGGCATGGCCTCGGGCCGGGCCTCCGGCATATCGTGACAGGAGTGGGCGAATCGGCCCTCAGTCCTCAGTGCGAGGAGGTCACCATGCTCCAGGAGCTGCTGACCGCGGCTGCCGCCGCCGGGAGCGCCGGGGTGCTGTACTTCGCGTCGGCGGCGCGGATCGTCAAGCAGTACGAGCGCGGGGTCGTCCTCCGGCTCGGCCGGCTCACCGGTGAGGTGCGGCAGCCCGGCTTCACCCTGATCGTTCCCGTGGTGGACCGGCTGCACAAGGTCAACATGCAGATCGTGACGCTGCCGGTGCCCGCCCAGGAAGGCATCACCCGGGACAACGTGACCGTCCGCGTGGACGCGGTCGTCTACTTCAAGGTGGTCGACGCGGCCAACGCGCTCATCCGCGTCGAGGACTACAAGTTCGCCGTGTCCCAGATGGCGCAGACGTCGCTGCGGTCGATCATCGGCAAGAGCGACCTGGACGACCTGCTGTCCAACCGGGAGAAGCTGAACCAGGGCCTGGAGCTGATGATCGACAGCCCCGCCGTCGGCTGGGGCGTGCAGATCGACCGGGTCGAGATCAAGGACGTGTCGCTGCCCGAGACCATGAAGCGCTCGATGGCCCGGCAGGCCGAGGCCGACCGCGAGCGGCGGGCCCGGGTCATCAACGCCGACGCCGAGCGCCAGGCGTCCAAGGTGCTCGCCGAGGCCGCCCGGGAGATGTCCGAGACCCCGGCCGCGCTGCAACTGCGGCTGCTGCAGACGGTGGTGGCGGTGGCCGCCGAGAAGAACTCGACCCTGGTGCTGCCGTTCCCGGTGGAGCTGCTGCGGTTCCTGGAGAACCCGCAGCGGGTGCCGGCCGGGCACACCCCTGAGCGGCCGGCCGCCACGTGACGCGTGTAGCGCGCATGGTTCCCGGGAAACGTGCCAGGTGATAGACACAGCGGGTCACAGTCCTGTCCGCCAGCAGGAAGGTCACCCCATGTCCATCTCCAGCCGTCCGGCGACTCGACGCCAGGTACTCGCCCGCAGCGGGGCCCTGGGCGCAGGCATCGCCTTCACCGGAGCCCTCTCCGAACTCTTCGCCGGCACCGCCGCCGCGCAGTCCCTGGGCCACGCCGGATACGGCCCCCTGGTCCCCGACCCCGACGGTCTGCTGGACCTGCCCCGGGGGTTCCGCTACCGCGTCCTGTCCCGGGAGGGAGACCAGCTGCGCTCGGGCGAGGGCCCGGTCCCGTCCAACCACGACGGCATGTCCGCCTTCCCCGGCAGACACGGCCGCGTCCACCTCGTGCGCAACCACGAGAACCGCGCCGACGGCCGGGTCCCCGTGCCCACGGTCAAGGGGCTGACGTACGACCCGGAGGGCAAGGGCGGCTGTACCGCCCTCACCCTGGACCACCGCGACCACGTCCGCGACGAACGGGTCGCGATCGCCGGTACGGCCGTCAACTGCGCGGGCGGGCCGACCCCCTGGCACACCTGGCTGACCTGCGAGGAGACCGAGGACAAGGCCGGCACCAACGGCTACACCAAGGACCACGGATTCATCTTCGAGGTCGACCCGGTGGACCCGCACCGCACCGGCGCCGTACCGCTGACCGCGATGGGCCGCTTCCAGCACGAGGCGATCGCCGTGGACCCGCGCCGGGGCGTCGTCTACGAGACCGAGGACGCCTTCGAGCGGCCGTTCGGCCTCTTCTACCGCTTCCTGCCCGAGAAGCCGCTGGGCGGAACGGGCTCGCTGCGGGCGGGCGGCCGGCTCCAGGCGATGCGGGTGCCGGGCGTGCCGGACCTCTCCTCGATCCAGGAGACCGGCGCGTCCTTCGACGGCGTCGAGTGGGTGGACGTACCCGACCCGCTGGCCGCCGAGACCCCGATCCGGTTCCAGGACTTCGGCCGGGGCGGCATCACCCACGCGCAGAAGCTGGAGGGCTGCTACTGGGGCGGGCGCAGCGTCTACTTCGTGTCCTCCTTCGCCCGCAGCGCGGAGGGCTCGGCGGCCGACCACTACGGGCAGATCTGGCGCTACGACCCCGAGCGGCGCCGGCTCACCCTGGTGATCGTCTTCGGTCCGGACACCGACGTGCGACTGCCGGGCGAGTCCCCGGACAACATCTGCCTGGCACCCAGCGGCGGCCTCATGGTCTGCGAGGACGGCAACGGCGCCCAGCACGTCTACGGCGTCACCCGGCGCGGCGAGGTCTACGCGATGGCCCGCGGCGCCCAGAACATCGGAACGGAGGAGGAGCCCGAGTGGGGTGAGTTCGCCGGGGTGACCTTCTCGCCCGACGGGGACACCATGTACGTCAACTGCTACACGCCCGGGACCACCTTCGCGGTGACCGGCCCCTGGCGCGGGTGACCCCGGGCGCGCCGCCCGGTCACTGAAGCCCCGGCCTGTGGGTACTCGACTCCGCATGACGGAGAACGCGCAGGTCAACGGCTCGTACTGGCTTCAGACGGCACCGGGCGGCGCGCCGCGCCGCGCCCTCGCGGAGGATCTCGACGTCGACGTCGCCGTGATCGGCGCGGGCGTCGCCGGGCTCAGCACGGCCTGGGAACTGGCGCGGGCCGGGCGCAGCGTGGCGGTACTGGAGGCCGGACGGATCGCCGCCGGGGTCACCGGGCACACCAGCGCCAAGCTGACCGCGCTGCACTCGCTGGTCTACGACAAGCTGCGCCGCACCCGGGGCCCCGAGGGCGCCCGGCTCTACGCCCGCTCGCAGTCCGAGGCGATCGAGCACGCCGCCGGGATCGTGGCCGAGCTGGGCATCGACTGCGACTGGGAGACACGGGACGCGTACACGTACGTCGGCGACCCCGAGCGGGTCGACGAGGTGCGGGCCGAGGCGGCCGCCGCGGAGGAGGCGGGGCTGCCGGCGTCGTTCGTGACCACGACGGGGCTGCCGTTCCCGGTCGCGGGCGCGGTCAAGGTCACCGGGCAGGTCCAGTTCCACCCGCGCAAGTACCTGCTGGCCCTCGCCGAGGACCTGGAGGCGCACGGCGGGCGGATCTTCGAGGGCACCACGGTGCACGGCCTGGACGAGGGCGAGCCGTGCCGGGTGTCGACGGCGTCGGGCGCTACGGTCACCGCCCGGGACGTCGTGGTCGCCACCCACTACCCGATCTTCGACCGGGCCCTGCTCTTCGCCCGTCTCTCCCCGCGCCGCGAACTGGTCGTCGCCGGGAGCATCGAGGCGGACCGCGACGTCGACGGCATGTACATCACGCCGGACGAGAACACCCGCTCGGTCCGTACGGCGCCCCTGGACGAGGCCGGCCGCCGGCTGCTCATCGTCACCGGGGAGCACTTCACCCCGGGCACGGGCGACACCCGGGAGCGCTTCGACCGGCTGTCCGCCTGGGCCCGCGAGCACTTCCCCGGCGTCGACCTCACCTACGCCTGGGCCACCCAGGACATCGACCCGACCGACACCGTCCCGATGGTGGGCCCGCTGCACCCCGGCGCCCGGCACACGTACGTCGCCACCGGCTTCGGCGGCTGGGGGCTGAGCGGCGGCATGATGGCGGGCCGGCTGCTCACCGCGCAGATCACCGGCGAGGAGTGCGCGTGG
Source organism: Streptomyces rochei (assembly GCA_002155895.1). GTDB lineage: Bacteria > Actinomycetota > Actinomycetes > Streptomycetales > Streptomycetaceae > Streptomyces > Streptomyces rochei. The sequence continues at coordinate 7,525 of MUMD01000091.1, forward strand.
AGCGGCCTGTACGACCCTCGGCGGCTGCGCACGGCGGTGCGCGAGGCACCCTCGTTCCTCAAGACGCAGGCCGAGGTCGCCCGCCACTTCGTCGGCGACCGCCTGCGGCCCGCGCCGCCCGTGGACGCCCTGCCGCCCGGCGAGGGCGCCCTGGTCCGGGTGGGCGGCGACCGGCTCGCCGTCTACCGGGACGAGGCGGGGGCGCTGCACGCCGTGTCGTCGCGCTGCACCCACCTCGGTTGCCTGGTCGCCTTCAACGCCGCCGAGACGGCATGGGAGTGCCCCTGCCACGGTTCCCGCTTCGACACCGACGGCAAGGTGATCCAGGGCCCGGCGACGAAACCGCTGGAGCGGCGGGAGATCTGATCCGCGGGACGGCCCCTGATCCGGGAGGGTGACCTCCCGGGCACGTCACCCCACATAGTCATACAAACCGAACATCACGCTCGTACGTTCATGCGGTGACCACTCTTGTACGCCGCGCCGTCGCCCTCTGCGCCCTGGCCGCCTCCTCCGTCGCCCTCGCCGCCTGCGGGGCCACCGAGCCCGGACAGACGCCCCGTCCGGCACCGTCCGCGCCCTCCGCCACCGCGTCCGGGGCCGCCCCGGACCGCGCGCCCACCCTCGCGCCCGGACCGGCGGGGCTCACCCCCGTCTTCGAGCACGGACCGCGCGCCGCCGGCAGGACGATCGCCCTCACCTTCGACGCCGACATGACGGCCGACCAGGGTCCGCGGGCGGCGGCCGGGGAACGGTTCGACAATCCGGGGCTGATCGCGACCCTGCGGAAGCTGGACGTGCCGGCCACGGTGTTCATGACCGGCCGGTGGGCCGAGGAGTATCCGGACGCCGCCCGGTCCATCGGCGAGGACCCGCGCTTCGAGATCGCCAACCACTCCTACAGCCACTACGCCTACACCGACGACTGCTACGGGCTGCCGAGCGTGTCCGAGGACCGGATGCGGGCCGACGTCGAGCGGGCGTACGCGGCCTTCGAGAAGGCCGGGGTCCCGGACGCGATGCCGTACTTCCGTTTCCCCGGCGGCTGTTACGACGAGGCCGCGCTCAAGGCGCTGCGGGCCACCGGCGTCACCGCCGTGCAGTGGGACGTGGTGAGCGGGGACGCCTTCGCGACCGACGCCGGCGCGGTGGCCCGGCAGGTGCTGGACGGGGCCCGGCCGGGGTCGGTCGTCGTCATGCACTGCACCCGCAGCGCCGCCCCGGTCACCGAGGAGGCGGTGCGCACGATCGTCCCGGCGCTACGGAAGCAGGGCTACCGCTTCGTCAAGGTCTCGGAGCTGATCGGCGCCGCGAACGGCCGCCGCTGACGGGCCTACGCTGGAGGTATGAGCGGCGACGACGACCTGCGCATCGACGACTACTGCCTGATCGACGCGACCCGGCCACCCAAGGCCGACGGCCCGCCGTACGCGGAGTGCGTGCTGTGCCGGGAGCCGTCCGAGTACGCCGAGTCGTACAAGGGGATCACCATGTGCCCGCGCTGCGAGTGGCAGGAGGCCCAGCGGACGGCCTGCTCGGGCTGACCCGCGCGAGCGGGGGCCGGGCTCGCGCGTCCGTGCGGCTTGGCAGACTGTCTCCGTGAGCAACGACGCGACGACCCCCGTCCCCGACAGCCCCTTCCGTCCCGAGCCCGGCGACCGCGACCTCGCGCCGCAGTTCGTCCTGCCGCTGGTCGTCCGCATCGAGCGGGCGGCACCGCCGCCGCGTACCGACGCGCTGGAGACCGCGGCCCGGGCGGTGCTGGTGATGCTGGGCGACGAGCGGTCCACCGGCGACGGCGCGTGGGCGCGGGCGATGCGGGACTGGCAGGACGCGCGCATCCGCAAGGTCGTGCGGCGGGCGCGCGGCGCCGAGTGGCGGCGGGCCGAGGCCCTGCCCGGCATCACGGTCACCGGGAAGACGGCGGAGGTACGGGTCTTCCCGCCGGTCCCGCTGGACGGCTGGCCCAAGGACCTGGCTCGCCTCCAGGTCTCGGGCACCGACCTCGACGACCCGGAGCCCCCGGCCGACGCCGACCGCTCGGCGCCGGTGCTGTGGATGAACCCGGACCTGGACATGTCGGCCGGCAAGGCGATGGCCCAGGCGGGGCACGGCGCACAGCTCGCCTGGTGGGAGCTGGACGACGCGGCCCGGACCGCCTGGCGGGAGGCGGGCTACCCGCTGGCCGTGCGCACCCCGGGCCCGGACCACTGGCGGACCCTCACGACGAGCGGGCTGCCGGTGGTCCGCGACGCCGGGTACACGGAGATCGCGCCGGGGTCCTGCACGGTGGTGGCGGACCACCCGGCGCTGCGGTAGCCGGCCGGTCCGGGGAACCGGAGGCCGGGCGCGGGCCCGAGGGGCGTGGCATCGTGGTGCCATGACCGTCGACGTGCGCCCGGCCTCCGTCTTCGAGGACGTCCGGGCGGTGCTCGGCCCGAAGTCCCCGCAGGCCGACGTCTGCTGGTGCCTGAGCCACCGCCTCCCGGCCAAGATCAACAACGAGCTGCGCGGCCCCGCCCGGGGCGCCTACGTCGCCGAGCTGTGCCGGACGGGCCCGGCGCCGGGGGTCCTCGCCCACGACGGGGACGAGCCGGTCGGATGGGCCGCCGTCGCGCCGCGCGCGGACACCTCCTACGCGCGCAGCCGCAAGATCCCGCACGTGGACGACCTGCCGGTGTGGTCGCTGTGGTGCGTGCGCGTGCGGCCCGGTCACCGCGGACGCGGGATCTCGCACGCCCTCATCGCCGGGGCGGTCGACTTCGCCCGTTCCCAGGGGGCCCCGGCGGTCGAGGCGTATCCGCTGGACAACGGGGACGCCAGGGTCGATCTGACCATGGCGTACGCCGGGCTCCGGAAGAACTTCGAGCGCGCCGGTTTCGTCCACGCCGCCGACACCGCCTCGGTGCTGGCCGGGCACCCCCGGGTGCTGATGCGGCTCGACCTGCGCTGACGCCCGGCAGCCGCCTCCGAACCTCAGATGTTGCTCTGAACATGCCCACTGCGGGGTTCGGGCCGGGCGCGGTGGGCGATACCCCCGGCATACCGGCAGGAGGGGGACGGACCATGGAACGAATGCCACGACTGGGCACCGGTATCGGCTGGCGTCCGGAGATCGCGGACACCGTGGAAGGGATGCCCGGCATCGACTGGGTCGAGGCCGTGTCCGAGAACCTCTGCCCCGGGCACCTGCCCGAGTCCCTGGTCCGGCTGCGCGAGCGCGGGGTGACGGTCGTGCCGCACGGCGTCTCGCTGGGGCTCGGCGGCGCCGAACGGCCGGACCCGGGACGGCTCGCGGCGCTGGCGGAGCGGGCCGAGGCGCTGGGGTCGCCGCTGGTGACCGAGCACATCGCGTTCGTCCGCGCGGGCGGGCCGCTGACCGCCTCGCGACGGCTGGAGGCGGGGCACCTGCTGCCCGTGCCGCGCACCCGCGACGCCCTCGACGTGCTCTGCGAGAACGTGCGCATCGCGCAGGACGCGCTGCCCGTGCCGCTCGCGGTGGAGAACATCGCCGCGCTCCTCGCCTGGCCCGGCGAGGAGATGACGGAGGGTCAGTTCCTGTACGAGCTGGCCGACCGGACGGGGGTGCGGCTGCTGATCGACGTGGCGAACCTGCACACCAACCACGTCAACCGCGGGGAGGACCCGGCCGAGGCGCTCGGCGACCTGCCCCTGGAGGCCATCGCCTACGTCCATGTCGCGGGCGGCTTCGAGCGGGACGGCGTGTGGCACGACAGCCACGCCCATCCCGTCGCGCAGCCGGTGCTGGACATCCTGACCGACCTCGCCTCGCGGGTGGCCCCGCCCGGGGTCCTGCTGGAGCGCGACGAGAACTTCCCCGCGGCCGGGGAACTGGAGGGCGAGGTGGCGGCGATCCGCACCGCCGTGGAGAAGGGGCGGGCGACGGGCGCGCCGGCCGTCGGGAGCCGGGCCGCCATGCCCCCGCGGCCCGGGACCGCCCGTGCGGCGACCGGCGCGGGGGACGCCGTACGGCAGCGGCTCGCCCTCGATCAGACCGCGCTGCTGTCCGCGCTGGTGGCCGGGACGCCGGTGCCCGAGGGGTTCGACCGGGTGCGGCTGGGTGTGCAGGCCCGGGCGCTGGCCGCGAAGCGGGCGGACGTGGTCGCGAAGGTCGCGCCCGAGCTGCCGGTGTTCCTCGGCGCGGGGTACCGGACGGCTTTCCTCTCCTACGCCCGGCGGCGGCCGATGACCGGCGGCTACCGCCGGGACGCCCTCGACTTCGCCGAGTGGCTGCTGCGGGACGGACGGGTGCCGGACGGGGCCGTGCGGCGGGAGGTGCGGCAGTGGTGGCTGGAGCGGGAGGGGCCGGTGCCGCGCTCGCGGCGCCCCGGGGTCCGGTGGGCGCGTGCGACCGGGCGGGCGCTGCTGCGCCGCTGACCGGCCGGGTCCGCCCGGGACGGGCCAACGGAACGTCACATCCCCACAACACTGCGTCCCGGAATGTGAACAGGGCATGGCGCCGGCGAAAGCCTTTGGCATAGAAGTACGGCATGTTCTGGGTCCTTCTCCTGCTGCTCGCCTGGGCCGTCGCCGGCCTGGCCTGCCTGCGGCTGTGTCTGGCCGCCGTCCGAGCGGCGGCCGTCGCTCCGCCCGCCGTCGACCGTGCGCACCCGCTGACGCTGTACGAGGCGGCGTTCCTGGCCGGCGGCCCCCGCAGGGTCGCCGACCTGACGCTGGTCTCCATGGCGCGCCAGCGCCGGCTGCTGCTCGCGCACACCGGCTGGGCCACCGTCGTCGACCCGTGCGGGCGGGACGAGATGGAACGGTCGGTGATAGGGGCGATAGGACCCGGGGGGCAGTCCCGGATAGCGCCGGTGCGGTCCGGCGCTGCCGCCGCCGACGCGGTGCGCGCACTGGCCGACCGGCTGGTCCGGGCCGGGCTCGCCGTGCCGGACGACGCCCGCGGTGTCGCGGCCGGGGTCCAACGGGTGCGGGTCGCCGCCCTCGCCGTGGGCGCACTGGGCGCCGCCGCGCTGGCGCTGCCGCTGCCCGCGGACCAGCCCCGCCCGCTGATCGCCCTGTGGTTCACGCTGCCGCTCGCCCTGACCCTGGGGTGCCTCGCCATCACGCGGATGGAGGCCCACCCGTACTCCCGCTGGGCCTCCCCGGCCGGGCAGCGGCTGATCGGCTCCCTGGTCCGGCAGGCCGACGGCTCGGCCGACGACCGCACCTACCTGACCTCCGTCGCCGTGCGCGGTGTGCACGCGATCGGCGAACCGGACCTGCGCGCGGCCTTCGCCCACCGCGAGCGGTACGTCGAGGAGCGCTGGGAGCGCCGGGCCTGACGCGCCGGGGGCGTACGGAGGCACCGCGCGCCGACACCCGCGTGCGGTGCTTGCCCGGCCGGGCCGGCGCACCAAACATCCCTTGTGTCACACCGTGCACCGAAGGGATACGCGATGCGAGCTGCCGCCCTCTACTCGGCCGCCGGGTCCTTGCTGCTGACCACCCTCGCCGCCGCTCCGGCGGAGGGGACGCCGGGCGGGCCCGGGGCCGCCGAGGCGCGCGGCACCGCCGTGGCCGCCGGGCGCGCGGCGGCGGCCGGCATCGAGTTCGGCAGGTGCCCGAAGGCGGAGGAACTGCCGGCCGCCCTGCGCTGCGGCACGGTCACCGTGCCCCTGGACTACGCGCGCCCCGACGGGAAGCAGATCGAGCTGACCGTCAGCCGGGTGCGGGCCACCCACAAGTCCCCGGAAGGCGGCGGGCGCGAGGTCCCCGGGCAGGGCGCGCTCCTCTACAACCCGGGCGGTCCGGGCGCCTCGGGCCTGTACTTCCCGCTGGCCGGCATGGTGCCCCAGTGGAAGCGGATCGCCGCCGCGTACGACCTCGTCGGGTACGCCCCGCGCGGGGTGGCGCCCTCGGCGCCGCTGTCGTGCCAGGACCCGGGGGACTTCTTCAAGGGCCCCCGTCCGGCGCCGACCCAGCCCTCGGACGCCTTCAAGGAGCAGCGGGCCGCCGAGGCCGAGGCGTACGCGCGCGGCTGCGCCGAACGGGCCGGGGAGGCCCTGCGGCACTACCACTCGCTCAACAACGCCCGGGACCTGGAGGTCGTGCGGGCCGCGCTGGGCGAGAAGAGGCTGACGTTCATGGGGGCGTCGTACGGCACGTACCTCGGGGCGCTGTACGCGGAGCTGTTCCCCTCGCGGGTGCGGCGGATGGTGTTCGACTCGGTGGTGAACCCCGACCCCGAGGGGATCTGGTACCGCAACAACCTGGAGCAGTCGGAGGCGTTCGAGGACCGCTGGTCGGACTTCAAGGAGTGGATCGCCGAACACCACGCCGTGTACGGGCTCGGGGACTCGCCGAGGGAGGTCCAGAACAGCTACGAGGAGGCGAGCGAGCGGCTGGCGGCGGAGCCCGCGGGCGGGACGGTGGGGCCCGCGCAGTTGCAGGGGGCGTTCCTGAAGGCCGGGTACTACGACGACTACTGGCCGCACCGCGCCGAGGCGCTGTCGGCGTATCTGCGGGGCGACCCGCAGCCGCTGATCGACCAGGCGGGGACGCGGACCGAGGAGGGCGCGGCCGGGGCCGAGAACTCCAACGCGGTGTACACGGCCGTCGAATGCAACGACGCGCCCTGGCCGACCGACTTCGAGGTCTGGGACCGGGACAACACGCGGCTGGCGCGCCGGGCGCCGTTCGAGACGTGGGACAACGTGTGGACGAACCTGCCGTGCGCCTACTGGCGGGCGCCCCGGCAGCGGCCCCTCGACGTGCGCACCGGGCCGGGCGAGCTGCCGCCGACGCTGGTGCTGGCCGCCGAGGAGGACGCGGCGACCCCGTACGAGGGCGCGCTGGAGCTGCGCCGGCGACTGTCGGGCTCGGTGCTGGTGACCGAGCGGGACGCCGGGACTCACGGCGTCGGCGGCGGGGCGAACGCCTGCGTCAACGGCCACCTGGAGGCGTACCTGCTGGAGGGCCGCCTCCCGGCGCGGGACACTTCGTGCGCCCCGCGCCCGGAACCCGAGCCGAGGGGGTGACCGGGGCGGCCCGGCCACCGGCTCACCGGGGTGCGCTCAGGCGAGTCCGGCCACCAGGTCGCCGAGGTCCTTGCGCCGCCCGGTGAAGAAGGGGATCTCCTCGCGGACGTGCATGCGGGCCTCGGAAGCGCGCAGGTGGCGCATGAGGTCGACGATGCGGTGCAGCTCGTCGGCCTCGAAGGCGAGGATCCACTCGTAGTCGCCCAGCGAGAAGGAGGCGACCGTGTTGGCGCGCACGTCCGGGTAGCCGCGGGCCATCTTGCCGTGGTCGGCGAGCATGCGGCGGCGGTCCTCGTCGGGCAGCAGGTACCAGTCGTAGGAGCGCACGAAGGGGTAGACGCTGATGTAGTCGCGCGGCGTCTCGTCGGCCAGGAAGGCCGGGATGTGCGAGCGGTTGAACTCGGCGGGGCGGTGCAGCGCCATGTTCGACCAGACGGGCTCCAGCGCGCGGCCGAGCCTGGTGCGGCGGAAGAGGTTGTACGCCTCCTGGAGCTGGTCGGCGGTCTCCGCGTGCCACCAGATCATGAGGTCGGCGTCCGCGCGCAGACCGGACAGGTCGTAGGTGCCGCGGATCGTCACGTCCTTGGCGGCGAGCTGGTCGAACAGCTCCTGGACCTCGTCGGCGTACCCGGCGCGGTCCTCGGGGAGGGTGTCCTTCAGCTTGAAGACGGACCAGAGGGTGTAGCGGATGACCTCGTTGAGGTCCTTGGCCAGCTTGCCCTTGTTGGGGATCCGCTCGGCGGCGGGGGTGGAGGCGTCGTCACTCATGACCCTATTCTCCCGCTCCGCCGTGCAGGCTCTGCACCGGGTGGGCGGTGAGCTGCTCCACACCCCGCGGGTCGCCGTGGATCTGGTCGACGGCCGCGTACGCGCTGGCGATGCTCGCGGGGATGCCGACGCCGTCGTACGCCGCCCCGCACACGGCCAGGCCCGGCAGCCCGGCGACGTGCTCCCGGATGCGGGCGACGCGCGCGTGGTGGCCGACGGGGTACTGGGGCAGGCCGTCCTGCCAGCGGGTGACGCGGGTGGCGACGGGCTCGGCGGCCAGACCGGTGGCCTCCCTCAGATCGTGCCGGGAGACGTCGACCAGGCCGGTGTCGTCGCGGCCCAGGATCTCCGTCTCGCCGTACCGCCCGACGGAGGTGCGCAGGACCACGAGGTCCGGGTCGTCGGCGTCGATCCAGCCCCACTTGCGGGAGGCGAAGGTGGACGCCTTGATGGTGCGGCCGTCCACCGGGGGGACGAGGAAGCCGCTGCCCTCGGGGAGCGCGGCGGCGTCGGAGCGGCGGTAGGCGAGAGTGATCAGGGCCATCGAGGCGTACTCGACGGCGGCCAGCTCGGCCGCGGCGGCGGGGGCCTCGGCGCGCAGCAGCTCGGCGGCGGGGCGGGCGGGAACGGCGACGACGACCGCGTCGGCGTGCAGCGCCCGGTCGGCGGTGGTGACGCGCCAGCGGTGCTCGGCGGTGCGGCGCAGTCCGGTCACGGGCGTGTGGGTGACGATCTCGCCGCCTCGGGCGCGCACCGACTCCGCGACGGCGAGCGGGAGGGTGCCGATGCCGCCCTCGATGCCCATGAACACCGGGCCGGTGGCCGGTGAGGCGGCCGTGCGGCCCTGGATCGCGCGCACCGCCTCGGTGAGGGAGGTGTGGGTGCGGGCGGCCTCGAAGAGCTGGGGCACGGCGGAGCGCAGGGAGATGCGGTAGGCGTCACCGGCGTAGACGCCGCCCAGCAGCGGTTCGACGAGGCGGTCGACGACCTCGCGGCCCAGGCGTGCCGCCACGTACTCCCCCACCGCCACGTCGTCGCCGACCTCGGTGCGGGGCAGATCGGCGTCGCGCTCGATGCGGGCGAGGCCCTCGTCGGACAGGACGCCGGCCAGGGCGGCGGCGGTGCCGGGCACGCCCATGACGTGTCCCTTGGGCATGGGGCGCAGGGCGCCGCGGGTCCACAGGGAGGCCGAGGCGGTGGCCGGCGGCTGGAGGCGGTCGGCGAGGCCGACCTCGCGGGCCAGGCCGACGGCCTCGGGACGGCGGGCCAGCAGGGACTCGGCGCCCAGGTCGACGCGCACCCCGGCGACCTCGCCGGGCAGCAGCTTGCCTCCGACCCGGTCCGACGCCTCCAGCACCGTCACCCGCGCGCCGCGCTCCAGCAGCCGATGGGCGGCGGCCAGTCCCGCGATCCCGCCCCCGATGACGACCACGTGCCCCGTGCCCGCGGACTTCCCGTCCGCGGAGGTCTCCCTTGCGCTCATGCCCCCAGCGTCTCAGACCCGGTCACCGCCCCCGGGCAGGGGCCCGGGCCGCGGGTCGGGGCCGCGGCGTGAGGGTCCGTCCGGCGCGGCGAGGCCGGACCGTGACCTGTTCGGGACCGTTTCGCGCCGACCCCGGGGGCGGTTGCCGCGTCGTAGGAGCGACAGTCGTTCCTGCGATCCCGGGGGTCACCATGCGCAGACCGCGTTCCCTACGTCCCGTCCCGGCCCTGGCCGCCGTCCTGCTGGCCGCGTCCCTGGCGCTCACCGGGTGCGGGGCGGGGGGTGACGACTCCGGTGGCAGCGCTGCGGACAGCGCGGCCAAGGAGGCCGCCCCCTCGGCGGCGAGCGACCGGCAGGGTGCCGCGGGCGGCGGCGCGGAGGGCACCGAGGCGGCCGGGCCGCCGAAGACCTCCGCGAGCCACATCATCCGCACCGCCTCGCTGACGGTGCAGGTCGAAGATGTCCCCGAGGCCCTCGACGAGGCCCGCGCCAGGACCGAGAACGCGGGCGGTTACGTGGGTGACGAGACCACCCGGCGGGACGGGGACGGCCACGAACGGACCCGCGTCGTGCTGCGCGTGCCGGTCGCCTCCTACCAGGACGTCCTCGACGACCTGGAGGGCGCCGGGAAACTGGTGCAGCGCAGCGCGAAGGCGGAGGACGTCACCGATCAGGTCGTCGACGTGGAGAGCCGGATCAAGTCCCAGCGGGCCAGCGTGGCCAGGGTCCGCGAGCTGATGGACCGGGCCACGAAGCTGAGCGACGTGGTGACGCTGGAGGGGGAGCTGAGCAGCCGGCAGGCCGAACTGGAGGCGCTGCTGGCCCGGCAGGCGTCCCTGAAGGACCGCACCGGCCTGGCCACCATCACCCTCTCCCTGTCCGAGACGCCGGTGGAACCTGCGGAGAAGGACGAGGACCCCGGCTTCACGGACGCGCTGGCCGGCGGCTGGGACGCCTTCGTGACGATGCTGCGCTGGGTGATGCTGGTGGTGGGCGCGGTACTGCCCTTCGCCGCGGTGGCAGCCCTGCTGGCGCTGCTGTGGCTGCGGGTGGTGCGGCCCCGGCTGCCGCGCCGGACGGCACCGGCGTCCGCGGCGCCCGTGACCGTCCCCTCCGCCGCGTCGGCGCCCCTGCCGACCGCCCGGCCGGTTCCCGACTCCGCGCCCCGCCGGGAGCCGGGCGGACGGGACTGAAATCCCCCGCCCCCGTAGCGTGTTCGCATGAACATGAGCGCTGCGGGCGGTACGGGAGAACGACTGGTCGTGATCGGCGGTGACGCCGCGGGGATGTCCGCGGCGTCCCAGGCCCGCCGGTTGAAGGGACCTCGGGACCTGGAGATCGTGGCGTTCGAGCGCGGCCACTTCAGTTCGTACTCGGCGTGCGGCATCCCCTACTGGGTCGGCGGCGCCGTGAGCGACCGCGACGAGCTGATCGCCCGGACGCCCGCGGAGCACCGGGCGCGCGACATCGACCTGCGGATGCGGACCGAGGTCACGGAGATCGACCTCGCCCGCGGCCGGGTGCGCGCGCGTGACGTGGACTCCGGGGCCGAGTCCTGGACCTCGTACGACAAGCTCGTGATCGGGACCGGGGCGCGCCCGATCCGTCCCCGGATGCCCGGCGTCGACGCCCCGGGCGTGCACGGGGTGCAGACGCTGGACGACGGGCAGGCGCTGCTCGACACGCTGGCCGGCACCCGGGGCCGGCGCGCGGTGGTCGTCGGCGCCGGGTACATCGGCGTGGAGATGGCCGAGGCCCTGATCAACCGCGGCTACGAGGTGACGGTCGTCAACCGCGGCAGGGAACCGATGTCGACGCTCGACCCGGACATGGGCCTGCTGGTGCACGAGGCGATGGAGGGCCTGGGCATCACCATGGTGAACGACGCCGAGGTCACCGAGGTGCTGACCGGGGACGACGGCCGGGTCCGCGCGGTGGCCACCACGGACGCCGAGTACCCGGCGGACGTGGTGGTGCTCGGTATCGGCGTACGCCCCGAGACCTCGCTCGCCGAGGCCGCCGGGCTGCCGCTCGGCGCCCACGGCGGGCTGCTGACCGACCTGGGCATGCGGGTGCGCGGACACGAGAACGTCTGGGCCGGCGGGGACTGCGTGGAGGTGCTCGACCTGGTCTCCGGGCAGGAGCGGCACATCCCGCTCGGCACCCACGCCAACAAGCACGGGCAGGTCATCGGCACCAACGCGGGCGGCGGTTACGCCACCTTCCCGGGCGTGGTCGGCACGGCGGTCAGCAAGGTCTGCGACCTGGAGATCGCGCGGACCGGGCTGCGCGAGAAGGACGCGCTGCGGGCGGGGCTGCGGTTCGTGACGGCCACCGTCGAGTCCACCAGCCGCGCCGGTTACTACCCGGGCGCCTCCCCCATGACGGTGAAGATGCTCGCCGAGCGGCGCACCGGGCGCCTGCTCGGCGTGCAGATCGTCGGCCGGGAGGGCGCGGGCAAGCGGGTCGACGTCGCGGCGGTGGCCCTCACGGCCGGGATGACGGTGGAGCAGATGACGGCCCTGGACCTCGGCTACGCGCCACCGTTCTCACCGGTGTGGGACCCGGTGCTGGTGGCCGCCCGCAAGGCGGCACGGGAGGTGGAGCGGCACGGCTGAGGGAGGGCACGGCTTGAGGGAGGGGCACGGCTGGGAGGGGCACCCCGCCCGGCGGGGAGACACCCGCGGCCCCGGCCCGGCGGGGAGACACCCGGGAACGCTCACGCCGTGCCGTTGATCCGGTCGATGGCCTGCCGCGCCTGCTCGGCCGGGGGCCGCGAGGGCAGCGACGACACCGAGGCCGCGGTGGCCGTCGTCACCGGCGCGGCGCCCACCGCGGGCGGCTGCTCACCGGCCGGCCGGGCGTGCGCGGCCCCTCGCGCGGAGCGCAGCCGGTGGCTGACCGCCTCGTCCAGCGTCACCGGCCGCTGCATCTGCGCGGCCAGCCGCCCGGCCTCCTGCCCGAGCCGGGCGACGTCCTCCCAGGGCAGCCGCAGCACGAGGGCGACCTCGGCCTCGCCGTCGGGCAGCGCGTGCATCGCGGGAGCCGCTGTGACCCGTTCGTTCATCGCCTGTTCCTCACGTCGTCCCCGCGCCCCGCCTTCCCCGGGACGCGGGCGGTTGCCGGGAGATACGCGCGCGGGGACTGCGGCGTTCAGGGGGCACACCGATTCACCGGCGGCGGGGCGGGCAGTAGTGACTCGTGGTCATCCCCGTCCATGACGTGAACCCCGCGCGGCGCACCCCCTGGGTGACGTACGCCCTCATCCTCGCCAACGTCCTGGTGTTCCTGTTCACCCCCGGGACCGCCGCCTCCGTGACGGGCGAGGGCAGCCTCGCGCAGCTGTGCCACCTGGAGGCGTTCCTGGACCAGTACGCGGCGGTGCCGCAGGAACTGCTCCACCACCGGATGCCCGCCCTGGTGCCCACCGGCGACACGGGCGTCGGCCCCCAGGGTCCGGGCTGCGTGGTCGGCCCGCCGGACTACGACAAGTCGCCGGAGCTGAGCGTGCTGACGGCGATGTTCCTGCACGGCGGCTGGCTGCACCTGCTGGGCAACATGCTCTTCCTGTGGATCTTCGGCAACAACGTCGAGGACCGCCTGGGCCACCTGCCCTACCTGCTCTTCTACGGCGTCTGCGGCTACGCGGCGACCTACGGTTTCGCCCTCCTCGACTCCGGCTCCGGCGCCCCGCTGATCGGCGCGTCGGGGGCGATCGCCGGAGTGCTCGGCGCGTATCTGGTGCTCTATCCGAGGGCCCGGGTCTGGGTGCTGGTGCCCTTCCTGATCTTCCTGCCGCTGCGGCTGCCGGCCTGGATCGTGCTGGGTTTCTGGTTCGGACTCCAGGCGGTGTACTCGTCCGGCGGGGCCGTCTCCGAGGCCGGCACCGTGGCGTACGCGGCCCATGTGTTCGGCTTCGTGGCGGGCATGCTGATCGCCTGGCCGCTGCGCCGCGGCACCCCGCCTCCGCCCGAGCCGCGCGGGCTGCTGTTCGGGCGGCGGGCGCGGCCGGGGTGGTGACGGAGGACGGCAGGGTGGCGGGGGCGGTCAGACGGGCGAGGTCTCGCCCCGGACGGCCGGTGCCGGGGTCCAGCGGATGCGGGTGCTGCACAGGGCGACGGCGCCCGCCGCGGCGGAGACGGCGCCCATCCCCCACGCCAGGTCGGTGGCTCCGGCGATGAAGCCGATGAGCGGCGGGCCGGCCAGCAGACCGGTGGTGCCCATCGCGGCGACGAGGGTCAGCGCGTCCGAGCCCTGCCGGGCGGCGGCCGCGTAGACGCAGGGGGTGACGGCGGCGATGCCCAGGCCCATGCAGGCGAAGCCGGCCAGGGCCGGGGCGACGCCGCCGCCGATCAGGGCGGCGGCGAGGCCGGTGCCGGCCACCGCGCTGCCGACCAGGACGACCCGTCCGTCGCCCCAGCGGCCTCGCCAGCCGTCGGCGAACAGGCGGGCGACGACCATCATCCCGGAGACCACGGCGATGCCCAGGGGCGCGAGTTCCGCGGACGCCTCGGCGACGTCCTCCAGGTACAGGGCGGACCAGTCGTTCATGGCGCCCTCGGCGACCGTGCCGAAGACCATCGCGCCGCACATCCACAGCGTCATCCGGGAGGGGAGGGACCGGCGGCGCCGCTCCCGCTTCGGTCCGGACGTCTCCGGGGCCGCCGCCGGCTCGTCGTCGAGGAGACCGGTCCGGGCGCAGACGCCCAGCACGGCCAGGAGGGCGACCGCCACGCCGAAGTGCGCCGCGACCGACCCGGTGGCGGCGGTCATGCCGGAGGCGAGCAGCGCCGCGAGCAGCGATCCGGCGCTGAAGGTGGCGTGCAGCCGGGCCATGGTGTTGCGCTCGAAGCGGGTCTCCAGGGCCGCGCCCTGCGCGTTCATGGCCACGTTCAGACAGCCGACGAGGACGCCGTCGGCGCACATCACCAGCAGGGCCAGCGGGTAGTTCGGGGCGGCGGCCAGGGCGAGCAGCAGGAGGGCCAGGCCGAGCTGGGACAGCAGGGCGAGCCGCCGGGAGCCGAGGCGCCGCATCAGCCAGGCGACGAGGGGGAAGGACACCGCCGCACCGACCCCGGCGGCCATCAGGAGCACCCCGACCTCGGCGGCGCCCAGGTCCAGTCCGGACTTGATGGCCGGTATCCGCGCGGCCCAGGTGGCGTACTGGAAACCGAGGGACAGGAACAGCGCGGCGATGGCCAGTTGGCCGCGCAGGAAGGGGTCGTGGAGGCGGGACACGCGCATCAGCTCACTTCGCGCAGGGAGGGGACGGGGGCGAGGGACGGGACCGGCCTGGACATGTAGACGGCGTCCGTGCCGTAGGCGCCGGCGGGCACGACCCCGGGGTGCGGGGTGAAGCCGCGTGCCGACCAGAACGGTGCCGTGCCGCCGACGGCGACCAGGGAGATCCGTTCGTCCCCGCGCGCCCGGGCGGTGCCGGCGAGGTGCCGCAGCAGCGCCCGGGCCAGGCCCCGGCGGCGCAGGCCGGGTGCCACGACGATGTCGTGCAGATGGAGGTTGCCGGGTCCGGACGCAGTCGCGGTGTCCTCCGCCCGGGCCAGGTCCGGGTAGCGGCGGAAGGGGTAGGGCAGCGCCAGCGCGTAGCCGGCCGTGCGGGAGCCGACGTCCACCACGAAGCAGGTGTCCGGCGACGCCGCCGCCCGGGACTGCAGCGCGGCGCGGCCCTCCGACAGGCCGAGGCCGGTGTAGGCGTCGCGCTCCAGCGCCACGACGGCGTCCCAGTCCCCGTCGGCGAGGGGGCGTACGCGCACGGTCTCACCCATCGGCGCCGGTCCTCTCCTCCCGGCCCGCGCACGCGTACGGGAGCGGGGCGAAGCCGTTGAAACCCACGGTCGTGTAGCCGGCCGCGTACGCGCCGCAGGACAGCACCCAGACCGGGTCGCCGGAGGCCAGGGCCTTCGGTACCGGCACCAGGCCCTCCTCGTGGGAGTAGGCGTCGTCGCTGTCGCAGGTGGGTCCGGCGACGACGGCCGGGACGTGCGGACCGTCGGGGTGGCCGGGGAAGACCAGCCGGTACTGCAGGGCGTCCATCTCGTACAGGCCGTTGAACTTGCCGCAGCTCAGGTACAGCCAGTGCCGCCGTACCCCGTCGGCGCCCCGGCGTTCGGCGAGGCGGGCCACGTGGGCGCGGATGGCGCCGTGGTCGGCGACGAGGTGCCGTCCGGGTTCGACGACGAAGTCGAGGGGCCCGCCGTGGACGCGGCGCAGGTCGTCCATGCCTTCCCGGATGACCGCGAAGATCTTGTCCAGCGGCGGGTCGAGGGGGTTGCCGCGCCGGTCCCGGTAGCCGCGCGCGGGCAGGCCGCCGCCGAGGTTGACGTGGTCGACGCGGATGCCGCGCCCGGACAGGGCGCGCAGCACGTCGCCGAGGTCGTCCAGGGCGGTGCGCCACGCCTCGCCCGTCATCTGCTGGGAGCCGACGTGCACGGACAGGCCGGCCGGTGTCAGCCCCAGCTCCCGGGCCCGTTCCAGGACCCGCACCGCGTCGTCGGGCGGGCAGCCGAACTTGTCGCTCAGGCCCCACAGGGCGCCCGCGCCGCCGGTGGCCACCCGGCAGAAGACGCGGGCGCCGGGGGCGTGGACGGCGAGGGCGGCCACGTCCTGGACGCTGTCGGTGGCGAAGGTGCGGACGCCGAGCCGGTACGCCTCGGCGATGTCGCGGTCGGACTTCACGGTGTTCCCGTAGTGCACGCGTTCGACGGGCATCCCGGCCCGCAGGGCCTGCGCCATCTCGCCGGGGCTCGCGGCGTCGATCCCGGCGCCCCGGCGTGCCAGGACGGCGATCACCTCGTCGACCGGGCACGCCTTCATCGCGAACCGCACGCGCACGCCCGGGAGTTCGGCGAGCAGCGCGTCGTGGCTCCGTCCGATGCCGGCCAGGTCGTAGACGACGCGGTCCTCGGTGGCGGCGGCGAGGGCGGCGGTCAGGGCCTCGCCGGGGCCGGTGCCCGGCGTCGCGCTCACCGGTGCCGCTCCGGCGGCCCGGGCAGGGGCGTGGTGCGGGCGGCGGCCACCAGCCCTTCCCACGCCTCCGTCAGCAGCGCGAAGTCCGCGATGTCGGCCCGCGCCTCGTCGATGAGGCGCTCGCGGCGGCCGGCCAGGAGGTCGGCGAAGTCGGCGTACCGGCCGCCCAGGCGCCGGTAGGCGCGGTCGAGGGCGTCGAGCCGGCGGAGGTTCTCCCCGGTGTCCAGTCCGGTGCTCTCGCGGGCGAGGGCGGCGACGGCGGACGGGCGGGCCCGGCCGTGCTCGTCCAGCAGCGTGTCGCCCGCCTCGGCCATGCGGTCGTAGACGAAGTGGAAGTAGCGCATCGACAGCAGGAACTTGGCGAAACGGGTCTGGTAGGCGAGGAAGCCGTGGTCGGTCCTGCGTTCGCCGGTGTGGTAGTTGACGATGTGCCGGTTGTGCAGCACTCCGGGCAGCCGGGCGTCGTGCACCAGGTGGATCAGGAAGTAGTCGCTGCCGATGGTGTCCCGGGCGGGCGGCAGCGGCACCCGTTCGCAGACGGTGTCACCGTGGAAGGCGATGTTGCACATGTCCACGCGCATCGGGTCGACCACCGTCAGCAGCGAGTGGTCGGCCGTGAAGGGCTCGGTGCCGGCGCCGAGGAAGGACTCCTCGACCAGCTCCCGTTTCCGCGCCCGGGACCAGTGCTCGGGCGCCCACAGGGACACGACGTCGTGGTAGGTCTCGGGGTCGGCGTCCCGTATCCGCCCGATGTCCACGGACGGTTCGCCCACGAAGGAGCCGCCCACCATGGCGACCCGCCGTCCGAGGAGGGCGTCGGGCAGGGCCGACTCGGTGACGCCGGGCAGGGCGTCGGCCGCGCGACGGCCGAGGGAGAGCAGCTCGTGGTGGACGGGGAAGACCGTGCGGCCGGCCAGGGTCTGGTACCGGCTGTCGGAGTCCCTGCGGTGGACGGACTCGCAGCCCAGCGCCGCCGCGATCAGGAAGGCGCGGTTGGTGCAGGCGCCGTAGGACAGCCCGTCGGGGAGCATCAGGTCCAGCAGCAGCGCGGGCTTGGCGGTGGTGGAGCGTGCCGTCACCCGGGTGAGGAAGTCGCGCTGGGCGGCCTCGTCGAGGTGGTGCGGGGTGATCCGGGGG
>MUMD01000092.1 GCA_002155895.1 Streptomyces rochei
GGGCGGCCCAGTGGTCGGGTCCGGAGCACCCGCGGTTCCCGGCGCATGGCGTGACGTGGGTCACGTGACGGGGGCGGTGGGCGGGGCGCGCCGTGGCATCCTGACGCAATGGGAACTCCGAGTGATCACGGGCGTCTTGCCGAGCACGTCGAGGAACTGCTCGCCGTGGACGGCCCGTTGCCGATTCTCGAAGCCGGTCACCCGGTGCTGCGGCGCGTGGCCGAGCCCTTCGACGGGCAGTTGGCCCCGGCGCTGCTGGCGCGGTTCGTCGAGGCGCTGCGTCGGACCATGCACGCGGCGCCGGGCGTCGGGCTGGCCGCGCCCCAGGTCGGGGTGGGGCTGCGGATCGCGGTGATCGAGGATCCGGCCCCGGTGCCGGAGGAGGTGCGGGCGGCCCGGGGGCGGGTGCCGCAGCCGTTCCGGGTGCTGGTCAATCCGTCGTACGAGCCCGTCGGGGACGGCAGGGCCGCGTTCTTCGAGGGCTGCCTGAGCGTGCCGGGCTGGCAGGCGGTGGTGGCGCGCCACGCCGAGGTGCGGCTGCGGGCGCTGGACCCGGAGGGGCGGGCGGTGGACGAGGTGTTCTCCGGGTGGCCGGCGCGGATCGTCCAGCACGAGACGGACCATCTCGACGGGGTCCTGTATCTGGACCGGGCGGAGCCGCGGTCGTTGGCGTCGTCGCGGGCGATGACGCAGTGGTGGGGGCAGGCCACGCCGGAGCGGGCGGCGGAAGAGCTGGGGTTCGGGCTGCCGGGAGCCTGACGGGCGGACGGGCGGACGGACGGCCCGGGGAACGCACGGCGGTGCCGGGTGCGCCGCGCCCCCGCTCTCGGTTCCGCTGAGCGGAGGAGGGAGGCGCGGCTGCCCGCGGCCGGGGCGGGCCGGTCAGTTGTCCCGGTATGCCTCGAGCAGGCGGAGCCAGACCTCGCTGATCGTCGGGTAGGACGGGACCGCGTGCCACAGACGGTCGACCGGTACCCGGCCGGCGACCGCGACGGTGGCCGAGTGGATCAGTTCGCCGACGCCGGGCCCGACGAAGGTGACACCGCGGACGATCTCGTCCTCCAGGTCGACGACCATCCGGGCGCGCCCCTTGTAGCCGTCGCCGTAGAGGCTCGCGCCGGCCACCGTCGCGAGGTCGACGTCGACGGCGCGCACGCGGTGTCCGGCCCGTTCGGCCTCGGCGAGGGTGAGGCCGACGGAGGCCGCCTCGGGGTCGGTGAAGACGACCTGGGGCACGGCGTCGTGGTCGGCGGTGGCGGCGTGCGCGCCCCACGGGCCGGACTCCAGGTCCGGCTCGCCGGAGGCCCGGGCGGCGATGGCGGCGCCGGCGATGCGGGCCTGGTACTTGCCCTGGTGCGTCAGCAGCGCCCGGTGGTTGACGTCGCCGACGGCGTAGAGCCAGTCGTGACCCTCGACCCGGAGGCTGTCGTCGACGTGGAGCCAGGAGCCGGGTTCCAGGCCGACGGTCTCCAGACCGAGGTCGCCGGTGCGCGGGACGCGGCCGGTGGCGAAGAGGATCTCGTCGGCCTCGACGCGGTCGCCCCGGTCCGTGACGGCGACGACGGTGCCGCTCTCGCGGACCACGGACTCCACGGAGGTCCCGGTGCGGATGTCGACGCCCGCCTCGGTGAGCGCCTCGGCGACCAGTTCGCCGGCGAAGGGTTCCATCCGGGCGAGCAGACCGTCGTCGCCGCGCACCAGCAGCGTCACCCGGGAGCCGAGGGCCTGCCAGGCGGTGGCCATCTCGACGGCGACGACTCCGCCGCCGACCACGATGAGCCGTCCGGGCGCGCTCTTGGCGCTGGTGGCCTCGCGGCTGGTCCAGGGGCGGACCTCGGCGAGTCCCGGCAGGTCCGGCAGGGCGGCGCCGCTGCCGGTGCACAGGGCGACGGCGTGCCGGGCGGTCAGCGTCCGGCGGGTGCCGTCGGGCGCGGTGACCTCGACCGTGCGCGGCCCGGCGAGCCGTCCCTGCCCGCGGTACAGGTCGGCGCCGATGCCCTCGACCCACCGGACCTGGCCGTCGTCCTTCCAGTGGGAGGTGAACGCGTCGCGGCGGGCGAGGACCGCCGGGGCGTCCAGGGGCTCGCGGCCCGTGCCGCCCACGCCGGGCAGGCGGCGGGCGTCGGCGCGGGCGATGACGGGGCGCAGCAGGGCCTTGCTGGGCATGCACGCCCAGTAGGAGCACTCGCCGCCGACCAGTTCGCTCTCCACGATCGCGGTGGTGAGACCGGCCGCTCGGGTGCGGTCGGCGACGTTCTCCCCCACGGGGCCCGCGCCGATCACGACGACGTCGTACGCGATGGAATCCGTTTGCGTCATGGGGCCAGTGTGGTGGGTGGTGTGCGGCGTGGCCACATGGGTACGTGCGCGGAATACGCACCAGGTCGGCAGTGTTGTGCCGACGGTCGACGCACCCGAACCCAGGAAGAGGGTCACACCATGAGCAGCACCGTGGAGCTCACCAAGGAGAACTTCGACCAGACGGTCACGGACAACGAGTTCGTCCTGATCGACTTCTGGGCGTCGTGGTGCGGTCCGTGCCGTCAGTTCGCGCCGGTCTACGAGAAGGCCGCCGAGGCCAACCCCGACCTCGTCTTCGGCAAGGTGGACACCGAGGCGCAGCCGGAGCTGGCGCAGGCCTTCGGCATCCAGTCGATCCCCACGCTGATGATCGTCCGGGACCAGGTGGCCGTGTTCGCGCAGCCCGGCGCGCTGCCCGAGGAGGCCCTGACCGACGTCATCGGGCAGGCCCGGAACCTGGACATGGACGAGGTCCGCAAGGCGGTCGCCCAGCAGCAGGCCCAGGCCGGCGGCCCGACCGGTCAGGACGGCCAGGGTCAGGGCGGTCAGTAGGGCCCGCTCAGCTCGACTCCCGGTGCACCACCGTCGCGCCCAGCACCTCGCGTCGCTCGGGCGCGGCGCCGGGGTCGTGGACCGCGCGGTCGACCAGTGCCGCCAGGTCGCGGCCGGAGGGCAGTTCCAGGTGGACGGTGCTCAGCCGGGGCCGCAGCAGGCGCCCGAGCATCAGGTCGTCGGCGCCGATCAGGGCGGTGTCGCCCGGGACGCGGACGCCCGCGTCCTGCAGCGCGCGCATGAGCAGCATCGCGTACTCGTCGTTGTACGCGAACACGGCGTCGAGACCGAGTGAGTCCCAGCGGTCGGCCAGCCGGGCGGCGGCGCGTTCCTCGTGGGCGAGGGGCAGTTCGGTCACGGTGGCGTCGGTGCCGCGCACGGCGTCCCGCGCCCCGGCCAGGCGCGGCGCCGAGAAGAACTCCAGGCCGTCCTCCGCGGGCACGACGACGCCGATCCTGCGGCGTCCGCGCTCGACGAGGTGACGGACCGCGCGGTGTCCGACGACGGCGTGGTCCATGAGCAGGGCGTGCGCGCCCTCCACGGCCTCGGGGCCCAGCGTGACGACCGCGCGGGCACCCGAGCGTTTGAGGATCTCCACGCCGCGCGGCCCCGGGCCCCGGCCGGGCACCAGGACGGCGACCGGCCGCAGTTCGGCCCAGGCGCGGGCCGCCTCGTCGCCGTGCAGGCCGACGCTGCCGTACTGCACCACGGTGTAGTCGAGGCGGCCGAGGGCCCACTGGAGTTCGCTGAGGAAGCCGCTGTAGAGCGGGCCGGCCGGGAAGGACGGCGCCGGCATCAGCACGGTGCGGCTGTGCCCGGCGCGCAGCGAGCGGGCCGCGGCGTGCGGGACGTAGCCCAGCTCCCGGGCGGCGTCGTGGACGCGCCGGCGGGTGGGCTCGCTGATCCGGACGGCGCCGGCGTTGTTGGGGACGTACGAGACGGTCGCGCGCGAGACGCCCGCCAGGCGGGCCACATCGGCGCTCGTGGGGACGGAGCGCGGTGCGGAGGGCTCGGGGGCGGACGACGGGTTCGGTATCTGCACCATGACGTACGGCATCTTGGCAGAGGCCGCGGGCGGGGCTCCGGGCGGGTCGGCACCGTCCGGATCGGACGAAGTCCCGGACGGTGGACGGATGTTGACCGTCCGTCAGTCCGGGCACTCGGTGCGGGTCACCCGTGCGACCAGGTCCAGCCAGCCGTCCCGCAGCCGCTCCGGGGGGACCCCGCACTGCGCGGTGAGGTGGTGGACCAGGGCGGCGTCGAGGTAGGCCAGCAGGGTGTGGGAGAGCAGTTCGCTGTCCGCGTCCGGGGCCGCCTGCCGCAGCAGCAGCGCCACGTGGCCGCGCAGGAAGCGGCGCGGCGGGGAGGTGTACCGGCGTTCCGCGCTGGGCTCGGCGGCGAGCTGCAGCTCCAGCTCGTCGACGGAGCGGCGCAGCATCGCGCAGCCGAAGGCGCGCAGCCGCTCGACGGGCGGGGCCCCGGGCCCCAGGGGCGGGGGTCCGCTCAGGAGAGCGGCCTGGAACTTCTTCTCGGAGTGGTCGAGGAGGGCCATGAGCAGGCCGGTGCGGTCGCCGAAGCGGCGGAAGACCGTGCCCTTGCCCACCGAGGCGGCCGCCGCCACCGCCTCCATCGTGACGGCGGCCGCTCCGTGCTCGGCGACCAGCCGGGCGGCGGCCTCCAGCAGTCGGGCCCGGTTGCGCGCGGCGTCGGCGCGCAGGCAGGGCTCGTCCTCCTCGAATCCCGTGCCGAGCCGCAGCAGCTCGGGCGGGCCGACGGTCTCCTCGGGTTTCGGGAAGGGCGGCAGGGCGGCGGACATGAACCCAGCGTAAAGCATCGGGAAGAAAACTGGACCGCGGTCCGCTTAGGATGTTAGAAATTAAACGGACCTCGGTCCGGATTCGTAACGGCAGTGTTTCCAGCAGCGTCTGTCCCCGCAGCGCCTGCGCTTCGTCAGTGGGAGTTCTTCATGTCTGTCCGCATCCTTGCGCTCGTCGGCAGCCTTCGCGCCGGTTCGCACAACCGCCAGCTCGCCGAGGCGGCCGCCAAGTTCGCCCCGGAGGGCGCCGAGGTACAGCTGTTCGAGGGGCTGGCCGACATCCCCTTCTACAACGAGGACATCGACGTCGAGGGCAGCGTCCCGGCCGCCGCCGTGAAGCTGCGCGAGGCCGCCCAGGCCGCCGACGCCTTCCTGTTCTTCTCGCCGGAGTACAACGGCACCATCCCGGCCGTCCTGAAGAACGCCATCGACTGGCTGTCCCGTCCGTTCGGTGCGGGCGCCATCTCCGGCAAGCCCAGCGCCGTGGTCGGCACCGCCTTCGGCCAGTACGGCGGCGTGTGGGCGCAGGACGACACCCGCAAGGCCGTGGGCATCGCCGGCGGCAAGGTGATCGAGGACATCAAGCTGTCCATCCCCGGTTCGGTGACCCGCTTCGCCGAGATCCACCCGGCCGACGACGCCGAGGTCGCCGCCCAGCTGACCGAGGTCGTCGCCCGCCTGCACGGCCACGCCGACGAGGCCGTCGCCGCCTGACGGCTGCACCACGCCCACGGGACCGGAGCCGCGCGGCTCCGGTCCCGACGTGTGTCAGGCCACCGCCGCCGCGGCCAGCGAGCGCAGTTCCTCCAGGGCCACCGCCACCGCCGGGCGCCGGTGGCCCTGGAGGAACTGC
>MUMD01000093.1 GCA_002155895.1 Streptomyces rochei
GTGGCGGGGCCGATGGGCGCGGCCAGCTGCCAGTTCTCGTGCACCGGTCCGGCCTGTTCCGGCGCCCATCGGCCCCGCCACCGACCTGTGGGCCCTGGGCGCGCTGCTCTTCCGCGCCGTACAGGGCCATGCGCCCTACCCGGAGGAGTCCACCGCCGAGCTGGTGCAGATCGTGTGCGCGGAGCCGCCGGCGTTCGCCGAGGAGTGCGGGCCGCTGCGGCCGGTCGTGGAGTCGCTGCTGCGACAGGACCCCACCGAGCGCATCGACTTCGAGGAACTCAGCGGCTGGCTGCGCTCCCTCGTCAGGTCGGCGCCCGAGCCGGAGGCCGGCCTGCACGTCGTCTCCGCCCCGCCCGCCGAGACCGGCCGGCTGCCCATCGTGCGCCGCCGGGGCGAGCTGGTGCGCAGGCGGCGCGCCGCACTGCCCGCCCATCACGGACGGCACAAGCGGGACCGGCGGGAGACGGCCCGTTCACCCCGCAGCCTCGGCCGCAATCTGCTCCTGCTGATACTGCTGGCCCTGGCCGCGGCGATCGCGTACGCCATGTTCTTCATGCCGAAGAGCGACAGCGGCGACACCGGCGCCGGCGACCGCACCGGTGCCGCGGGCGAGGCGAGCCAGGCGCCGCCCGAGCGGTCCCCGGACGGCGGCGGCGACCCCCGTCCGGAGCGGACGGCCCCGACGGACGACCCCGGCCCCTCGGAGACGGCGGCCGGCTCCACCGAGACGCAGAGCAACGACCCCGCCGTCGCCGACGGCTTCACCCTGCGCGAGGACGCCGAGGGGTTCCGCGTCGCCGTCGCCGAGGGCTGGGACCGCGCGCCCCGCAACGGCAGCGGGCAGGTCGTCTACAGCAAGGGCGACTTGGAGCTGATCGTCGTGCCGGGCCGGGACCGTGCGGCCGAGTTCGGTGACGACCCGATGGTCTACCAGCGCGACACCGAGCCCGAGCTGGCGTCGTACCGGGCCTCCAGCTGGGCCACCTCCAGCGGCCTGAAGTCCATCGAGGTCGGCGGACGGACCATGGCCGAGGGCCAGTTCACCTGGACCGGGGCCGACGGCGAGCTGTACGTCCGCAACCTCGCGACGCTGATCGACGGGCGCTACCACGTGGTCCAGGTCCGCGGCCCGGCGGCGGAGCGGGACGAGGTGACCCGGCTCTTCGAACAGGCCGCGTCCACCTACCAGTACACCGGCTGACCGCTCAGCGCCCGCCCCTCCGAAGGGGGTTGAGCGACATCCCGGGAAGCGACAACCGTCACAGAGCTGTCTCCATGCCACCCCAGCCGTTCCCCGCGCGGTGCCCGGTCCCTAGTCTGACCTTTGACCAGAACATTGCGGGGCAACGTGAATCAGATGCAGGGCCGGCTCGTCGCGGGCCGTTACCGGCTGGGCGAGGCCATCGGCAGCGGTGGCATGGGCCGGGTGTGGCGCGCCCACGACGAGGTGCTGCACCGGGTCGTCGCCATCAAGGAGCTGACCGCCGCGCTCTACGTCTCCGAGAGCGACCAGGCGATACTGCTGGCGCGCACCCGGGGCGAGGCACGCGCGGCGGCGCGGATCAACCACTCGGCCGTCGTCACCGTGCACGACGTGCTGGAACACGACGGCCGGCCCTGGATCGTGATGGAGCTGGTCGAGGGGCGCTCCCTGGCCGACGCGGTCAAGGAGGAGGAGCGGGTCGATCCCCGTGAGGCGGCCCGCATAGGGCTGTGGGTGCTGCGGGCCCTGCGCGCCGCGCACACCGCCGGGGTCCTGCACCGTGACGTCAAGCCCGGCAACGTGCTGCTCGCCGACGACGGACGCGTCCTGCTCACCGACTTCGGGATCGCCCAGATCGAGGGCGACTCCACCATCACACGGACCGGCGAGGTCGTCGGCTCCGTCGACTACCTGGCCCCCGAACGCGTCCGCGGCCACGACCCCGGCCCCGCCTCCGACCTGTGGGCGCTGGGCGCGACCCTGTACACGGCGGTGGAGGGCAGGTCGCCGTTCCGCCGCACCTCACCGCTGACCACCATGCAGGCGGTCGTCGAGGAGGAGGCGACCGAGCCCCGGCACGCCGGTGCGCTCGGACCCGTCATCGACGCCCTGCTGCGCAAGGACCCGGCCGCGCGTCCCGACCCCACCGAGGCCGAGCAGATGCTCGCCGAGGCGGCGGAGGGCCGTCGGCCCAGGGAGGCGCAGGCGTACGTGCCGACGCGGCACTCGGGCCCCTCGGCGCAGGCCGCCACGGCCATGCCGGGGACCGCCGGGCCGGCGGGCGGGACCACCGCGACGCCGTACCGGACGACCACCGGCCCGACGGCGGTCGCACCGGCGCCGACGGGGTACGCCGGGCCGCCCGCAGCGCCGGGCGGCCCCGCGTCGGGACACCCGCCGGCGGGCGCCGCCGCGCACCGGCCCCGTCGCCGCCTGCGCACCTTCGCCCTGGTCGTCGCCGTCGCCGCGCTGATCGGCGCGGGCACCGCCGTGGTGCTGCAGCAGCGGAACGGAGAGGGCACGTCGGCCGGCCCGGACGTCAGCCGCTCACCCTCCGCCTCCGCCTCCGCCTCCGCCTCCGGGACGGCCGGCGAGGGGACCGGCGGCTCCGTCCCGGACGGCTGGGTCCGACGCGACGACCCGCTGGGTTTCGGCCTGTCCCTGCCCGAGGACTGGCAGCGCACGGAGTTCGGCGACGCCGGCGGCGACCTGAGACAGGTCGACTACACGCCCGACGGCGGCGAACACCTCCTGCGCATATCCGTCGACACCGCGCCCGACTACAACGACCCGTACGCCCACCAGCTGGACCTGGAGGTGCAGCTCCAGCGGCTGGTCGACTACCGGCGCGTCGTCCTGGAGCGCGCCGACTACCGCGACCGCGACAGCGCGCGCTGGGAGTACACCTGGACCGCGCTGGCGAAGGACACCGAATTCCCCGGACCGCGCCGCGCCGTGTCGCAGACGTACATGTCCCACGACGGCGTCGAGTACGCCCTCAACATGTCGGGGCCCGCCGGCGACTGGGAGACCACCCGGGAGCGGTTCCGTACGGTGCTGCAGAGCTGGCAGGAGAAGACCGCCTGACCCGCGCCGGGTGACGGACGCGGCGGTGGCCGAAAGCCGTCGCAACGGCGTTCGGACGCCCGTCGGTTGTCGGCCACCCGGGTCACGGCACCCCGGAGCCGCTGCGTCCGTTGGGGCATGATGGAACGCATGGTGACCGAGGGGGCGGGCGGGCGTGTCATCGCGGGCCGTTACCGGCTCCACGAGCGGCTCGGCCGCGGCGGCATGGGCATCGTGTGGCGGGCCACCGACCAACTGCTCGGCCGCGAGGTGGCCGTGAAGGCGCTCCCGCTGGACGAGTCGCTCTCCGCGGCCGAGGCCCGGCGGCGCCGGGAGCGCACCCTGCGCGAGGCGCGGGCCGTCGCCCAGCTCAGCCACCCGCACGTCATCGTCGTGCACGACGTCGTCGAGGACGACGAACGGGCGTACATGGTCATGGAACTGGTCGACGGCGGTTCGCTCGCCGACCGGGTGCTCGGCGGAGGTCCGCTCGACGCCGCCGAGGCCGCCCGTATCGGCATCGCCCTGCTCGACGCCCTGCGCACCGCGCACGCGGCCGGCGTCCTGCACCGGGACGTGAAACCGTCCAACGTCCTGGTGTCCGACGACGGCCGGGTCGTGCTCACCGACTTCGGCGTCGCCCAGGTCGCCGGTGCCACCACCCTCACCGAGACCGGCTCCTTCGTCGGCTCCCCCGAGTACACCGCCCCGGAGCGGATGTCGGGCGCCGGGACCGGCCCGGAGTCGGATCTGTGGTCGGTGGGTGTGCTGCTGTGCGCGGTGCTCACCGGGACCTCGCCCTTCCACCGGGACTCGCTGGGCGGCGTGCTGCACGCCGTGGTCACCGAGGAGATCCGCCCGCCGGCCGAGGCCGGGCCGCTCCTTCCGGTCGTCCAGGGACTGCTGGAACGCGACCCGCGGCGGCGCCTGGACGCGGCGGAGGCCGAGCGGATGCTGCGCGCCTTCCTCGCCACGGGCCGGGCGCCCGCGCCGCCCGGAGCGGCCGAACCCCGGCGCGCGGCCCGGGCCGTGCTCGCCGCGGTGCTGCTGATCGCCGCGGCGGCGGGCGCGGGCGTCACGGCGGCGGCGCTGCTCTCCGACGAGGACGGCGGGGAGGGCGGCGGTACGCCGCCGAGGTCGGCGACCGCGACCGCGACGGCGACGGCGACCGCGACGGCGACGGCGACCGCGACGGCGACGGGGACCGCGACCGAGCCGGCGTCACCGACCGCGCCGTCGTCCGTGTCCCCGCCCTCCTCTTCCGGAGCCGCGCCAACACCCGCAAAAAACGGGAGATAAGCGGCGGCGGAGCGTCACGGGTCTGTGACTGCCGGGCACCGGTGGTGGATGCGGACGCGCCCCGCGCGATATGCATGAACCCATGAGCAGCAACGGGGGATCGCACAACGGGTCGGACGAGACCACGAGTTTCAGCCTGCAACCGCCGAACCCGCCCGCCGCCGCGCCCCTGGCCGGAAATCCCTACGCGACGCCCACCCAGGTCGTACCGCCGCGGGCGGCACAGGTGGATCGGGCGGCGCCGCCGGCACCGACGCAGGAGCAGCCGCAGTCCCCGCCGCCGTCCCGCGGACGGGAGGCGCAGGACCCGGGCGCTGGGCGTCTCATCGCCGGACGCTACCGGCTGATCGCCAAGCTCGGGCACGGCGGCATGGGCACGGTGTGGCGGGCGCACGACGAGACCGTGGACCGCGAGGTGGCCGTCAAGGAGCCCCGCGTACCCGACCACCTTCCCGAACGTGAACGGGGCAACGCGTTCGAGCGGATGCGTCGCGAGGCCCGCGCCGCGGCCCGGCTCGACCACCCCGCCGTGGTCGACGTGTACGACGTGGCGGTGGTGGACGACCAGCCCTGGATCGTGATGGAACTGGTCCGCGGGCGCTCGCTGGGCGACGCCTTGCAGGAGGGCACGCTGGGCGCGCGCGAGGCGGCCCGCATCGGCCTGGAGGTGCTCGGCGCCCTGGAGGCCGCGCACGCGGCCGGCATCCTGCACCGGGACGTGAAACCGGACAACGTGCTGCTCGGACGGCACGACCGGGTCGTGCTCACCGACTTCGGCATCGCCCAGATCGAGGGCGAGACCAACCTGACCGACACCGGCGGCTTCGTCGGCTCCCCCGAGTACATCGCCCCGGAGCGGGTGCTGGGCCGGCGACCCGGCCCGGCGAGCGACCTGTGGTCGCTGGGCGTGGTGCTCTACGCGGCGACGGAGGGGGTCTCGCCGTTCCGCCGCAGCAACACGCCCGCCACGCTCCAGTCCGTGCTCAACGCCGCGCCCGCCCCGCCCGCCTCCGCGCAGGGACCGCTGGCCGAGGTCATCACCGGCCTGCTGGAGAAGGACCCGGCGCGCCGCCCGGACGCCGCGCGGACGCGTGCCCTGCTGACCGCCGCCGCCGAGCCGCCCGCGCCGGAGCCCACCCGGCTGGTACCGGCCGGTGTCGCGGGCGGGCCGTCCGGTGCCCCGTCCGCGTGGTCCGTGCGGCTGGGCCGCAACGCGTGGATCACCCTGGGCGCGGCGGTCGTCGCGGCGGCCGCGGCGGCGTACCTGGTGACCGCGGACCCCTTCGCGGGGCCGCTGCCCGAGGGGTGGAAGACCCACGAGCTGAGCGCGAAGGCGGGCGTGAGCGTCGGCCTGCCGGCCTCGTTCGTGAAGGAGAAGGAGCACCCCGCCGACTGGGACGGCACCAACGAGACGTTCGCCGACCCGAGCGGTGCCGTGACCGTCCACGTCGACCGCGACATCAAGGCCGAGGACGAGGACGGGGACATGCCGGGCACCGCGATCGCCGGTGCCTGGGCGGACTGGGACACGCTCAAGGACGGCGAGTACTCCTGGGGCTTCGCCGACAAGCCGGCGCCCGTGGGCGAGCCGAAGGAGACCGAGTACCGGGGCGAGAAGGCCGCCGAGAACGTCATCGCGTACACGACCACGGACACGCAGAAGCCGCGTGAGCGCGAGTTCCACATCGTCTACTACCGGGCCGCCAACGGCGACCTGTACCGGCTGTGGATCGACTACCCCCGCAAGGGCTACTTCGCCGACGAGGGACGCGAGATCGCCCGGACGGTGATCGCCAACTGGGAGGTCGGGAAAGCCTGATGGGAGATCAGGACCGGCTGGTCGGGCAGCGGTACCGCCTCGTCGAGCGCGTCGCCACCGGCGGATCGGGCCGCGTCTGGCGGGCGGTCGACGAGGCCGCCGGCCGCGAGGTCGCCGTCAAGCGGCCGAGGCCGCCCGGCGAGCCCGGCGAGGACGCCTTCCGCAGGGCCGCCCACCGGCTGTGCCGGGAGGCCCGTGCCGCCGCCCACGTCGACCACCCGGCCGCCGTCCGCATCCAGGACGTGGTCGTGGAGGAGGCCGGGGCCGACGACGGACTGCCCTGGATCGTCATGGAATGGGTCGGCGGCGAGTCCCTGCGCGAGGTGATGGGGCGCGGACCGGTCGCGGCGCCCGAGGCCGCCCGCATCGGACTCGCGGTCCTGGGCGCGCTGCGTGCCGCGCACGCGGTCGGCATCGTGCACCGCGGGCTGCGCCCCGACAGCGTCCTGCTCGGCCCGCACGGGCGCGTCGTGCTCACCGGCTTCGGCACGGCCCACGTCCCCGGGAGCCGCGACGCGAGACCGCCGCGCCGACGCGCGCCGGCCGACGGACGGAGCCCGGAACCGGGCGCGGAGCCGCTGCCCGGCCCCGGCCCCGCCGCCGACCTGTGGTCCCTGGGCGTCCTGCTGGACGCCGCCGTCGTGGACCGGTCGGCGGCCGGACCGCTCGGCCCGCTGATCGAGCGGCTGCTGGACCAGGACCCCGCGCGGCGGCCGGGCCCCGGCCGGCGGCCGGACGCCGACGAGATCGCCGAGGAGGTCGCGCGGGGGCTTGCGGCGGTGGCCGGCGACCTCGGTACCGCTCCGCCGCGAAAAGGGGTGATCAGGTGATCAGGTGCGGCCCTTCCACGTAAGGCCCTGATCAGCGGGTTTGTTGCCAGCGATCACTGGCGTCATGTGAGCACTCGGTGAATCCCGATTACCGACGGGTACACAAAGCCCGCGCGGCGTCATACCCTGCGGCTCATGACGGATGCGCAGGCCCCGGAAATCACCGGCACGAACCCCCTCGCCCCCAGCCCTGCGGGCGCCCGCACCGCTGCGGACGTGGTCACACCCGAGCTGGTCGCCCAGCTCACCAAGGGCGTGGCCGGGTCCGGCCGCACCGCCAACCACACGCCGTTCACCGGCGAGAAGCTGGCCGACCTGCCCGAGTCGACGCCCGAGGACGTGGCCGGCGCCTTCGACCGGGCCCGCGCCGCCCAGGCGGTCTGGGCGCGCACCCCGGTTCGGCAGCGCGCCGCCGTCCTGCTCCGCTTCCACGACCTGGTCCTGGAACGCCAGGCCGAGGTGCTCGACCTCATCCAGCTGGAGACCGGCAAGGCCCGCCTGCACGCCCACGAGGAGGTCCAGGCCGTCGCGGTGGCCGCCCGGCACTACGGCCGCAAGGCCCCCGCCTACCTGCGCGCCAAGCGGCACACCGGCGCCGTACCGACCCTCACCAAGGTCACCGAGCTGCGCCACCCGCGCGGCGTCGTCGGCCAGATCGCCCCGTGGAACTACCCGCTGGAGCTGTCCGTCGGCGACGCGCTCCCCGCCTTCGTCGCGGGCAACGCGGTGGTCATGAAGCCCGACACCGAGACCTGCCTGACCGCCCTGTGGGCCCGTGACCTGCTCATCGAGGCCGGCCTGCCCGCCGAGGTCTTCCAGGTCGTCCTCGGCGAGGGTCCGGTCGTCGGCCCCGAGGTCGTCAAGCACGCGGACTACGTCTCCTTCACCGGCTCCACCCGCACCGGCCGCGAGGTCGCCCAGGGCGCCGCCGCCCGCCTGGTCGGCGTCTCCCTCGAACTCGGCGGCAAGAACGCCATGCTGGTGCTGGAGGACGCCGACATCGAGAAGGCCGCGGCGGGTGCCGTACGCGCCTGCTTCTCCTCGGCCGGCCAGCTCTGCATCTCCATCGAGCGGCTCTACGTCCACGAGTCGGTCGCCGACGCCTTCCTGGAGCGCTTCGCCGCCCGCACCAAGGCGATGCGGCTCGGTACCTCCCTGGCCTACGGCGCCGACATGGGTTCGCTGGTGGGGGAGCGGCAGTTGGAGACGGTCAAGGCGCATGTCGCCGACGCCGTCGAGCGAGGCGCGAAGCTGATCGCCGGCGGGGTCGCCCGCCCGGACATCGGGCCGTACTTCTACGAGCCCACCATCCTCGACGGTGTCACGGAGCCCATGACCGTCTGCGCCGAGGAGACCTTCGGGCCGGTCGTCTCCGTCTACCGCTTCAAGACCGAGGACGAGGCGGTCGAGCAGGCCAACTCCACGCCGTACGGCCTGAACTCCTCGGTCTGGACGAAGGACGCCCGGCGCGGCCGCGAGGTCGCCGCCCGGCTGCGCACCGGCACCGTCAACATCAACGAGGGCTACGCGCCCGCCTACGGCAGTGTCCAGTCGCCGATGGGCGGCATGAAGGACTCCGGCCTCGGCCGCC
The DNA here is from genome assembly GCA_002155895.1 of Streptomyces rochei. Classification (GTDB taxonomy): domain Bacteria; phylum Actinomycetota; class Actinomycetes; order Streptomycetales; family Streptomycetaceae; genus Streptomyces; species Streptomyces rochei. The sequence continues at coordinate 8,589 of MUMD01000093.1, forward strand.
GGCACGGCTCCGAGGGCATCCTCAAGTACACCGAGGCCCAGACCGTCGCCCACCAGCGGCTGCTGCCGATGGCGCCGTCGCTCGGCATGGACGACGAGAAGTACGCGGCGTTCATGAGCCGGAGCCTGCGCCTGATGAAGGCGTTCCGGCTCCGCTAGGCAGCCCCGAGCGGCCGCCGGCCGCAGCCGTCACCCGTACCCGTTCTCAACGAGGAGAGCACGTGTCGCAGGAGAAGTCCGTCCAGACCCGGGACGAGAACGGGTACGACTACGACGTCGTCGTCGTGGGTTCGGGGTTCGGAGGCTCGGTCTCCGCCCTCCGCCTCACCGAGAAGGGCTACCGGGTCGGCGTCCTGGAGGCCGGCCGCCGCTTCACCCGCGAGTCCCTGCCCAAGAACTCCTGGGACCTGAAGAACTACCTGTGGGCGCCGAAGCTCGGCATGTTCGGCATCCAGCGCATCCATCTGCTCGGGAATGTCATGGTCCTGGCAGGCGCGGGCGTCGGCGGCGGCTCCCTCAACTACGCCAACACCCTCTACGTACCGCCCAAGCCCTTCTTCGAGGACCCCCAGTGGCGGGACATCACCGACTGGCAGGACGAGCTGGCGCCCTACTACGACCAGGCCAAGCGCATGCTGGGCGTCCGCCTCAACCCGACCATGACCCCGTCCGACGTGCACCTGAAGGCCGCCGCCCAGCGGATGGGGGTCGGCGACACCTTCCACATGGCCCCCGTCGGCGTCTTCTTCGGCGACGGCCAGGACGCCGACGGCACGGTGAAGGCCGAGCCGGGTGAGCGCATACCCGATCCGTACTTCGGCGGCGCGGGCCCCGACCGCACGGCCTGCAACGAGTGCGGCGAGTGCATGACCGGCTGCCGGCGCGGCGCGAAGAACACCCTCAACGAGAACTACCTCTACCTCGCCGAGAAGGCCGGCGCGGTCGTGCACCCGATGACCTCCGTCGTGTCGGTCACCGAGGACTCACGGGGCGGCTTCGCGGTGGCCACGCTCCCCACCGACCGGAAGAAGAAGGGCGCCGGCCGCACCTTCACCGCCCGCCGCGTCGTCATCGCCGCCGGCACCTACGGCACCCAGACCCTGCTGCACCGCATGAAGGCGAACGGCCTGCTCCCGCACCTCTCCGACCGGCTCGGCGAGCTGACCCGCACCAACTCCGAGGCCCTGGTCGGCGCCCAGACCGACGACCGGCGCTACCGCAAGGCCACCGGTGAGCCGCGCGCCGACTTCACGCGCGGTGTCGCCATCACCTCGTCGATCCACCCGGACCCCAACACCCACATCGAGCCGGTCCGTTACGGCAAGGGCTCCAACTCGATGGGCGGCCTGTCCATCCTCCAGGTCCCCTACGCCGGCCCCACCGCCTCGGGCACCACCCGCGTCCTGGGCTTCCTGGGCCACGCGGCCAGGCACCCCCTGCTGGTGCTGCGTTCGCTCTCCAACCGCAAGTGGTCGGAGCGGACCATCATCGGCCTGGTGATGCAGTCCCTGGACAACTCCCTGACCACCCACCTCAAGCCGACGGGCGTCGGCAAGGGCCTGCTCACCGCCCGCCAGGGCCACGGCTCGCCCAACCCCAAGCAGATCAAGGCCGCCACCGAGGGCGCCTCCGCGCTCGCCGCCGAGATCAACGGCTTCGCCGGTTCCAACGTGGGCGAACTGATGGGCACCCCGCTCACCGCCCACTTCCTGGGCGGCTGTCCCATCGGCGCCTCCCGCGAGAGCGGCGTCATAGACCCGTACCACCGGCTCTACGGCCACCCCGGCATCTCCGTCGTCGACGGCGCCGCGGTCTCCGCGAACCTGGGCGTCAACCCGTCCCTGACCATCACGGCGCAGGCCGAGCGCGCGATGTCGTACTGGCCCAACAAGGGCGAGGAGGACCCGCGCCCGGCGCAGGGCACCGAGTACCGGCGCCTGGCACCCGTCGAGCCCAAGTCCCCGGCGGTCCCCGCGGAGGCGTTCGGCGCGCTGCGGCTGCCGTTCCTCGGGATGCCGGCGGTGCCGCCCAAGAAGTAGCGGCCCCGGGGAAGGCCCCGCGGCGGCGGCCTTCCCCACCACGCACAAGAAGGACCTGCGCCCCCCTCCGAGCGCAGGTCCTCCCCGTGGTGCGGCACGCCGTGCCGGTCAGCCGTTACGCCTGGACACCGGCCTTGCGGCGCCGGACGACGAACATCGCGCCGCCACCGACGACGACCGCCAGGCCGCCGACGAGGCCGATGGTCGGCAGCGCCGAGCTGGAGCCGGTCTCGGCGAGGCTGCCGGAGGGCAGCTTCGAGACGTCGCCCTGCGGCTTCTTCACCGAGATCTTGCCGTCCTTGTCGTCACCCTTGTCGCTGGGCTTGGCGGTGCCCGGGTCGGGGTTGCCGGAGCCGGACGCCAGGATCTGGAAGTCGTACTGGCTCCAGCCCGCGGCGATGCACTCCTGGCCGTCGACGTTGTCCAGGTAGGCGCCGAAGGCGAAGGAGTAGGCGTCACCGGTCGGGGCCTTGGCGTCGACGCTGAGGCGCATGTCGACGGTCTGGGTCGCCTTGGCCTTCAGCTTCTCCATGAAGTAGAAGTAGTCGCCGGCCCACTCGTCGTTGCCGACGCGGTCCCACTTCCCGGTCTCCGGGTTCTTGAACTCGAGGTCGACGTACGAGCTGAGGAACTTCGACTCGTCCTCGAACTCGTAGTTCTCCACCTCGGCGTAGAAGGCGACCTCCTTGACGTCGGTCTTCGACTCGTTGGTGACGACGAGCTCGAACGGGTGGTAGCCGTCACCGGCGACGATCTTGCCGGGCAGGCCCTTGATGTCCGCGGACACCTTGGCGCCCGCGTAGTCGGCGTCGATCTCCTCGCAGGCCGGGACCTCGGGGGTCTCCGGCTCGGTCGGCTCGTCGGTGGGCGCCGACGTCGACGGCGAGGGCGCGGGGCTGGTCGTCTCCGAGCCCGGGGTGCTCTCGCCGTCGGTCGGGGACGACGGGGTGTCGGTGGGGGTGCTCTCCTCGTCGGTGGGAGTGCTCTCGGCGTCGGACGGCGTGCTCTGGCCGTCCGAGGGCGTCGTCTCCTCGTCGGTGGGAGACGTCTGGTCGCCCGGGGCGGTGGTGTCCGTCCCGGTCGTCTCGGACGCCGCCGGCGCAGGGCTCTCGGTCGCGAAGGCGGCCGGTGCCGACAGCAGTGCCAGCGGGGCGATGACGGACGTCGCAGCCATGGTCACGATGGCGCGGCGAAGCTTCATGAAGACCTCGTGAAGTCAGGCGTACCGCGCTTCGGCGGTACGGGGCTCTGAGGAGGCCTCCGCGTGTGGGCGCGGTGGACCCTTCGGCCGATCTGCTCGATCGGTTCGGCCTGTTTGATCAGCGAAGCCTGTGAATGGTTGCCCCTGATTTCACAGAAACCTTATGTGGTCTGTGTCACACGCGTGAAGGGCCCCGCGGCGCAGGTGCCGCGGGGCCCTCTGGGGGGCCGGCGACGGCGCCGGGGTCGGGGCGGCGCCGACGCCTCCGAGCGGCGCCGGGGGGTCGCGCCGCGGAAGGTCGAGCTTGCGGTTGTGAGGGGGGGGCCCGGGACCGGGCGTTCCCGTCGGCCGGCCCCGGGCGTCCCCGGAGCCGGCCGTTCTCTTGGGTGACCGGGCTGCTGTCCCCTGCCGTCCGGTCACTTCCTGGGGCGAGGTCCCACGACGTACGGCACGATCCGTACGTCTCATCGCCCCAGCGAGCCACGCGTGGTTCTTTCGGGCCCGCCCCTGGCTGGCACGGACACCGGGACCAACGAAGCGTCCCGCGCGGCGTCACGCGCCGTACGGGTGAGAAGGTGCCCGAACTCAGATGCGACGCCCGGCCGGGACGGTCAGACCCGCCCCCGGCACAGCTCCAGCAGCGTCATCGCCAGCGTCGTGCCCGGCTTGCCCAGCGCATCGCTGTAGTGGCCGAGGACCTCCATCTCGCGGGAGAGGTTCACCCGCCGGCCGCCGGAGGTGATCCGTGCCTCCTGGATGACGGCGGAGACGGCCATCCGCTCCTGGATCAGCCCGATGATCCGGTCGTCGAGCGCGTCGATGCGCTCCCGGGCGCCGGTGATCACGTCGGCGGCCTCGGCGGTGCGGGCGCCGGTGTCGGCCGCGGTGGTCCGGGTGCTGTCTGCGGTGGTGACGGTCATGTCGGGGTCTCCTCGCCGGGATGGGTGGCGGTGCCCCGGGGCGGCAGGTCCCGGAAACGGCAGGCGCCCCGGGCCTTGTCGGCCCGGGGCGCCTGGGAAGTCGCTTGTCAGTTGCTCAAGCAGCACGACCATGGCAGCCGGTGGGCCGGTTGCCATAGGTAAAGACGAACGCCTGGTGCGAGAGCATGGGCCCAGTATGCCCCGCGGACGGTCCGTGTCCAAGCCGGTTCGCATGGTGAGACCCGGGGACCGGGCCCCGCCCGGAGCCACGGCCGGGACGGGTCACCTGCCCGCCTCGGTAGAATCGGGTACACAAGACCCCCGCCCGACCGCCGGAAGGCACCCCGTGTCATCAGCGACTCCCGCTGCCGCCGCCCCCGACACCGTCCTGGTCGTCGACTTCGGCGCGCAGTACGCCCAGCTCATCGCCCGCCGTGTCCGCGAGGCGCGGGTCTACAGCGAGATCGTCCCGAGTTCCATGCCGGTCGACGAGATGCTCGCCAAGAACCCGGCGGCCATCATCCTCTCCGGCGGCCCCTCGTCCGTGTACGAGCCGGGCGCGCCGACCCTCGACCGCTCCCTGTTCGAGGCCGGCGTCCCGGTCTTCGGCATGTGCTACGGCTTCCAGCTGATGGCGCAGACCCTCGGCGGCACGGTCGACAACTCCGGCGCCCGTGAGTACGGCCGCACGGAGCTGCACGTCTCCAAGACCTCCTCCACCCTCTTCGAGGGCACCCCCGCCGAGCAGGCCGTGTGGATGTCGCACGGCGACGCCTGCTCGGCCGCCCCCGAGGGCTTCGCCGTCACCGGCTCCACCGACGTCGTCCCGGTCGCCGCGTTCGAGAACGACGAGAAGAAGCTCTACGGCGTCCAGTACCACCCCGAGGTGATGCACTCCACGCACGGGCAGCAGGTGCTGGAGCACTTCCTCTACCGGGGCGCGGGCCTCACCCCGTCCTGGACCACGGGCAACGTCATCGAGGAGCAGGTCGAGGCCATCCGCGAGCAGGTCGGCGACAAGCGCGCCATCTGCGGCCTGTCCGGCGGTGTGGACTCCGCCGTCGCCGCCGCCCTCGTGCAGAAGGCCATCGGCTCCCAGCTGACCTGCGTCTACGTCGACCACGGCCTGATGCGCAAGGGCGAGACCGAGCAGGTCGAGAAGGACTTCGTCGCCGCGACCGGCGTGCAGCTGAAGGTCGTGGACGCCGAGGAGCGGTTCCTGAAGGCGCTGGCCGGGGTCTCCGACCCCGAGGAGAAGCGGAAGATCATCGGCCGGGAGTTCATCCGGGTCTTCGAGCAGGCCCAGGCCGAGATCATCGCCGATGAGGGCCCGGCCGTGGAGTTCCTCGTCCAGGGCACCCTCTACCCGGACGTCGTCGAGTCCGGCGGCGGCACCGGCACCGCCAACATCAAGTCCCACCACAACGTCGGCGGGCTCCCCGAGGACCTCGAGTTCAAGCTCATCGAGCCGCTGCGCAAGCTGTTCAAGGACGAGGTCCGGATGGTCGGCCAGGAGCTGGGCCTGCCGGACGAGATCGTCCAGCGCCAGCCCTTCCCGGGCCCGGGTCTCGGCATCCGCATCGTCGGCGAGGTCACCAAGGAGCGGCTCGACCTGCTCCGCGAGGCCGACGCCATCGCCCGCGAGGAGCTGACCGCGGCCGGCCTCGACCGCGACATCTGGCAGTGCCCCGTGGTGCTGCTCGCGGACGTCCGCTCCGTCGGCGTCCAGGGCGACGGCCGCACCTACGGCCACCCGATCGTGCTGCGGCCGGTCTCCTCCGAGGACGCCATGACCGCCGACTGGTCGCGACTGCCGTACGACGTGCTCTCCAGGATCTCGACCCGCATCACCAACGAGGTCAAGGACGTCAACCGCGTCGTCCTCGACGTGACCTCCAAGCCGCCGGGCACCATCGAGTGGGAGTGACCGCGCGACCCCCTAGGCGCGCTTGAAGGTGCGCAGGGGTTTCCCGGGCTGCCAGACCTGGACGACGAGATACGCGTCGTCCTCCACGGAGGTCCGCACGACCTCCGTCAGCTCGGTCCGGAAGAGGTGGAACGGCTCCGGCGGTTCCACCTCTTTCACGTACCGGGCCCGCGTCGCGGCGTCCTCGACCTCGATCGCCCGACCGCCGATCCGTACGTCCCCGCCGCCCATCCCGGTCCCGTCCCCCGGGTTCGCCTGGAGCGCGAAGCGCGGGTCGCGGCGCAGATCGAGCGCCTTCACCGAGCCCGGCATCATGCCGAGCCACAGCTCGCCGTCCAGGAAGCGCACCTCCAGACCGGTGGTGCGCGGCGAGCCGTCCCTGCGGAGGGTGGCGAGGACATGGTGGGTGTACGCGCCGAAGCGCGCCTCGACGGTGGCGGCGAGCGCCGGCTCGGCGTCGGCGAAGCGGGACCAGGGAGTCGGAGGTCCGGGCGGCGGGGTGGTCGGTGCGGTGCTGTCGGTCATACGGCGAGTGTGGACGCGAAAGGCGACACCCTGTGTCCGGTATCGCGTGCGGCTCGGCACCGGTTCGCCCGGCCGGGTCAACACGGCGGGGGCGCGTGTCACCCGCGCCGGGCAGTGCGGGCGGGGGCAGCGGGCGCGCG
>MUMD01000094.1 GCA_002155895.1 Streptomyces rochei
TGCCCCGCCGCATCGACGACGGGACCGCCGAGGTACTGGCCCAGCTCGACCTCGGACTCCTCGTCGTCGATGCGGCGGGGCAGGTCGACGACGACCGTGCCGCCCCCGCGCCGGGCCGCGGCGAGCACCGCGCGGACGGCCTGGGGCGGGACGGCGACACGGTCACCGCGGTCCCAGCTCAGGACCCGCAGCCCGTGCAGCTCGGGCAGTGACTCCTCCAGGGCGCCCCCGCCGACCCTGCCGCGCGAGGCCGCGAACGCGGGCCACCTCAGTCCCTCGGCGGTCTCTCCCCCGAGCAGGACGTCGAGGCCGCCGCCCAGCGGATCGGCGTCCACCAGGAGGCTGCGCAGCCCCTCGCGCGCGGCGGTGACGGCGAGCGCGCAGGCCAGGGTGGAGGCCCCGGCGCCGCCCCGGCCGCCGATGACGCCGACGGTGAGAGCAGGCCGGCCGACGCCCTCGGCGACGTCGGCGATGCGGTCGACGAGCCACTGCTCGCCGTCGGGCAGGACCAGGACGTGGTCGGCGCCGATCTCGACGGCCCGCTGCCAGACTCCCGGGTCGTCCTGATCGCGGCTCACCAGCACCACTCCGCGCCTGCGCGCGGCGCCGCGCACGCGTCGTGCGGCGTCGTCGCCGACGAGGACGAGCGGCGCGGCCTCCCAGCCGCCCGGGGCCGTCCCGGGCCCCGGTGGCGGCGCTGGTGGCCGGGACGTCAGCGGCGAGGGGGGTGCCGGGCGCGCCGTCGGCACCGAGTGGTGCACTTCGGGTGTCGCGCCGGCCGCCGCGCACAGGCGCAGCAGGTCGTCGAGGAGCTCGGTGTCCTCGGTGACGATGAGCGGCCCGCCGCGTCGCGCCGCGGCGGTGTGCGTCGGTTCGTGGTCGATGGTCCCGGTCATGGCTGCGTCCCCCTTCGCCGCGACTGTCGCGTCGCGGTCGGTGTCCCATGTCTCGCGCGGCCCTTCCGGTGCCGCCTTTCGGGCCGTCCGAGGACCGGCCGGCCCTACCCGTCCGGCAAAGGGAACCGGCGTCGGAACTCGGCGCGGCCCGGACGTGTGGGAATCACGGTGCGGCGATCCGGGAAATCGTGTGGATCTTGGTCCAAAACTGTGGACAACTCGACGGCTGTGAATATCGCCGTCACCCGAACCGGTGAGCCCCGCACCGTTCCCGGACCCCCCCCCGATCCACCCCGCGCGCGACACCCGGAGAGCAGCCCGACGATTACATTGAGTCACCGACCATGGACATGACATCAAGCGGGGTCGACCTCACCGCTGAACGGTCCACAGGGCGGCCGGAGAGCGGAAAACCCGTCCGGACATGCGACGACCCCCGCCGGGGGGGAGAGCGGGGGTCGTCTCCACGGCCGACTCGGGGGGGGAGGAGTCGGACCGGGTTAGCACGGTCGCGAACGATCCGTGACTTCCATGGTGTACCCGAGAGCCTTCTCAGGCAAACCCACGCGCCCCACCTTACGCCGAATGGGCTGCGCCTATGCTCGGGGGCGTGGAAAACCACTCCTCGCCCCACTCCAAGGCGCACTCCCGGCCCCGCACGGCGGCCTTCTTCGACCTGGACAAGACGGTCATCGCGAAGTCGAGCACGCTCACCTTCAGCAAGTCGTTCTACCAAGGCGGACTGATCAACCGCAGGGCCGTCCTGCGTACGGCGTATGCCCAGTTCGTCTTCCTCGCGGGCGGAGCCGACCACGACCAGATGGAGCGGATGCGCAAGTACCTCTCCGCCCTGTGCCGCGGCTGGGACGTCCAGTTGGTCAAGGAACTCGTCGCCGAGACACTGCACGACCTGATCGACCCGATCATCTACGACGAGGCCGCCTCGCTGATCGAGGAGCACCACACCGCCGGCCGCGACGTCGTGATCGTCTCCACGTCGGGCGCCGAGGTCGTCGAGCCCATCGGCGAACTGCTCGGCGCGGACCGGGTGGTGGCCACGCGCATGGTCGTGGGCGAGGACGGCCGCTTCACCGGGGAGGTGGAGTACTACGCCTACGGCCCCACCAAGGCGGAGGCCGTCCGGGGGCTGGCCGAGTCCGAGGGGTACGACCTGAGCCGCTGCTACGCCTACAGCGACTCGGCGACGGACCTGCCCATGCTCGAGTCCGTCGGCCACCCCCACGCGGTCAACCCGGACCGGGCCCTGCGCCGAGAGGCCCTCGCCCGCGAGTGGCCGATCCTCGATTTCCACCGTCCGGTACGGCTGAAGCAGCGGATCAGGGGAATCTCCGTGCCGCCGCGACCGGCGCTCGTCGCCGCCGCCGCCCTGGGAGCCGCGGCGGCCACCGCAGGGCTCGTCTGGTTCGCGAGCCGCCGCCGCTCCTCGGCCACGGCCGCGGCCTGACCCGGCGCGTCCCCGGGCGCCGCGACGCGTCGGCGCCCCGTCATCGGCCCGCCGCGCCCTTTTATGGGCGTATGAGCGTGAAAGTAAAGAAGTGCGGTGCGCACTTCCGCTTGTTGCGGCCCAGGAGTACAAAGGAGTCAACGGCCCGCGAGACCAAGGACATCCGAAAGGATCACCTTAAAACGCATGTGGCCCCACGGACCGAAGCATGGACATCGGGCACCCACGCGACGTCGACCCGTCGATTACGGGCCAGCCGCACCAGGTGACGGGCAAAGTACCCGACCTGATGGGCAACATATCGAGGACGCTTGGTAACCCGGTGGTCATGCCAGCGGCGGTACGGATTCCCGTACCGCCGCATCTCTTTGTCCACAGGCGGGCGCCCGTAGCGTCACGCCGCCCCGCGCTGCAGTGCCTCGCACACCGCCGTCGACTCGCGCGCGCCCAGCTCGACCGCGCGCCCGCAGTGGGCGATCCACGCGGCCATCCCCTCCGGGGTGCCGGACACGTACCCGTCGAGGGCCGCGAGATAGGCCGCCCGGCCCAGCTCCGCGTGGCCGACCTCGGCGGCGCAGACCGACTTCGGGTCGAGGCCGCTGCCGACCAGCACGATGCGTTCGGCCGCCCGCGCGACCAGGCCGTTGTGCGAGGTGAAGGGCCGCAGCGCCAGCAGCTCGCCGTGCACGACGGCCGCCGTCACCAGCGCCGGCGCGGAACCGCCCGCCATGACCAGACCGGCCAGGCCGTCCAGCCGGCCGTGCGCCTCCTCGGCGCCGGGCAGGGGCAGCTCGACGAGCGGTTCGTCTACCCGCTCACCCGCCTGGCGGGGCCGCCCCACCTGGTCGGCCTTGTCCGCCGCCGCCACCAGGTGCAGCCGGGCCAGCACCCGCAGCGGGGACTGCCGCCAGATGGACAGCAGCTGACCGGCCTCGGCGGTCAGCCGCAGCGCCGCGCCCACCACGCGCGCCTCGTCGTCGCCGCTGAAGTCGGTCCGCCTGCGCACCTCCTCCAGGGCCCAGTCCGCCCCGGACAGCGCCGCCGAGCCCCGTGCGCCGCGCAGTGCGGCCTCGGAGGTGATCTCGTTGCTGCGGCGCCGCATGATCCGGTGGCCGTAGACGCGGTCCACGGCCTTGCGTACGGACTCCACGGACTCGGCCACGCCGGGCAGTTCGCCCAGGGCCGCGAGCGGATCGGCGGTCGCGCCTGTCGTACTCATGAGTACGACCCTACGCACCCCGGCGCCGCGCCCCACGAATGAGTGGTCTTCTTCACGCCCCCGAGGACTCGCGCGCCACGCACAGACAGCGCCCCACTACGCTTCGTGAACATGAAAATTGCTTTCGTCGGGAAGGGCGGCAGCGGCAAGACCACCCTGTCCTCCCTGTTCATCCGCCACCTCGCCGCCACCGGGGCGCCCGTCGTCGCCATCGACGCCGACATCAACCAGCACCTGGGGGCCGCGCTGGGCCTCGACGAGGCGGAGGCGGCGGGGCTGCCCGCGATGGGAGAGCACCTGCCCCTGATCAAGGACCACCTGCGCGGGACCAATCCGCGCATCGCCTCCGCCGCGGAAATGATCAAGACGACCCCGCCCGGCGAGGGTTCGCGCCTGCTGCGGGTGCGCGAGGACAACCCGGTCTACGACGCCTGCGCCCGGCCGGTGCGGCTCGACCCGGGTGCCGTCCGCCTGATGGTCACCGGGCGCTTCACGGAGGACGACCTGGGCGTCGCCTGCTACCACTCCAAGACGGGAGCGGTGGAGCTGTGCCTGAACCACCTGGTCGACGGACGCGACGAGTACGTCGTGGTCGACATGACCGCGGGCTCGGACTCGTTCGCCTCCGGCATGTTCACCCGCTTCGACGTCACCTTCCTCGTCGCCGAGCCGACCCGGAAGGGGGTGTCGGTCTACCGGCAGTACAAGGAGTACGCCCGCGACTTCGGCGTCACCCTGAAGGTCGTCGGGAACAAGGTGCAGGGGCCGGACGACCTCGACTTCCTCCGCGACGAGGTGGGGGACGACCTCCTGACGACCGTCGGCCACTCGGACTGGGTGCGCGCCATGGAGAAGGGCCGCCAGCCCCGGTTCGAGCTTCTGGAGGAGGCCAACCGCGAGGCGCTGCGCACCCTGACGGCGGCCGCCGACGCCGCGTACGGGGCACGGGACTGGGCGCGCTACACGCGCCAGATGGTCCACTTCCACCTCAAGAACGCCCGCAGCTGGGGCAACGAGCGCACCGGGGCCGACCTGGCGGCGCAGGTCGACCCCGGATTCGTGCTCGGCGAGACGGTCGCCGCCCCGGCGTGAGGCCGGCGGCCGCGCCGGACGCTACCCCTTGGCGGCCGGGGCCCCGGGCACTCCTTTCGGCGCCGGTGCGGGGTCGGCCGACAGGAGGGAGGCCCAGCCCTTCTTCGGTGCCTCACCGACGCCCAGGGTGCGCAGCTTCTTCAGGACCTTCGGGTCCTGGGCGTCCAGCCAGTCCACCAGCTGCCGGAAGGAGACGCAGCGCACCTCCTCCTTGGTGCACACCGTCTCGATGACCTCCTCGACCGCGCGCATGTAGGTGCCGCCGTTCCAGGACTCGAAGTGGTTGCCGATGATCAGCGGCGCCCGGTTGCCGTCGTAGGCGCGCTGGAAGCCCTGGAGCAGGCCGTCGCGCATCTGGTCGCCCCAGAACTCGTGCTTGGCCGGGTCGCCCTGGGTGGTGGTGCCCGACTGGTTGACCATGAAGTTGTAGTCCATGGTGAGCTGTTCGAAGGTGTGCCCCGGGAAGGGGACGAGCTGCATCGACAGGTCCCACAGGCCGCCCTCCTTCTTCTTCGGCCAGACCTGGTTGTTCACGCCGCTGCTGTCGTAGCGGAAGCCCATGTCAGTGGCGGCCTTGACGAAGTTCTCCTGCCCTTCGAGGCAGGGAGTGCGGGCGCCGATCAGCTCCTTGTCGTAGTCGAAGGGCAGCGGCGCCGCGTTCTTCGACCCGGTGTTGGACTTCCAGGTCTTCACGAACTGCTTGGCCTGCCGGATCTCGTTCTTCCACTCCTCGACGGACCACTCGCCGACCCCGCCGCCGGGGCCGCAGAAGTGCCCGTTGAAGTGGGTGCCGATCTCGTTGCCCTCCTGCCAGGCCAGCCGCAGCTGCTCGACGGTGTCGGCGATGCCCTGCTCGTCGTTGAAGCCGATGTCGGAGCGGCCCGGTGAGTGCTGCGGCGGCCGGTACAGGTCCCGCTTCTCCTCGGGCAGCATGTACACGCCGCTCAGGAAGTACGTCATCGTGGCGTTGTTCTCCTTGGCCACCTCACGGAAGTGGGAGAACAGCTTCTGGCTGTCCTCGCCCGCCCCGTCCCAGGAGAACACCACGAACTGCGGGGGCTTCTGACCGGGCTTGAGGCGCTCGGGCCGGGGCAGGTGCGGCTGGGCCCCGGTGTAGGCGGTGGAGCCGTCGCCGATCAGCCGGACCGCGTTCCTGGGGGCCGGCGCCGCCTTTCCCTTCTCCTTCTCCTTCGAGCCCTGGGGCCCGTCACCGGAACCGGTACCACTGCCGAGCGCGCAACCGGCGAGCGACGCGGCGCAGAGCGCGGCCGCGACCACGGTGCGCGTGGCGATCCTGCGGGTGGCGGCCATGTTCCGCCCACCTTCTTCCTTCTCTCGGGCCAACGCCGACGAGGGCGATGTCGGGTGCATCGGGTGCTGCGCCGGGGATGTCGACGTCAGCGCCGTCAAGGTGGCACGCATGCGAGAGGGAATTAGTACGACAAGCCGATGAAATTCATTGATTCACCCACTTGAGCAGCGCATTACTCCATTTGCGCGAAAAGTCTATGCCTCGTCTTTACTCTGAATTACGATCCGTTTACTGAGCGCGACCGCGAGAGCGTTCACCAGCGCTCATCTCGTACGTACCGAGCGCCCGCCGGGTGCTCGGGTCCCGCCGCTGTAGGAGACGGGAAATGTCAGCCTGCGTCCCCGCCCACGCCGATTCGGCCCGGACAGAGCACATCCACCCACCCCACAGTCCGCCGCCCGGCGGACCCCGGCGCTTCCGCATCGCGGGCGCCGACGTATCCGCCTCGATCGCGGTCTTCCTGATCGCCCTGCCCCTCTCCCTGGGCATCGCCCTCGCCACCGGCGCCCCCCTCCAGGCCGGCCTCGTCGCCGCCGCGGTGGGCGGCATCGTCGTCGGACGGCTCGGCGGCTGCCCCCTCCAGGTGAGCGGACCCGCCGCCGGCCTCACCGTGGTCACCGCCGACCTCATCCAGCAGTACGGCTGGCGCACGACCTGCGCCATCACCGTGCTCGCCGGGATCGCCCAACTGGGCCTCGGCTGCCTGCGCGTGGCCCGCTCCGCGCTCGCCGTCAGCCCCGCCATCGTGCACGGCATGCTCGCCGGCATCGGCGTCACCATCGCCGTCGCCCAGCTGCACATCGTCCTCGGCGGCACCCCGCAGAGCTCCGTGCCGGACAACCTGCTGGCGCTGCCCGCCCAGTTGGCGAACCTGCGCCCGGCCGACGTGGCCGTGAGCGTGCTGACCCTGACCCTGCTGCTGCTCTGGCCGCGTGTCCCCGGCCGGGTCGGCCGCGTGCTGGGCAAGCTCCCCGCCGCCCTCATCGCCGTCGCCGGGGCCACCGCGGTCGCGGCCCTCGCCGGACTGCGCCTGCCCAAGGTGGACCTGCCCTCCTGGAGCAGCCACGCCCTGGCGGCGCTGCCCGACGGGCCGGTGCTCGGACTCGTCGCCGCCGTGCTCACCACCACGCTGGTGTGCAGCGTGCAGTCGCTGCTCGGCGCGGTCGCCGTGGACAAGCTGGTCTCCGCCCGGCCGGGCCTGACCGGCCGGGTCAAGCGGTCCGACCTCGACCGGGAGCTGCTCGGCCAGGGCGCGGGCAACATCGTCTCCGGCGCCCTCGGCGGACTGCCCATCGCCGGTGTGGCCGTGCGCAGCACCGCCAACGTGTCCGCCGGCGCCGTCAGCCGGAACTCCACGATGCTGCACGGCCTTCTCGTGCTGGTCGCCACACTGCTGCTGGTCCCGGCCCTGGAGCTGATCCCGCTCGCCTCGCTCGCCGCCCTGGTCATGGCCGTCGGCCTGAAGATGGTCTCGCTGAACCACATCCGCACCGTGACCCGCCACCGCGAGGTGCTCGTCTACGCCGTCACCACCGGCGGCGTGGTGTTCTTCGGCGTCCTGGAGGGCGTCGCGCTGGGCATCGCCGTGGCCGTCGGTGTCGCCCTGCACCGCCTGACCCGCACCCGGATCACCCACGAGGAGACGGGAGGGGTCCACCACGTCCACGTGAGGGGCCAGTTGACCTTCCTCGCGGTGCCGCGCCTCAGCCGGGTCCTGCACCAGGTGCCCCCGGGTGCGGACACCGTCGTGGAGCTGGACGGGTCGTTCATGGACCACGCGGCGTACGAGACGCTGCAGGACTGGCAGAAGACCCACACCACACAAGGGGGCCGGGTCGACGTCACCGGGCGCCGTCCCGGCACCCGTATCTCCGAGCCGGCCGACACCGAGGGTTGCCGCTGCCGCCCCTGGACCCCCTGGCGCAACCACCAGTGCGAGCCCGCGCAGCCGACGCCCCCGCCCGCCGGCGACCGGCGGGACGGGCCCGGTGCGGACGCCGGCACGGCGACCGGGCCCGGCGATCCGGGCACACCGGACGGACCGGAGGAGCCGGGTGGACCCGGCGGGCCGGGCCGCCCCGGCAAGGCGACCGGCACGGGTGTCACGGGCACCCCCGGCGGACCCAGCGGACGGGAACTGGCGCGCGGCATCAGCGCCTTCCAGCGCAACACCGCCCCCTTGGTCCGCGGCGAGCTGGCCCGGCTGGCCCGTGAGGGGCAACAGCCCTCCCAGCTCTTCCTCACCTGTGCCGACTCGCGCGTCGTCACCTCGATGATCACCTCCAGCGGCCCCGGCGACCTCTTCGTCGTGCGCAACGTGGGCAACCTCGTCCCGCTGCCCGGCGAGGAGAGCGGCGACGACTCGGTGGCCGCCGCCATCGAGTACGCCGTGGACGTGCTGAAGGTGCGGTCCATCACCGTGTGCGGGCACTCCGGGTGCGGTGCCATGCAGGCGCTGCTCAGCGCCGAGCCCGGCGGCGCCCAGACGCCACTGAAGCGGTGGCTGCGGCACGGGCTGCCGAGCCTGGAACGCCTGCCCCGTGACCCGGCGGACCCGTCCGCCGACGCCGGGAGCCGGCCCCTGCTGGCCGGACGCCCGCCCGCCGACGCCGCCGAGCGGCTCTGCCTGGCCAACGTGGTCCAGCAACTGGAGCACCTGCGCGCCCACGACGCGGTCGCCCGCGCCCTGCGGGCCGGGGACCTGGAGCTGCACGGCATGTACTTCCACGTCGGCGAGGCCCAGGCGTACCTGCTCTCCCCCGACACGGGCGACGCCGGGGACGGCGTCTTCGAGCTGGTCCTGGAGACCGACCTGACCGCCTGAGCGGCACAGGGGCCGAGGCGCGGGGATGTGAGCGTCGTTACAGACGCTGAACCCCGCGCCCTCGGCGTCCGTGGGTACTGATGACCACTGGCCACCAGGACGGCTGACCGTCACATAGGTCTAAACCAGTTGCCCGTCGACCCTTGTCATCGGCCCCCCGGGTCTGATGAGCTGTGGCCTGGGACACAACGGACAACCCTGAGAATGGGAGATGTCGTGAGCAACGAATCCTTGGCCAACCTGCTCAAGGAAGAGCGCAGGTTCGCGCCCCCCGCCGACCTGGCCGCGAACGCCAACGTCACGGCGGAGGCGTACGAAAGGGCCAAGGCCGACCGGCTCGGCTTCTGGGCCGAGCAGGCCCGCCGGCTGACCTGGGCCGAGGAGCCGACCGAGACCCTCGACTGGTCGAACCCCCCGTTCGCCAAGTGGTTCAAGGACGGCAAGCTCAACGTCGCCTACAACTGCGTCGACCGCCATGTGGAGGCCGGCAACGGCGACCGCGTCGCCATCCACTTCGAGGGCGAGCCCGGCGACAGCCGCTCCCTCACCTACGCCCAGCTCAAGGACGAGGTCTCCAAGGCCGCCAACGCCCTGCTGGAGCTGGGCGTGCAGAAGGGCGACCGGGTCGCCGTCTACATGCCGATGATTCCGGAGACGGCGATCGCGATGCTGGCCTGCGCCCGGATCGGCGCGGCCCACTCGGTGGTCTTCGGCGGCTTCTCCTCCGACGCGCTCGCGACCCGCATCCAGGACGCCGACGCCAAGGTCGTCATCACGTCCGACGGCGGCTACCGGCGCGGCAAGCCGTCCGCCCTCAAGCCCGCCGTCGACGAGGCGGTCGAGCGCGCCGGCACCGTGGAGCACGTCCTCGTCGTCCGCCGCACCGGCCAGGAGGTGGCCTGGGACGACTCCCGCGACAAGTGGTGGCACGAGACCGTCGACCGGCAGTCCGCCGAGCACACGCCGGAGGCGTTCGACGCCGAGCACCCGCTGTTCATCCTGTACACGTCCGGTACGACGGGCAAGCCCAAGGGCATCCTGCACACCTCCGGCGGCTACCTCACGCAGACCGCCTACACGCACTGGGCCGTCTTCGACCTCAAGCCGGAGACCGACGTCTACTGGTGCACCGCCGACGTCGGCTGGGTCACCGGCCACTCGTACATCGTCTACGGCCCGCTCGCCAACGGCGCGACGCAGGTCATGTACGAGGGGACCCCGGACACCCCGCACCAGGGCCGCTTCTGGGAGATCGTGCAGAAGTACAAGGTCTCCATCCTCTACACCGCGCCCACCGCGATCCGGACGTTCATGAAGTGGGGCGACGACATCCCCGCCAAGTTCGACCTGTCCTCGCTGCGGGTCCTCGGGTCGGTCGGCGAGCCGATCAACCCCGAGGCGTGGATCTGGTACCGCAAGAACATCGGCGCGGACGCCACCCCGGTCGTCGACACCTGGTGGCAGACCGAGACCGGCGCGATGATGATCACGCCGCTGCCGGGCGTCACCCACGCCAAGCCGGGCTCCGCCCAGCGCCCGCTGCCCGGCATCTCCGCCACCGTGGTGGACGACGAGGCCAACGAGGTGCCCGACGGCGGGGGCGGCTACCTGGTCCTCACCGAGCCGTGGCCGTCGATGCTGCGCACCATCTGGGGCGACGACCAGCGCTTCATCGACACGTACTGGTCGCGTTTCGAGGGCAAGTACTTCGCCGGCGACGGCGCCAAGAAGGACCAGGACGGCGACATCTGGCTGCTGGGCCGCGTCGACGACGTGATGCTGGTCTCCGGCCACAACATCTCCACCACCGAGGTCGAGTCGGCCCTCGTCTCGCACCCGTCGGTCGCCGAGGCGGCCGTGGTCGGCGCGGCGGACGAGACGACCGGGCAGGCCATCGTGGCCTTCGTGATCCTGCGCGGTGCGGCGGCGGAGTCCGAGGACCTCGTCACCGAGCTGCGCAACCACGTCGGTGCCACGCTCGGCCCGATCGCCAAGCCCAAGCGGATCCTGCCGGTGGCCGAGCTGCCCAAGACCCGCTCCGGCAAGATCATGCGCCGCCTGCTGCGCGACGTGGCGGAGAACCGGCAGGTCGGCGACGTCACGACGCTGGCGGACTCCACGGTCATGGACCTCATCCAGTCGAAGCTGCCCGCGGCACCCAGCGAGGACTGAGACGCCCACACGAAGGGCACCCGGTGCGAGACACCCGCCGGGTGCCCTTTTCGTTCGCTACCGCCGGTTACGTACCGTCACGAAGGTCACTCGGCAGCACCACGGCAGTTTAGGTAGGCTAAGGAAAGCGTAAAAGAGTCAACAAGATCCTCATGGTGTGCCGGGAAGTCTGGTCGGCAAGCGTTCCGTGCTGCCCATCGACCGGAGGACTCCCCTCGTGACCGCGCCCCGCACCCCCCGCAAAGTCTTCGGACGGCTCTCGCTCCCCGAGCGGAACTACGTCGCCGAAGCGCTGCGCACCGAGACCGTCGGCGGCGTGCTGCTGCTCCTCGCCGCGATCGCCGCACTGGCGTGGGCGAACATACCGGCGTTCGGCGACAGCTACGAGAGCGTCAGCCACTTCCACTTCGGCCCCGAGGCCCTCGGACTGAACCTGTCGGTCGCGCACTGGGCCGCCGACGGACTCCTCGCGATCTTCTTCTTCGTCGCCGGCATCGAGCTGAAGCGCGAACTGGTCGCCGGGGACCTGAAGGACCCGAAGGCCGCCGCGCTCCCGGTCGTGGCGGCCCTGTGCGGCATGGCCGTACCGGCGCTCGTGTACACGGTCACCAACACCGCCGGCGGCGGTTCCCTGGCCGGCTGGGCGGTGCCCACCGCCACCGACATCGCCTTCGCGCTCGCCGTGCTCGCCGTCATCGGCACCTCCCTGCCGAGCGCCCTGCGCGCCTTCCTGCTGACGCTCGCCGTCGTCGACGACCTCTTCGCGATCCTGATCATCGCGGTCTTCTTCACCGACAGCCTGAACTTCGCCGCGCTCGGTGGCGCCGTCGTCGGCCTCGTCGTCTTCTGGCTGCTGCTGCGCCAGGGGGTGCGCGGCTGGTACGTGTACGTCCCGCTCGGCCTCGTGATCTGGGGGCTGATGTACAACAGCGGCGTCCACGCCACCATCGCCGGTGTCGCGATGGGCCTGATGCTGCGCTGCCACACCCGTGAGGGTGAGGAGCACTCCCCGGGCCAGCACATCGAACACCTCGTCCGCCCCCTGTCGGCGGGCCTGGCCGTGCCCCTGTTCGCGCTGTTCAGCGCGGGTGTGTCGATCTCCGGCGGGGCGCTGGCCGACGTGTTCACCAAGCCGGAGACCCTGGGCGTGGTCCTCGGGCTCGTCGTCGGCAAGACGTTCGGCATCTTCGGCGGCACCTGGCTGACCGCGCGCTTCACCCGGGCCTCGCTCAGCGACGACCTGGAGTGGGCCGACGTGTTCGCGGTGGCGACGCTGGCCGGCATCGGCTTCACCGTGTCGCTGCTCATCGGGGAGCTGGCCTTCGAGGGCGACGCCGCGATGAC
Source organism: Streptomyces rochei (assembly GCA_002155895.1). Classification (GTDB taxonomy): domain Bacteria; phylum Actinomycetota; class Actinomycetes; order Streptomycetales; family Streptomycetaceae; genus Streptomyces; species Streptomyces rochei. Next base: position 12,325 of record MUMD01000094.1, read on the forward strand.
CGACGAGGTCAAGGCCGCCGTCCTGACCGGCTCGGTCGTCGCGGCGCTGTTGGCCACCGTGCTGCTGAAGATCCGGAACGCCAAGTACCGCAAGCTGACCGAGGCCGAGGAGCGCGACGAGGACCTCAGCGGCGTACCGGACGTCTACGAGGAGGACGACCCCGCGTACCACCTGCGGGTGGCCGCGATCTACGAGAAGAAGGCCGCCGAGCACCGCCGGATCGCCGAGGAGATGGAGGCGGCGCGGCTTGCCGAAGTGCCGGGCGGGGCAGGCGACGAGGGCGACGGTCCGGCATGATCTGACGAGACGGTACAAAAGACGGACCGTACGCCGTCGTCCCGCAGCAGACAGGCGGGCACCCGACAGCCACGGAACCGTACGCAGATCAGCCAGCAGAAGAGGGAGAGACGCGATGAGCGCACCCGACGGCAGCCCGGTCGGCACCGAACGCAGCATCGGCCAGCTGTTCGCCTCGGCGACCACCGAATTGTCGGCGCTCGTGCACGACGAGATCGCCCTGGCCAAGGCGCAGCTGAGGCAGGACGTCAAGCGCGGGGCGACGAGCGGCGGCGCGTTCTCGCTGGCGGGCCTGCTGCTGGTGTTCTCGCTGCCGATGCTGAGCTTCGCGCTCGCCTACGGCATCCGGACCTGGAGCGGCTGGAACATGGCCGTCTGCTTCCTGCTGTCCTTCGCGGCGAACGTCCTGGTCGCGGGCGTGCTCGCGCTGATCGGCGTCGTCTTCGCCAAGAAGGCCAAGAAGGGCAAGGGCCCGCAGAAGGTCGCCGCCTCGGTGAAGCAGTCGGCGGGCGTGCTGCAGAACGCCAAGCCGCACCCGCGTCCCGAGCTGCCCGCGGACCGGTCCCCCGAAGCCATCGAGGCTGTGGCACGCTCGTCCTCATGACGGATCCCGCCACCCCGATGGGGCAACCCCCGTCGGCGCAGAACCCCGCCTCGGTCGTACGCCTCGGCATCCCCGGCGGACGCGAGGTGACCCACCGGGACGTCGCGGCCAACGGCGCCCGCTTCCACATCGCGGAGCTGGGCGACGGGCCGCTGGTGCTGCTGCTGCACGGCTTCCCGCAGTTCTGGTGGACCTGGCGGCACCAGCTGACGGCGCTCGCGGACGCCGGTTTCCGCGCCGTCGCCATGGACCTGCGCGGTGTCGGCGGCAGCGACCGCACCCCGCGCGGCTACGACCCGGCCGGTCTCGCCCTCGACGTCACCGGAGTGATCCGCTCGCTCGGCGAGCCGGACGCCGCGCTGGTCGGCCACGACCTCGGCGGCTACCTGGCCTGGACGGCCGCCGCGATGCGGCCCAAGCTCGTACGCCGGCTCGCGGTCTCCTCGATGCCGCACCCGAGGCGCTGGCGCTCGGCCATGCTCGGGGACGTCCGCCAGAGCAGGGCGGGCTCCTACATCTGGGGTTTCCAGCGCCCCTGGATCCCGGAGCGCCAACTGACGGCCGACGACGGCGCGCTGGTCGGCCGGCTGCTCGACGACTGGTCCGGCCCCCGGCAACTGGACGAGGAGGCGGTGACGGCCTACCGCCGCGCCATGTGCATTCCCTCCACGGCGCACTGCTCCGTCGAGCCGTACCGCTGGCTGGTGCGCTCGCTCGCCCGTCCGGACGGCATCCAGTTCTACCGCCGCATGAAACGGCCGGTACGGGTGCCGACGCTGCACCTGCACGGCTCGCTGGACCCGGTGCTGCGCACCCGGAGCGCGGCCGGTTCCGGGCAGTACGTCGAAGCGCCCTACCGCTGGCGGCTGTTCGACGGGCTCGGGCACTTCCCGCACGAAGAGGACCCGGTCACTTTTTCCACCGAACTGATCAATTGGCTGAAAGACCCCGAACCCGACCGGTGACCGAGTGAACGCGCCCGGTATCCGAACCCGAACACTTGTCATATGAACGGCCACTTGCCCGGCGCATAGGCCAATTGGACGCCCTCGGAACGGTTATCGACCTTGGGGCGGGGGCACACGTCGGGGTATGGGCTGGACGCACGACTACAGTGACGTAGCACGCGACGGCCGCTCCACGAGCGGCGTGAGCAGCACCCACCGGCGAGGAGGCACCCCGCAACTCGCGGCGGCCGACCTCCGGGTGGGCATTCCGCACATCCTGCGCCGCCGGGCCCGCTGGGTCTCCGTACGCCTGCGCCATCCACGCGGCGAGGGCTGACCCCGCCCGGGGAGCGCGACACCCACGACCTCCGCACGGGCCCTTCCACGACAGGGCCTAGAGCGCGCAGCTGTCGCTGTCCACCTGCTGGGCGGCGGTGCGGCCCTCGGCGATGTCCTCCCGGATCTCGTCCGCGGTGAGCGCGTAACCGGTCTGGGCGTCGTCCAGGGACTTGGCGAAGACCACCCCGTAGACCTCGCCCTCCGGCGTCAGGAGCGGTCCGCCGGAGTTGCCCTGACGGACGGTCGCGTACAGCGAGTACACGTCGCGGCCGACGGTGTCGCGGTGGTAGATGTCCGGGCCGTTGGCCGTGATGCGCCCCCGCACGCGCGCGGCGCGGACGTCGTACGCCCCGTTCTCCGGGAAGCCGGCCACGATCGCGTCGTCGTCGCGGTCCGCGTCCTCCTCGCTGAACCGCAGCGCGGGCGCCTTCAGTTCCGGCACGTCCAGTACGGCGATGTCGCGCCGCCAGTCGTAGAGGACGACCGTGGCGTCGTACTTCCTGCCCTCGCCGCCGATCTGCACCGTCGGCTCGTCGACGCCGCCCACCACATGGGCGTTGGTCATGACGCGGCGCTCCGCGAAGACGAAGCCGGTGCCCTCCAGGACCTTGCCGCAGTCCGGGGCGGTGCCCATGACCTTGACGATGGAGCGCTTGGCGCGGGTGGCGACCGGGCTGTTCACCAGCGCCGGGTCGGGCGGCTGGACCTCGGTGATCGGCTCGTTGGCGAACGGGCTGAAGACCTGCGGGAAGCCGTTGCGCGCGAGGACGGAGGTGAAGTCGTCGAACCAGGTGTCGGCCTTCCTCGGCAGCACCTCCTGCACGCCCAGCAGCACCTGGGACTGCCGGACCTCCTTGCCTATGGTCGGCATGGTCGTCTGGGCGAGGGCCGAGCCGATCAGCCAGGCGACCAGCAGCATCGCCACCACGTTGACCAGCGCGCCGCCGGTGGCGTCCAGGGCGCGGGCCGGGGACCAGGTGATGTAGCGGCGCAGCTTGTTGCCCAGGTGCGTGGTCAGGGCCTGGCCGACGGAGGCGCAGACGATGACGACGACGACCGCGACGACGGCGGCGGTCGTGCTCACCTCCGCGTTGTCCGTCAGGGCGTCCCAGATCACCGGCAGCAGATAGACGGCGACGAGACCGCCGCCGAGGAAGCCGATCACGGACAGGATGCCGACGACGAAGCCCTGGCGGAAGCCGACGATCGCGAACCAGACGGCGGCCAGCAGCAAGAGGATGTCCAGCACGTTCACCGATTCAGGCCCCGCCTCGTCGTCCTACGCTCACACCGGTCACCCTGTCATGACCGCCAGTCCAGCGGGACCTGCTTATTCCTGTCCCAGGGCCGCTCCCAGCCCGCGAAGTGCAGCAACCGGTCGATGATGCCGGCCGTGAAGCCCCACACGAGCGCCGATTCGACCAGGAATGCCGGGCCTTTGTGGCCGCTGGGGTGGAGGGTGGTGACCCGGTTGGCGGGGTCCGTGAGATCGGCCACGGGGACGGTGAAGACCCGCGCCGTCTCGTTGGGATCGACCACGCCCACGGGGGTGGGCTCGCGCCACCAGGCGAGGACCGGGGTGACGACGAACCCGCTGACCGGGATGTAGAGCTTGGGCAGGACGCCGAAGAGCTGCACGCCCGACGGGTCGAGGCCGGTCTCCTCCTCGGCCTCGCGCAGCGCGGCCCGCAGCGGCCCCTCGCCCTGCGGATCGCCGTCCTCCGGATCGAGGGCTCCGCCGGGGAAGGCGGGCTGGCCGGCGTGCGAGCGCAGGGTGCCGGCCCGCTCCATCAGCAGCAGCTCCGGGCCCCGCCCGGCCTCGCCCTCCCCGAACAGGATCAGCACGGCGGACTGGCGTCCGGCGCCGTCCGCCGGGGGCAGGAAACGGCTGAGCTGGGTGGGCCGCACCGTCGCGACGGCCCGCACCACCGGGTCCAGCCAGTCGGGCAGGCCCTCCGTGCTCAGCAGCGCGCCGCGCGTGTCTCCCTGCGTGTCGCTCGCCCTCGTCATCGCCACCCCCGTCCTGCCGATTCCAACGCCCTGCGCCCCCGGGATCGTTCCGTCATCCGGCCCCCAGCGGCGGCGCCGGCTTCCCGCCGGCGTCCAGGTAGGCCCGCGGCGGATTCAGCCGCTGGCCCGGGAAGCCGCCCTTCTCGTACTTCAGGAGCTTCTTCGCCTTCTCGGGGTCCGTCTCGCCCTCGCCGTACGCCGGGCAGAGCGGGGCGATGGGGCAGGCGCCGCAGGCGGGCTTGCGGGCGTGGCAGATCCGGCGGCCGTGCCAGATCACGTGGTGGGAGAGGTCGGTCCAGTCGCTCTTGGGGAAGAGCGCGCCGACGGCGGCCTCGATCTTGTCCGGGTCGGTCTCCGCGGTCCACTGCCAGCGGCGCACCAGGCGCTGGAAGTGCGTGTCCACGGTGATGCCGGGGCGGCCGAAGGCGTTGCCCAGCACGACGAAGGCGGTCTTGCGGCCCACCCCGGGCAGCTTGACGAGGTCTTCCAGGCGGCCGGGGACCTCACCGCCGAAGTCCTCCACCAGCGCCTTGGACAACCCTATGACCGACTTGGTCTTGGCCCGGAAGAAGCCGGTGGGGCGCAGGATCTCCTCGACCTCCTCGGGGACGGCCGCGGCCAAGTCCTCGGGGGTCGGGTACTTCGCGAAGAGCGCGGGCGTCGTCTGGTTGACGCGCAGGTCGGTGGTCTGGGCGGAGAGCACGGTGGCCACCACCAGCTGGAACGGGTTCTCGAAGTCCAGCTCCGGGTGGGCGTACGGGTAGACCTCGGCCAGCTCGCGGTTGATGCGGCGGGCGCGGCGGACCAGCGCGGTGCGGGACTCCTCGCGCACCGGCTTCGCGGCGACGGTCTTCGCCGGGCCGACGCCCTTGACGGCGGCGGCGGCCTTCCCGGGGACGACGGCGGGCTTCTTGGCGGGCGCCTGCTTCTTGACGGCCGCCTGCTTCTTCACGCTCTTCTCGGCGGACTTCTTCACGGCACCCTTCTTCGCGGTCACCCTCTTGGCAGGTGCCGCCCCTTTTGTCGCTTTCGCCGTTTTCCTACCGCCATCGGGGCCCTGTTCGCCCACAGCGGAATCGCGACGTACACCCACCCGCGCAGCCCCCTCGGCCTGTGCTCTCACCGGCGATTTGGACACCCGGCCAGCCTACGACCCGGCACCGACATCCGCCCCGGACCCCGAAGATCGGCGCCCAATTGGACCCCTGCCGCGTACCCCGGGACACCAGTGCGGCATCCTTGTGACAGATCACACTGTTTGGACTGTCCGGCAAAATGGGCACCACGGACCCCTGGTACACCGGGGGAACAAGATCCTCTGAGCCGGTCGACAAGGAGAGAACTCGTGGACGACGTTCTGCGGCGCAACCCGCTCTTCGCGGCGCTCGACGACGAGCAATCCGCGGAGCTCCGCGCCTCCATGAGTGAGGTGACCCTCGCCCGGGGCGACTCGCTGTTCCACGAGGGCGACCCCGGAGACCGCCTCTACGTGGTCACGGAAGGCAAGGTCAAGCTCCACCGCACGTCCCCCGACGGCCGCGAGAACATGCTGGCCGTGGTCGGCCCCAGCGAGCTGATCGGCGAGCTGTCGCTCTTCGACCCGGGCCCGCGCACCGCGACCGCCACCGCGCTGACGGAGGTCAAGCTGCTCGCCCTCGGCCACGGTGACCTCCAGCCCTGGCTGAACGTCCGGCCCGAGGTGGCCACCGCCCTGCTGCGCGCCGTCGCGCGCCGCCTGCGCAAGACCAACGACGCCATGTCGGACCTGGTCTTCTCGGACGTCCCCGGCCGTGTCGCCCGCGCCCTGCTGGACCTCTCGCGCCGCTTCGGCGTGCAGTCCGAGGAGGGCATCCACGTCGTGCACGACCTCACGCAGGAGGAGCTGGCCCAGCTGGTCGGCGCGTCCCGCGAGACGGTCAACAAGGCGCTGGCGGACTTCGCCCAGCGCGGCTGGCTCCGCCTGGAGGCCCGTGCGGTGATCCTCCTGGACGTGGAGCGGCTCGCCAAGCGCTCCCGCTGAGCGCGAGCGCCCGGCCCCTGCGCGGGCAGCCGTCCAGCCGTCCCCACTCGGGCGACCGTCCCTACTCGGGCAGCTGGACGATGCCGTGCTCGCCCAGGTAGTCCAGCTGCGCCCGCACCGACAGCTCCGCCGCGGGCCACAGTGAGCGGTCGACGTCCGCGTACACGTGGGCGACGACCTCCTCGGGCGTCCGACAGCCGTCCTCCACCGCCGTCTCGACCTGGGCGAGGCGGTGGGCGCGATGGGCGAGGTAGAACTCGACGGCGCCCTGCGCGTCGTCCAGGACCGGCCCGTGCCCCGGAAGCACCGTGTGGACCCCGTCGTCGGTCGTGAGCGACCTGAGCCTGCGCAGGGAGTCCAGGTAGTCGCCGAGCCGCCCGTCGGGATGGGCCACCACCGTCGTGCCGCGCCCCAGCACGGTGTCGCCGGTCAGGACCGCCCGGTCGGCCGGGATGTGGAAGCACAGGGAGTCGGCCGTGTGCCCGGGGGTCGGTACGACCCTCAGTTCCAGGCCGCCCACCCCGACCACGTCACCGGCGCCCAGTCCCTCGTCGCCCAGCCGCAGCGCCGGGTCCAGGGCCCGCACGTTCGTCCGCGTCAGCTCGGCGAAGCGCGCGGCGCCGTCCGCGTGGTCCGGGTGACCGTGCGTCAGCAGGGTCAGGGCGACGCGCTTGCCCGCCCGCTCGGCCGTGTCGATCACGCGCCGGAGGTGCGTCTCGTCCAACGGGCCCGGGTCCACCACCACGGCCAGGTCGGAGTCGGGCTCGGCGAGGATCCAGGTGTTCGTGCCGTCCAGGGTCATCGCGGAGGCGTTGGGCGCCAGGACGTTCACCGCGCGCGCGGTGGCGGGCCCCGACAGGACACCGCCCCTCGGCCGGCCCGGCAGTGCTGCTGCGTCCGTCATGCGGGGGCTCCCGGGGTCGGGTCGGAGGGTGTCACCGGCGACACCGGTGCCGTGTGCGGCGCTGTGCTCGGTGTCGCGTTCGAGGCGGTGTGCGGCGCTGTGCTCGGTGTCGCGTTCGAGGCCGTGTGCGGGACGTGCTTGGTGAACTCGTCGTGCCCCGGCCAGGAGAGCACGATCTCCTCGCCGTCCAGCCGCGCCCGCGCCAGGACCGGCGTCATGTCGCGGCCCGGGGCCGAGGCGAGCGCCCCGGCCGCCGTCGCGCACTCCGCCAGGCCGCGCAGGGTCGCGATGGTCGGCGGCATCATCAGCAGTTCGCCCCGGTCGTACCCGGCGGCCGCGTCGGCCGGGGTGATCCAGACGGTGCGGTCGGCCTCCGTGGAGGCGTTGCGGGTGCGCTGGCCCTCGGGCAGGGCGGCCACGAAGAACCACGTGTCGTAGCGGCGGGACTCGAACTCCGGGGTGATCCACCGGGCCCAGGCGCCCAGCAGGTCGGAGCGCAGGACGAGGCCCCGGCGGTCCAGGAATTCCGCGAAGGACAGCTCACGGGCGACCAGGGCGGCCCGGTCGGCCTCCCAGTCGGCGCCGGTCGTGTCGCCGACCACCGAGTCGCCGGTCGGGCCGGCCAGCAGCACGCCGGCCTCCTCGAAGGTCTCCCGCACGGCCGCGCAGACGATCGCCTGGGCGCCCGCCTCGTCGACGCCGAGCCGGTCCGCCCACCACGCGCGCGCGGGGCCCGCCCAGCCGACGTCACGGTCGTCGTCGCGCGGGTCGACACCGCCGCCCGGATAGGCGTACGCACCCCCGGCGAACGCCATGGAGGTGCGGCGGCGCAGCATGTGGACGGCCGGACCGGTGGCGGTGTCCTTCAGGAGCATCACCGTGGCCGCGCGCTTGGGGGCGACCGGCGTGAGGGTGCCGGCCGCCAGCGCGCGGATGCGGTCCGGCCACTCCGGTGGATACCACTGGCCGTTCGCCTGCTCGTTCGCCTGACCGTTCGCCATGGGCGGAGGCTATCCGGTGACGGGCGGATGTTCGAGTGGTCCCCGGGGCAGGGCGGGCGTCAGCCGGGAAGGCCGGCCAGCCACTCGGTGAGCAGCCGGTTCGTCTCCTCGGGCCGCTCCTGCTGGAGCCAGTGGCCGCAGCCGTCGAGGAGGTGCGAGGCGGACAGGCCGGGGAGGGTGTCGGAGTACGCCTCGATCGCGTCGGACAGCCAGGTGGTGGAGGCGTCCATGCCGCCACCCAGGAAGAGGGACGGCTGGGTGATCGGGGCACCCCGGTGAGCGGCCAGGTCGGCCCAGTCGCGGTCCATGTTGCGATAGCGGTTGAGGGCACCGGTCAGACCGGTGCGCTCGAACTCCCCCGCGTACACGTCCAGCTCCTCCTCGCTCAGCCAGGAGGGCAGCCGCCCGTGGGCCGGGAACCGCTCGCGCAGCGTGCCGCCGGGGGCGACGAAGTGCGGGTCGGGCGCCTCGGGGCCGGGCATCGTGTCGGCGGACAGGGCGGAGTAGAAACCGGCGAGCCAGCCGCGTACGTCCGGCTCGATCTCCGCCTCGGCCCGGCCGGGCTCCTGGAAGTAGGAGACGTAGAACTCCTGCCCGGCGAACGGCCCGGCGGGGTCGCTCATCCCGGCGAAGACCTCGCTCGGCCGCGGACCGCCCGGCGGGGTGTACGGCACGCTGAGCAGGCCCACCGCGCGGAACACGTCGGGCCGCAGCAGCGCGGAGTGCGCGGCGACGGTCGCGCCCCAGTCGTGGCCGACGACCACCGCGGACCGCTCCCCCAGGGCCTCGACCACGGCGACGTTGTCCGCCACCAGGTCGAGCATCCGGTACGCCTCGACCGCCTGCGGCCGGGAGGAACGCCCGTAGCCGCGTACGTCGACGGCGACCGCGCGGTAGCCGGCGGCGGCGAGCGCGGGGAGCTGGCGGCGCCAGGAGTACCAGGACTCCGGGAAGCCGTGGACGAGCAGGACGAGCGGCCCGCTGCCCTGTTCCACCAGGTGGATCCGGCCGGCCGGGGACGGCACCAGACGGTGGACGGGACGGTGACGGTCGGTCGCGGACGTCTGCGGCATGGTTCCTCCTGGCGCGTGCGGTCGGTCGGCGCCGGGCGGGGACGGGACCCGCGTCGGGCCGGTCCCGGCACCGCCCGGCACCGGGACCGATCCTGCGGCGCCGCGCGCGGGGAAGGCGAGGTTTGTTGCCGGGCCGGCAAAGCGCCGACGACCGCGCCGGTGCGCCGTGCCGAGGGGCGGCCCGCAGCCGCAGCCCCGCGCCCTGCGCCTCCGGCAGCCCACCGATCACCGACGCGGTGGTGCCCTACGCCTCGGTCAGCTCGACCTGGACCTCGACCTCGACCGGCGCGTCCAGCGGCAGGACCGCCACGCCGACCGCGCTGCGGGCGTGGACGCCCTTGTCGCCCAGGACCTCGCCGAGCAGCTCGCTGGCGCCGTTGATCACGCCGGGCTGGCCGGTGAAGTCGCTCGCGGAGGCGACGAAGCCGACGACCTTCACGACACGCGCGACGCGGTCCAGGTCGCCGGCGACGGACTTGACGGCGGCCAGGGCGTTCAGCGCGCAGGTGCGGGCCAGCTCCTTGGCCTCCTCCGGCGTGACCTCGCCGCCCACCTTGCCGGTGACCGCGAGCTTGCCGTCGATCATCGGGAGCTGGCCGGAGGTGTAGACGTACGGCCCGGACCGCACGGCCGGCTGATAGGCGGCCAGCGGCGGGACCACCTCGGGCAGCGTCAGACCCAGCTCGGCCAGCTTGGCCTCGACGGCGCTCACGCCTGCTTCTCCCGCTTCAGGTAGGCCACGAGCTGCTCGGGGTTGTTCGGCCCGGGCACGACCTGGACGAGCTCCCAGCCGTCCTCGCCCCAGGTGTCCAGAATCTGCTTCGTGGCGTGGACGAGCAGCGGCACGGTTGCGTATTCCCACTTGGTCATGTGGCCGACTCTAGCCGTTGCCCGGCCGCCCTCCGGCACCGCTGCGGCGGCCGGCCGGCGCCCCGGAGGACGTCGATCCGCACGAGATCCGTACGACGTTGTCCACAGCCTCCGGCGTACTCGGCGCGCGGACTGGTTACGCTCGAATACGTGAGCAGGCTCCAGGTCGTCAGTGGCAAGGGCGGAACCGGCAAGACCACGGTGGCCGCGGCCCTCGCGCTGGCCCTGGCCACCGAGGGGAAGCGCGCGCTTCTCGTCGAGGTCGAGGGTCGCCAGGGCATCGCGCAGCTCTTCGAAACGGAGGCGCTGCCTTACGAGGAGCGGAAGATCGCCGTCGCTCCCGGGGGCGGGGAGGTGTACGCCCTCGCCATCGACCCCGAACTGGCCCTGCTGGACTACCTCCAGATGTTCTACAAGCTGGGCAGCGCCGGCCGGGCCCTGAAGAAGCTCGGCGCCATCGACTTCGCGACCACCATCGCGCCCGGGGTCCGGGACGTCCTGCTGACCGGCAAGGCGTGCGAGGCGGTGCGGCGCAAGGACAGGAGCGGACGCTTCGTCTACGACTACGTCGTCATGGACGCCCCGCCGACCGGACGCATCACCCGCTTCCTCAACGTCAACGACGAGGTGGCCGGGCTCGCGAAGGTGGGCCCGATACACAATCAGGCGCAGGCGGTGATGCGGGTGCTGAAGTCGCGGGAGACCGCCGTGCACCTGGTGACGCTGCTGGAGGAGATGCCGGTCCAGGAGACCGCGGACGGCATCGCCGAGCTGCGGGCGGCGCGGCTCCCGGTGGGGCGGGTCATCGTCAACATGGTCCGGCCGGCGGTGCTGGACGCCGCCGACCTGGACCTCGTACGCGACACACCGCGGGCGGCACTGGCCCGTTCCCTGTCCGGTGCCGGGCTCGGCGGGGCGCGGCGCGGCGGGCACGCCGAGCGGCTGGTGGACCCGCTGCTGGCGCAGGCCGAGGAGTACGCCGAGCGGTACGCGCTGGAGGAGGAGCAGCGGGCCGTCCTGACCGATCTCGGCCTGCCGCTGCACGAACTGCCGTTGTTCGCCGAGGGCATGGACCTGGCGGGCCTGTACGAACTGGCCACCGAGCTGCGGAAGCAGGGGATCGCATGAGCCCGAGCCCGGACCCGGCCGCGCGCCACCAGGAGGGCGCGCGGCATCTGTCCCCCGCGCGGGTGCTCGACGTCGACCCGCTGCTGGAGGACCCGAAGACCCGCATCGTGGTGTGCTGCGGCTCCGGCGGGGTCGGCAAGACGACCACGGCGGCGGCCCTGGGCCTGCGCGCGGCCGAGCGCGGCCGCAAGGTGGTCGTCCTCACCATCGACCCGGCCCGGCGGCTCGCCCAGTCGATGGGCATCGACTCGCTGGACAACACCCCGCGCCGGGTCAAGGGCGTCGACGACTCGGCGGGCGGCGAGCTGCACGCCATGATGCTCGACATGAAGCGCACCTTCGACGAGATCGTCGAGGCGCACGCGGATCCCGACCGAGCGGCGGCGATCCTGGGCAACCCCTTCTACCAGTCGCTCTCGGCGGGCTTCGCGGGCACGCAGGAGTACATGGCGATGGAGAAGCTGGGGCAGCTGCGGGCCCGGGACGACTGGGACCTCATCGTCGTGGACACCCCGCCGTCCCGTTCGGCGCTGGACTTCCTGGACGCCCCCAAGCGTCTCGGTTCCTTCCTGGACGGCAAGCTGATCCGCGTCCTGCTGGCCCCGGCGAAGGTCGGCGGACGCGCCGGCATGAAGTTCCTGAACGTCGGGATGTCGATGATGACCGGCGTCCTGGGGAAGGTGCTGGGCGGGCAGTTCCTGAAGGACGTGCAGACCTTCGTGGCCGCGATGGACTCGATGTTCGGCGGCTTCCGCACCCGCGCGGACGCCACGTACAAGCTGCTGCAGGCGCCCGGGACGGCGTTCCTGGTGGTCGCGGCCCCGGAGCGGGACGCCCTGCGCGAGGCCGCGTACTTCGTGGAGCGGCTGGCCGCCGAGGACATGCCGCTCGCGGGTCTGGTGCTCAACCGGGTCCACGGCAGCGGCGCCGACCGGCTGTCGGCCGAGCGGGCGCTCGCCGCCGCGGAAAATCTTGAGGATCCCCGCATTGTGGATCAGGACGACGGGAAAGCTGGACTTCGTAACTCCCCCGACACACAAGACAGTTCAGGCTCTCCCGAGTCCGCTCCCGAGGAACCCGAGGCTTCCCGGCCCACCGAGACGTCCCAGCGCACCGAGGCTCCCGGCACCGCGGAGGACACGCCGGAGCGGTCCGCCGACCGGCTCGCCGCGGGTCTGCTGCGGCTGCACGCGGAGCGCATGCACCTGCTCGCCCGCGAGCAGCGCACGCGGGACCGCTTCACCGCGCGTCATCCCGAGGTGGCGGTCACCGAAGTGGCCGCGCTCCCCGGCGACGTGCACGACCTCGCGGGGCTGCGGGACATCGGGGCCCGTCTCGCGGCGGGCCGTCCGGAGCTGCCCGAGCCGGGCGCCTGATCCGGGCGCCTGATCCGAGCGCCCGAGCCGAGGGCCTGAGCCGGCCTGGGCACCCGCGGCCGAGGGGGCGTCCTGCCCCGCTCAGCCCACGGCCGCGTAGTTCTCGTAGACCTCTTCGTCGTCGAGGGGCACGATGCCGGCCCCTCGCTCGTACTCCGTCCGCGCCGTCTCCAGGAGCCGGCGCCAGGAGGTCACGGTGGGCCGCCGGCGCAGCAGTGCGCGGCGCTCCCTCTCCGTCATGCCTCCCCACACGCCGAACTCGACGCGGTTGTCGAGCGCGTCGGCCAGGCACTCGGTCCGCACCGGACATCCGGTGCACACCGCCTTGGCCCTGTTCTGCGCTGCTCCTTGAACGAACAGTTCGTCCGGATCGGTAGTGCGGCAGGCGGCCTGCGCACTCCAGTCGGTTACCCAGCCCATACCGGCGCCGTCCTCTCCCGAATCGAGGCTCCCCCACGGCGGCAGCGGCATATTCACCGCCGCCAGTTGAGGACGTTACGGAAGGTGGGCACAGCGCAACACCCCCTTCGGGCCCAATCTTGAATGGCCCGAACGGACTATGGGTAAGCGGCAGATCACCCGGGGGAGTGAGCTGGCGACATGCGTGATTATCCCGGCATACGGGTCATTCTTGCTGCGCCACAACGGACACCGATTGACACACGAGGCGGATTCGGACACGCACCCCCCACGCCGTGACGCACGCCGGTACACACCAACGCGCCCCCCAGCGGGGCCCCTCGGAAGAAAGTCGAGTGGATCCGGAACGATTCGGGGTCGCCGGACGTATTGATACGTGGCCTCACTGCTGTGACAGTTGAGTGCAGCTTAGGCCAAGGCATATACGCGTGTCCGGCGAATGAGAACGTAGGCTGCCTCCATGCCAAAGAAGCGCTCGGGCGGTGGTCTGTCTCCCACGCAGCAGGCCGCCAAGTTCCTCGGTGTCAGTGTCCTCGCGGGAGCCGTGCTGGCCGGCATCGCGTTGCCCGCGGTGGGCGCGCTGGGGCTGGCGGCCAAGGGGTCGGTGGAGAGCTTCGACGCCCTCCCGGCCAACCTGAAGACTCCCCCGCTCAGCCAGCGCACCTCCATCCTCGACGCCGAGGGCGGCACGATCGCCACGGTGTACTCGCGCGACCGCACGGTGGTCCCCCTCAAGGAGATCTCGCCGTACATGCAGAAGGCGATCGTCGCGATCGAGGACTCCCGCTTCTACGAGCACGGCGCGGTCGACCTGAAGGGCGTCCTGCGCGCGCTCAACAAGAACGCGCGCAGCGGCGAGGTGTCCGAGGGCGCGTCCACGCTCACGCAGCAGTACGTGAAGAACGTCTTCGTGGAGGAGGCCGGCGACGACCCGACGAAGGTCGCCCAGGCCACCCAGCAGACCATCGGCCGCAAGATCCGCGAGCTGAAGCTGGCGATCCAGGTCGAGGAGGAGCTGGGCAAGAAGAAGATCCTCGAGAACTACCTGAACATCACGTTCTTCGGCCAGCAGGCGTACGGCGTCGAGGCCGCCTCCCAGCGCTACTTCTCGAAGTCCGCCAAGGACCTCAACGTGCAGGAGGCCGCGCTCCTGGCCGGCATCGTCCAGTCGCCCAGCCGGTACGACCCGGTCAACGACGAGGCCGAGGCCACCAAGCGGCGCAACGTCGTCCTGGAGCGCATGGCCCAGGTCGGCGACATCTCCCAGGCGGAGGCCGACAAGGCGCAGGCCGCGCCGCTCGGGCTGAAGGTCAGCCGGCCCAAGAACGGCTGCATCACGGCCGTCAAGGGCGCCGGCTTCTTCTGCGACTACGTGCGCGAGGTCTTCCTGAGCGACCCGGTCTTCGGCAAGACCAAGGAGGACCGGGCCAAGATCTGGAACCAGGGCGGCCTGACGATCCGCACCACCCTCGACCCGCAGGCCCAGGAGTCGGCGCAGCAGTCGATCAAGGACCACGTCTACACGAGCGACGACGTGGCGACCGCGGCCACCATCGTCGAGCCCGGCACCGGGAAGATCGTGGCGATGGGCCAGTCGCGCCCCTACGGCGTCGACATCAAGCAGGGCGAGACGACGCTCAACCTGTCGGTCAACAACGACATGGGCGGAGGCGCCGGCTACCAGCCCGGCTCGACCTTCAAGCCGATCGTGGCCGCCGCCGCGCTCGAGGGCGGCATGCCCGCGACGAAGTCGTACTCCTCGCCGTACGAGATGGAGTACCCGAGCCCGGTCGCGGCCTGCGGCGGCAAGAACTGGGTGAACAACGAGGGCGCGAAGCTCGCCAACGAGAACGAGACCGAGGTCGGCCCGTACGACATGAAGGAGGCGACCGCCCTCTCGGTCAACACCTACTACGTGCAGCTGATCAGCGACATCGGCATCTGCCCGGTGACGCAGATGGCGGACAAGATGGGCGTCGAGCGCGCCAACGGCAACAAGCTGGAGCAGACCCCGTCCATCGCCCTCGGCGTCACCGAGGTCTCCCCGCTGACCATGGCGAGCGCCTACGCGGCCTTCGCCTCGCGCGGCATGTACTGCACGCCGATCGCCATCGAGTCGATCAGCCAGCGGATCGGCAACAAGAGCAAGTCGCTCGAGGTCCCGAAGTCCACCTGCTCGCGGGCCATGTCCGAGACCACGGCCGACACCATCAACACGCTCCTGCGGGGCGTCGTCGAGGACGGTACGGGTACCCAGGCCGGCCTGGACAGCCGGGACAGCGCGGGCAAGACCGGTACGACCGACGAGCGCTACGCGGCATGGTTCGTGGGCTACACGCCGAACCTGGCGGGCGCCGTGTGGGTCGGTGACCCGAAGCACGAGCGGAAGATGGTCAACATCACCATCGGCGGCGTCCCGCACGACAAGGTCTTCGGTGGCGCGGTCCCCGGCCCGATCTGGCGGGACATGATGTCGGGCGCCCTGGAGGGCAAGCCCGCCGACGACTTCAACCTCGTCGACATCCCGGACGCGGCCGACAAGGACAAGGGCCGGGACCGGGACAACGGCCGGGGGAACGACGGCGGCGGCCGGGACGACGGGGGCAACGGCGACGACGCCGGCGGCGTCATCGGTGGCCTGATCGACGGCGGCACGGGCAACGGCGGCAACGACGGCGGCTGGGGCAACTTCATCCAGGGCCAGGGCAACGGCGGGAACGGGCCCGGGGGGCGGCGCGACTGAGGTCGTACGCGTCACCGGTACCGCGACACGTACTCCTGTAGCCGTGCCCCGTACGTACGGGGTACGTACTCCGCAATACGACGACGAAGGCCGGTGGCTCCTCCTCCCGGAGGGGCCACCGGCCTCGCTCGTGCCGGCGCCGGGCGGGCGCCCGGGCGGGTCAGCCCGCGAGCAGCTTCTTCACCGCGGCGGCGACCCGGCCGCCCTCGGCCTGTCCGGCCACCTTCGGGTTGACGATCTTCATGACGGCACCCATGGCCCGCGGTCCCTCGGCGCCCGCCGCCTTCGCCTCCTCGACGGCCTGCGCGACGATCGCGTTCAGCTCGTCGTCGGAGAGCTGCTTGGGCAGGTAGGCCGCGAGCACCTCGCCCTCCGCCTTCTCGCGCTCGGCGCTCTCGGCACGGCCGCCCTGCGCGAAGGCCTCGGCGGCCTCACGGCGCTTCTTCGCCTCGCGGGTGATCACCTTCTGCACCTCGTCGTCGGAGAGCTCCCGCTTCTCCTTCCCCGCGACCTCCTCCTTGGTGATCGCGGCGAGCGTCAGCCGGAGCGTCGAGGAGCGGAGCTCGTCGCGCTCCTTGATCGCGGCGTTGAGGTCATCCTGCAGCTTCGACTTGAGCGTGGTCATGGTGACGATTGTCGCAGGTGCCGGGGAAGGGGCGCCTGCCGATTAAAGGGTGCCCCGGCGAACGGACGCGCGGCCGGCTCACTCCCCCGCTTCTGCGACGATGGACCCATGCGCGCGCGATACGGAGTACCCCTGGGAATCACGGCGGTTGGCGCCGCCGGACTGGTCTACGCGGCGGGCTTCGAGGCCCGTTCCTTCCGCCTGCGACGGGTGACGATCCCCGTCCTGCCCTCCGGGATGCGCCCGCTGCGCGTGCTCCAGGTCTCCGACATCCACATGGTCGGCGGCCAGCGCAAGAAGCAGCGCTGGCTGCGTTCGCTGGCCGGCCTGCGCCCCGACTTCGTGATCAACACCGGCGACAACCTGTCCGACCCGGACGGTGTCCCGGAGGTCCTGGACGCCCTCGGGCCCCTGATGGAGTTCCCCGGCGCCTACGTCTTCGGCTCCAACGACTACTACGGCCCCAAGCTGCGCAATCCCGCCCGGTACCTGATCGAGAAGGCCCAGGGCCGCCACGGTCTGAACGGCAACGCGCCCGCCGTGGGCGCCGTCCACAACCCGTGGGAGGACCTGCGCGACGGCTTCGACGCCGCCGGCTGGCAGAACCTCACCAACACCCGCGGCACCCTCAAGGTCGAGGGCGTGTCCGTCGAGCTGACGGGACTGGACGACCCGCACATCAAGCGAGACCGGTACGCGGAGGTGGCCGGCGGCCCGTCCGGCACGGCCGACTTCTCGATGGGCGTCGTGCACGCCCCGTACCTGCGCGTCCTGGACTCCTACACGGCGGACGGCTACCCGCTGATCCTGGCCGGCCACACCCACGGCGGCCAGCTCTGGCCGGGCAACCTCATCGCGGGCGCCGCCAACCCGACCCTGGCGGGCCTGGAGCGCTACGGCGACACCCAGCTGTACGTCAGCCGGGGCGCGGGCGCCTGGGGGCCGCCCACGCGCGTCGGCGCGGAGTCGGACATCACGGTGATCGAGCTGGCCTCCCGTCAGGCCTGAGGGGCGGTGCCCCTCGGGGACGAGGGCTTCCTCGCCGGGTCCGGCAGCGCCTTGGTCATCCCCGGCAGGAAGTCCGTGAACAGCTCGTGCACCTCGCGCACCAGCGGGCGCAGCACCCGGAACCGGGCCAGCACCACGCCCCGCGCCGTGAGCCGGGCGCCGCGCTCGGCGAGCCGGTAGCTGCGCTCGCGGCCCTCCGTGCGGTCGAAGATCCAGTACAGGACGAGACCCATCTGCGAGAGCCACATCAGCTCGGGCAGGATGTCCCGCAGCTCCTCGGGGACCTTGGTCTTCGCCCCGGCGAGCACCGCGCGGTGGATGCTGATCGCCTCCTCGCGCGCGTGCTCCGACTCCGGGGAGAAGGGGCTGAGCGGGCTGTCCGGGTCGGCGGCGTTCTTGAAGAACTGCACCGCGAACTCGTGGTACGGCGTCGCGATGTCCAGCCAGACCTTCAGCACGCCCGCCAGGCGCGCCTCCAGGTCGGTCTCACGGGCCAGCACCTCCCGGACCGCCGCCTGGTGCTCGGCGGCGATCCGGTCGTAGAAGCCCTGGATCAGATGCTCCTTGCCCGCGAAGTAGTAGTAGGCGTTGCCCACGGAGACGCCGGCCTCCTGGGCGATGGCCCGCATCGTCGTCCGGTCGTAGCCGCGCTCCTGGAACAGCCGCATGGCCGTCTCCAGGATCAGCGCGCGGGTCTGCTCGGACTTGCTGAGGTGGGCGCCGTCGTCGGGGCCGTCGTTCTTCGCGGGCACGGGACCAGAGCCTAGTCAGTGGCGCAGGCGCCGTCGGCACAGCCTCGTCCGGTGTACCGCCAGCCGAGGCGCGGCTCGTAGACCCACCCGTCGGCCCGGCGGTACCCGCCGCCGCCCCACCGCTGCTGACCGCCCCGCCATTTCGCGGCGGCGAGGACGGCTCCCCGGGCCAGCACCGCCCCGGTGGGCGTGGCCAGCCGGTGGGCGAGCGCGCGGTACCCGCGCAGCGCCCACAGGACGACGACCCAGGCGGCGGGGCCCCGGTAGACCTGGCCGGCGTCGCCGACGGCGGTGACCTCGTCGAGGGTGGCCGCGTGGTCGAGGCCGGGGAAGCTCCGGCGGGCCTCGTCCGACGCGGCCGGGACCAGCTCCAGCGGGACCAGCCGCGGCTGCCGCAGCAGCCAGTCCCGGACGTGGGTGCACAGGGGGCACTCGGCGTCGTAGAGGACGGTGAGCCGGCGCACGGGGGCGCCGGCCGTCCCGGGGGCGTGGGCCATCGGCTCAGGCTCCGGCCGTCGGAGCGACCCAGCCCTGCGGCGGGACCGGCGGCACCTGCTCGCGCTCCATCATCCCGCGCCGCCGGATCTTGTTGAGCACGTACACGTTGCCCAGGTGCATCACGCCGAGCACCAGCAGCACCACGCCCAGCTTGGTGGAGAGGGCCTCGAAGATGCCGCGGGTGTCGGTGATGGTCTCGTCGCCGCTCAGGTAGAGGGCGACGAAGCCGAGGTTCACCAGATAGAAGCCGACCACCAGCAGGTGGTTGACGGCGTCGGCGAGCTTCTCGTTCCCGTGCAGCACGTCGGCGAGGAAGACCCGGCCGTTGCGGCTGAGCGTGCGGGCCACCCAGACGGTCAGACCGATGCTGACGACCAGGTAGATGACGTAGGCGATGACGGTGCGGTCCATGCCCCACCCCTTCTTGAACGCGTTCAAAACGCTGACGGGAGAGACTGTAGACCTGTTTTTGAACACGTTCAACCGGGGGGTGGGGGTCAGGGGCGGCGGCCCAGCTCCGGCCGCTTCGAGTAGTCCGTGAGCCCGATGACGTTCCCCCACGGGTCGGCGAACTCGACGGTCCAGCCGGTGGCGACGGGGAACGGCTCGTCCAGCGGCGGCACTCCCGCGGCGCGCAGCTCGCGGGCGGCGGTGCGGGCGTCCGTCACCTCCAGCCACACCCGCGTGGAGGGCCACATCGGCGGCTGGCGCCCGAACTCCTCCTCCAGGCGCAGCAGGAGCCCCGGCGTCTCGACCCCCACCTTCAGCAGGGCGATCCCGGCCTCGTCCAGCCGGTAGGCGACCGGGAAGCCCGCCCGCTCGTAGAAGTCGACGGCCGCGCCGAGGTCCCCGACGGGCAGGAGCACGTTGTCGAACCCGAGCAGTTCGTACGACTCATGATCTGACATGACGTCACATTAGGTGCGTACGGCGTGAAGTCGGAGCAATCGGGGGCGAGGCGGCGGCGGGGTCACTCGTTGGGGCGGACGGTACTCCCGGGCCCCGACTTCTCTTTGTTCGCACAGTCCTGCAATATGACCGGCAGTTTTCCGCAACGTCCAGGAGTGACACCACTGTGAGCGAGCAGCCGCAGCAGCCGTCCCAGCCGCCCGGTTACGGCTACCCGAACCAGCCCCCCGGCCCGACCGGCCAGGCGGGGCCCTACGGCTACCCCCAGGGTGGCCCCCAGCAGCCCTCCGGCGGCTACCAGCAGCCCCCTGGCGGCTACCAGACCCCTTACCAGCAGGCGCCCGGCTACTACGCGGCGGACCCCAACGCGCCCTACGGCTACGACCCCTACGGTCGCCCGGTCTCCGACAAGTCGAAGATCGTCGCCGGCGTCCTCCAGCTCTTCCTCGGCAGCTTCGGCATCGGCCGCTTCTACGTCGGCAACGTCGGCATGGGCATAGCCCAGCTCCTCACCTGCGGCGGGCTCGGCTTCTGGGCGCTGATCGACGGCATCATGTTCCTGGTCAGCAACGACCGTACGGACGCCCAGGGGCGGATCCTGCGTGGCTGACGCGGCCCGGTCCGCACCGTCCGAGGGGCGGCGCCCGCCGTGGCATCCCGCGGCGGCGCCCCTCGCGGTGCTCGTCGCGGGTGCCGCGGGCGCCGGGTACCTGTGGTTCACCGACCCGCACGAATCCGGCCACCTGCTGCCCCGGTGCCCCTTCCGGTACGTCACCGGGCTGCTCTGCCCGGCCTGCGGCGGTACCCGCATGACGTACGACCTGATGCACGGTCACTTCGCCGCGGCCTGGCTGGACAACCGCGCCCTGCTGCTCGCCGCGCCCTTCGCGCTGGCGCTGTGGGGCCGCTGGACCGTGGAGGGCCTGCGCGGGCGCTTCTACCGGCCCAGGGTCGCCCCGTGGGCCCAGGCGCTGATCCTGGGGGCCGCGGTGGCCTGGACGGTGGCGCGCAACCTCGTGTGAGCGTCCCGGGCCGGCGGTGCGCCTTTGATCACAGAACGGGAACGTTTGATCGATTCCACTCCCGCTCGCCCCACCGGTCTCTCTAAGCTCCTCACGCACAGGGGGGACGTCCACGGCGCTACGTGGACCGCCGTGCAATTCCGTGCGCGATCAGCGGTGTTCCTTCCTGGGCCCCCGGGCGGCCATCCGTCCCGGCCCGTTCCCACCTCTCCCCAGGAGCACCAGCATGACCGTCCCCCCGAACCCCGCCGCTCCCTACGGCTACGACCCGCAGGGCCGCCCGTACTCCGACAAGTCGAAGATCGTCGCCGGTCTGCTCCAGATCTTCCTGGGCGGCCTGGGCATCGGCCGGTTCTACGTGGGCTCCGTCGGCGTCGGCGTCGCCCAGCTCCTCACCTGCGGCGGCCTGGGCTTCTGGGCCCTGATCGACGGCATCCTCTTCCTGACCAGCAAGGACCGCACGGACAAGGAAGGCCGGGTGCTGCGCGGCTGACGCTGCCTCACCGTCCCGCAGTACGGCCGAGGGCCCCGATCGTCCCGATCGGGGCCCTCGGCCGTGTGCTCGGCGCGTGCGGGTCAGAAGCGGCGCGTGATCAGCGCCCGCTTCACCTCCGCGATCGCCTTGGTGACCTCGATACCGCGCGGGCAGGCGTCCGTGCAGTTGAAGGTCGTGCGGCAGCGCCAGACGCCGTCGCGGTCGTTGAGGATCTCCAGCCGCTGCTCGCCGGCCTCGTCACGCGAGTCGAAGATGAAGCGGTGGGCGTTGACGATCGCGGCCGGGCCGAAGTACTGGCCGTCGTTCCAGAACACCGGGCACGAGGACGTGCACGCGGCGCACAGGATGCACTTGGTCGTGTCGTCGAAGCGCTCGCGGTCCTCGGCGGACTGCAGCCGCTCACGCGTCGGCTCGTTGGTGTCCTTCGTGATCAGGAAGGGCATCACGTCCCGGTACGCCTGGAAGAACGGCTCCATGTCGACGACCAGGTCCTTGAGGACCGTCAGGCCCTTGATGGGCTCGACCGTGATCGGCTTCTCGGGGCTGATGTCCTTGATCAGCGTCTTGCAGGCGAGGCGGTTCTTGCCGTTGATCCGCATGGCGTCCGACCCGCAGATGCCGTGCGCGCAGGAACGGCGGAAGGTCAGGCTTCCGTCCAGGTCCCACTTGATCTTGTGCAGCGCGTCGAGGACACGCTCCTTCGGGTCGATCTCCAGCTGGAAGTCTTCCCAGGTCGCCTCGGCCGAGACCTCCGGGTTGAACCGCCGGACGCGGAAGGTGACCGTGATGTACGGGGAGTCGGCGAAACCGGGCTCGGGGGCCTTGTCGCTCTTCTCCATGACAGGGGTAGCCATCAGTACTTACGCTCCATCGGCTGGTAGCGGGTCTGGACGACCGGCTTGTAGTCGAGCCGGATGGTCTCGGTGCCGTCGGCGCCCACCTCGCGGTACGCCATGGTGTGGCGCATGAAGTTGACGTCGTCGCGGTTGGGGAAGTCCTCGCGGTAGTGACCACCGCGCGACTCCTTGCGGGCGAGCGCGGACACCGCCATGACCTCGGCCAGGTCGAGCAGGTTGCCCAGCTCGACGGCCTCCAGCAGGTCGGTGTTGAAGCGCCGGCCCTTGTCCTGGATGGCGACGTTCTTGTACCGCTCGCGCAGCTCGGCGATCTTCTCGACCGCCGTCTTGATCGTCTGCTCGGTGCGGAACACCATGACGTTGGCGTCCATGGTCTCCTGCAGCTCGCGGCGCAGGGTCGCCACCCGCTCGTTGCCGGTGGAGGAACGCAGCCGCTCGATCTGCTCGACGACCAGCGACTCCGGGTTCTCCGGCAGCTCGACGAAGTCCGCCTTCTGCGCGTACTCCGCCGCCGCGATGCCGGCGCGCTTGCCGAAGACGTTGATGTCCAGCAGCGAGTTGGTGCCCAGGCGGTTGGCGCCGTGCACGGACACGCAGGCCACCTCGCCGGCCGCGTACAGGCCCGGGACGACGGTGGTGTTGTCCGCCAGGACCTCGCCCTCGACGTTGGTCGGGATGCCGCCCATGGCGTAGTGCGCGGTCGGCTGGATCGGGATCGGGTCCGTGTAGGGCTCGATGCCGAGGTAGGTCCGCGCGAACTCCGTGATGTCGGGCAGCTTGGCGTCCAGCTGCTCCGGCGGGAGGTGGGTGAGGTCGAGGTAGACGTGGTCGCCCTCGGGACCGCAGCCGCGGCCCTCGCGGATCTCCGTGTAGATGGAGCGCGAGACGACGTCACGCGAGGCGAGGTCCTTCATGACCGGCGCGTACTTCTCCATGAAGCGCTCGCCGTCCTTGTTGCGGAGGATGCCGCCCTCACCGCGGGCGCCCTCCGTCAGCAGGATGCCCATGCGCCAGATGCCGGTCGGGTGGAACTGGAAGAACTCCATGTCCTCCAGCGGCAGCCCGCGCCGGTACACGGCCGCCTGGCCGTCACCGGTCAGCGTGTGCGCGTTGGAGGTCACCTTGAAGAACTTGCCGGTGCCGCCGGAGGCGTAGATCACGGACTTCGCCTGGAAGACGTGGATCTCGCCGGTCGCCAGCTCGTAGGCCACCACACCGGCCGACTTCTTGACGCCGTCGACCTCGGTGATCAGCTGGTCCAGGACGTAGAACTCGTTGAAGAACTCCACGCCCTCCTTGACGCAGTTCTGGTACAGCGTCTGGAGGATCATGTGACCGGTGCGGTCGGCCGCGTAGCAGGACCGGCGGACCGGGGCCTCGCCGTGGTTGCGGGAGTGACCGCCGAAGCGGCGCTGGTCGATCGTCCCGTTCGGCGTCCGGTTGAAGGGCAGGCCCATCTTCTCCAGGTCGAGGACCGAGTCGATGGCCTCCTTCGCCAGGATCTCGGCGGCGTCCTGGTCGACCAGGTAGTCACCGCCCTTGACCGTGTCGAAGGTGTGCCACTCCCAGTTGTCCTCCTCCACGTTGGCCAGCGCGGCGGCCATGCCGCCCTGCGCGGCGCCCGTGTGGGAGCGGGTGGGGTAGAGCTTCGTCAGGACGGCGGTGCGGCTGCGCTTCGTCGACTCGATGGCCGCGCGCATGCCGGCGCCACCGGCGCCGACGATGACGGTGTCGTACTTGTGTACCTTCATGATTTTCGCAGCCCCGTGCCTAGCGGATGTTCGGGTCGAAGGTGAAGATCACCAGCGTGCCCAGCAGGATGGTGAACACCGTGGCGGTGTAGAGCAGGCCCTTGAGCCACAGGCGGGTGTTCGGGCGCTCCGCGTAGTCGTTGATGACCGTGCGCAGGCCGTTCGCGCCGTGCAGCATCGCGAGCCAGAGCATCAGCAGGTCCCAGACCTGCCAGAACGGCGAGGCCCAGCGGCCGGCCACGAAGGCGAAGCCGATCTTGGAGACGCCGCCGTCCAGCACCAGCTGGATGAGCAGGTGGCCGATGACCAGGACGACCAGCACGACGCCGGACAGGCGCATGAAGAGCCAGGCGGCCATCTCGAAGTTGCCGCGCGTGGACTTCGGGGACTTCTTGGTCCGCTTGCGGGGCGGCTCGATCAGCGGCGCCGGGTTGTCCACGGTGTAGACGGAGGCGCCGGCGCCCTCGACGGGGCCGATGCCGGAGGCGGTGGTTTCAGTGGTCGACATGCGCGTCAGCTCCCGAACAGTTCACGAGCGGCGTGGCCGAGGACGGGGTAGATCGCCCCGAGCATCAGCACGACCCACAGACCGACGACGGTCCAGAGCATCTGCTTCTGGTAGCGGGCGCCCTTGACCCAGAAGTCGACGGCGATGACACGCAGGCCGTTGAGCGCGTGGAACAGGATGGCGGCCACCAGGCCGTACTCCAGAAGCGCGACGATCGGCGTCTTGTACGTGGCCACGACGGTGTCGTAGGCCTCGGGGGACACACGGACGAGAGCGGTGTCCAGCACGTGGACGAACAGGAAGAAGAAAATGAGGACGCCGGTGACTCGGTGAGCCACCCAGGACCACATTCCTTCCCGGCCGCGGTACAGCGTTCCAGCCGGCACGGAAGTTTCCTCCGGGAGCGGGGATTGGGGCCGCGCCGGCTTTCCTTGTCGGTCGGGCCCGGCCGGGTACGGTCCACCGGCCCCCAGCATCGTAGCGACGGTTGCCTGCGGCGCTTACGGGGGGCCTGCTTGTGTGATCAAAGTTGCACTCAAAGGAGCAGTGGGGTGACTGCGGGGCGGCTCGAGGGGTGGGGCTTTCGGGCGGTTTGCCGGGTGCGGGCCGTCAGTGGCCGGTCGCACGGTTCCCCGCGCCCCTGAGGGTGTCGGCCAGCCTGCCTCTCGCCAGGCGCCGAAGCTCGTCCGCCGCTACCTGGCGTTCCTCGTCGGGATCGTTCGCCAATCGTGACCGGATGCCCGCGAGGGCGTGGTCCAGGGCCTCGTTCGCGGGCATGCCGTCCAGGCAGATGACGAACGCGTGTCCGAAACGGCTCTCGTAGGCCGCGGTCGCCGCGTTCAGGGCCGTGTGGGCCGCCGCGTAGGTGTCCTCCGGGAGGGGCGGGAGGCTCTCCGCGGCCAGCGCCTCCGTCAGGTCGTCCGGGGAGAGGTCGTACGCCGCCTCGTCCGCGGCCGCCAGGAGGGACGGGAGGTCGGGGTAGGGGCGGTGGGAGGTCAGGCGGTGGGCCCAGTGTCGGCTGTTCAGGCAGGTCAGGAGGGTGAGGGCGGCCTCGTCGGCGGGCGCCGTGTTGAAGCGCTCCAGCGAAGAGGAGGTTGCCGGTGTGGCGCGGGTTTGCACCGGTACCGGTATGGCCACTCGGCCGGAAAGGTCTGGAAGACGGTGCACGGGCAGCGTGGTCCTCGTGGGCGTCACGTGTGTGTCGGCAGGGGATTGTGCGAAGGAAGTGGCGTCACGTTATCGAGTGACGGCATGGCGTGTCCGACCGATGCCCGAATTTCACCTGAACGGGAGAGTTTCAGAACATGTGGTGGACGCATGGTGAAGCTCGCGGCCCTAGGTTGGCGCTGTGAGCCAGCACGGACGCCGGACACCGGCGAACAAGGTCAGGCAGCGGGCCGTGATCGCCGGCACGGTGGTCGCCGCCCTCGGCGTGGGAGTCGGCCTGTGGGCCACCGACGGGGACGGAGGAACCGGCGGTCCGGCCGCCCGCGCCTCCGGGGAGGCGGCGGCGCCGAGCCCCAGCCGCTCGTACCCGCTCTCCGAGGCGCCGCGCACGATACCGGCCGTGCGGGAGCACACCCCCGCCCGCGGACCGGGGTGGCAGCCCGAGAAGGACCACCGCGTGGTCGTCGCCGACGCCTCCCTCGCCGACGAGGGGCGTCTGATCGCGGGCGAGCTGGGGCTGACGTACGCGGGGGAGAAGGACGACGAGCGCGCCGGGGACCTGCTGCTTGACGTCGAGGAGGACAAGGGCGCGGACCCGGAGTCGTACACCATGACCGTGCGCGACGGCCGCGTCACCGTCACCGGGCCGGCCGAGGCGGGCGTCTACTACGGCACCCGCACCCTGAAGCAGGCCGTGGACGGCGGCGGTACCGCGCCGGAGGGCGAGGTGAAGGACGAGCCGGCCAAGGAGCGGCGCGGCTTCATGCTGGACATCGCCCGCAAGCACTACGACGCCGACTGGATCAAGGACCGGATACGTGAGCTGGGCGACCTGAAGTTCAACGAGCTGGGCCTGCACTTCTCCGACGACCAGGCCTTCCGCATCGAGTCCGACTCGCACCCCGAGGTCGTCTCCGGGGACCACCTGACCAAGGCCGAGGTCAAGGAGATCGTCGACCTCGCCGCCTCCCGGCACATCACCGTCGTCCCCGAGATCGACTCGCCCGGGCACCTGGGCGCGGTGATCGCCGCCCACCCGGACCTCCAGCTGCGCAACGCGCAGGGCACGCCCACCCGCGGCGCGATCGACATCTCCGATCCCGAGGCCGCCGAGATCGTCGACGACCTGCTCGACGAGTACGCCGACCTCTTCCCCGGCTCCCAGTTCCACCTGGGCGCCGACGAGTACCAGGCGCTCGTGGTGTCCGACCCCGAGGCGTCCTACCCGGACCTGGCCGCCGCCGCCCGCAAGGCCTACGGCTCCGGCGGCACCGTCGCCGACCTCACCACCGGCTGGCTCAACGACCGGGCCAAGACGGTCATGGCCCACGACCGCACGCCGCGCGCCTGGAACGACGGCTTCTTCAAGGACACGTCCGTCGAGCCGCTGAAGGAGATCAAGGTCGCCTACTGGACGGGCAAGGAGATCGGCGCCCGGCAGCCGGTCGAGTACCTGAGGGCGGGCCGCGAGGTCATCAACTACAACGACGAGTTCCTCTACTACGTGCTCGGGGAACCGCAGACCTTCGTCTACCCCACCGGCGAGCGCATCTACGAGCAGTGGACCCCGCGCGTCATCCGGGGCACGACGCCGGTCGACGCCGAGTACGACGACCAGATACTCGGCGGCAGCTTCGCCGTCTGGGGCGACATCCCGAGCGCCCAGACACAGGCGCAGGTCGCCGACGGCATCCGGCTGCCGCTGGCGGCGACGGTCCAGAAACTGTGGGACCCCGACAAGCCCGAGCTGTCCTGGACCGACTTCAAGGCGCTGGCGAACCGCCTCGACTGAACCGTCCGCCCCCGCCCCCGCCGCAGGAGATTGTCCGAACGGGCTGCGGACCGCCGTACGCCTGTGGTGGTCTTTTCGCGAGCCGAACGGACACGCCGGGGGGAGCCGGGACATGGGCTACTGGGGGTATTTCGTCGTGGGCCGCGCCGAGCGGCCGCTCGCGGAACTGGACGCGCTGTCCGGCGCCGCGGACATGACCCTGCGCCGGTCCGCGCCGGACGGCTGGCAGGTGTGGGAGTTCCCGGGCGGCGACGGCGACGTCGGGAACATGAACGACCTGGCCGGGCAGACCGGCGCGCCCGCGCTGTTCGGGTACGTCATGGACAGCGACTGCGTGGTCGTGGAGGCGGCGGCGCCCGAGAGCGGGGCGTGGACGACCTGCCTCGCGCGCTCCGCGATGGCCGGCTACCTCGGGGCCGAGAAGGAGGGGCTCACGCTGGAGGACTACTTCCTCGAGCCCCGCGACGCCGCCGAGCGTGCCGTCGCCTGGGCCGCGGAGGCCGGACACACCGCGAGCGCCGGGGAGCTGACGGAGGTGCTGTCGGCCGATCCGGGGAGCGGTCCGGGGCCGGGGTCCGCCACCGGCGCCGACGGCGGCACCGACTCCGACCCGGTGGCCGAAAAGCTCTTCTTCCGGTTCCTCGACCGGCTGGGCGTGGTGCCGCTGTGACACTCCCGGGCCGTCGCGCGCAGTAAGGGGAAGTGCGGGCTCCGTGGCCGTGAGCGGGGCAGGACGGCAGAAAAGGGGAGGCACCGGATGAGCCTGGTGGAACTGATCGCGCGGGCCGACGCCCGCGGACTCGCCGGGAGCGGGCTGGCTTGTTTGGATCGCTGCGTCCCCTTGCTGGACGGCGACGACGAGATCCTGCGGCCCCTGTGGGCGACCCTCGCCGACGACGCGCCGCCCGGCCCCGGCTGGGCGCGGGAACTGGAACGGGCGCGGGGCGCGCTGGCCGGCCCCGACGCGAGCGGCGAGGACGAGGCCGTGCTGCTGGCCCGCCGGATGCTGGCCGCCGCGCCCGCCGAGTGCTCGGGCGCCGGGATACGGACCTGGGCCGACGCCTGCTCCGTGGCCTCGCTCCGCATCCACCGTCTCCTCGACCCGGCCGGGGACGCGGCCGGGGAGGACCTCCGCCGGCAGGACGGCGCCGAGCCCCCGTCGCCGCTGGTCGCCGCGGAACTGCGCCGCCAGCTCACCGTCCTCAACGCACTCACCGGCCACGGCCCGGCCGGGCTGCGGCGCGCCCTGGAGATCTCCACGGAGGGCCGCCGTGTCCTGCGCGCGGTGGTCTCGCGCCGCGCCCGCGGCCGCGCCTGACGTCGCGGACGGCTCCGCACCGGCGGCCTGTGACCGTCCTGCGCACGACCCGCGACAGCCGTGCGGTGGTCGTGGGGGAGGTGGGGCGGTCCTGCGCCGGCTGCGGTGC
>MUMD01000095.1:0-12333 GCA_002155895.1 Streptomyces rochei
CCACACCAGCAGGATGCCCGGCCCGCGAGCGGCTGATCAGCGGCCCGGGCATCCTGCTGGTGTGGCTGTACGGGGTGATGGTCGTCGGCGCGGTGTCGCGGTCCGCGTACCAGATCGCGACCGAGTTCGACCGGGCACCGCTCGCCTACACGCTCTCCGCCCTCGCGGGCGTCGTCTACGGCTTCATCACCTACACCCTGGTGCGCGGCGGCGAGACGGCCCGCAAGGCGGCGCTGGTGTGCTGCGCCGCCGAGCTGGTGGGCGTCCTCGCCGTCGGCACCTGGACCCTGGCGGAGCCGTCGGCCTTCCCCGACGCGACCGTGTGGTCGGACTTCGGGATGGGCTATCTCTTCATCCCGGTGCTGCTGCCGCTGTCCGCCCTGTACTGGCTGCGCCGGGCCCGCACCGCGTAGGCGTCCGCCGCTCAGGCGGTGGTCGCGTACGCCCCGGCCGCCTTCTCCAGGACGATCATGGGGACCCCGTCCGCGCCCTGCGCCGTCCCCACCGTCTCGTAGCCGACCCGCCGGTACAGCCGCAGGTTGCTCTCGCTGCGGTGACCGGTGTGCAGGCGGAAGCGCTTGGCGCCGCGCTCCCCGGCGAGCGCCGCCTCCGCGGCCCGCAGCAGCCGGGCGCCGATGCCGTGTCCCTGGAGGCGGGGGTGGACGCAGAGCTTGCCGATGGACGCGGCCCCGTCCTCGGTCACCCGCCCGCGTACCGTGCCGACGACCTCGTCGCCGAGCCGCGCGACGTAGACGCAGTCGCCGGCGATCTCCTCGCGCACGGAGTCCAGGGTCTGGACGAGCGGGTCGATGCGGTAGTTGCCGTACAGCGCCGCCTCGCTCTGGAAGCAGAGGTACTGCAGTCGGAAGATCTGCTCGGCATCCTGCTCGGTCGCCGCCGAGATGGTCACGCTCATGCCCATGTGTGCATGCCTCCCGCTCACCTGATCCGCTGTGGTCCCCCACTCCTATCCCCGTCCTCAGCTCGCCGCAACCTCCGGCGTCAGCAATCGACGCAGACATCCCAGACATCGGGAACGTTCCGGGCCGAGACTGCCCTGTGAGATACCCAACTCCCCCGCGATCTCCCGGTATGTGAGGTCGTCCGGGGACAGCAGGGCCTCGATCAGCCGGGGACAGCGGCCGGGCAGCCGGCGCACGGCGGTGCGCAGGGCGCGGCGGCGCGCCGCGGCGAGGACGAGCTGTTCCGGTTCGCGCTCGGCGGCGTCGGCGGGTTCGGTGGCGTACGGCCGCTCGGCGCGGCGGGTGCGACGGGCGCGGCGCGCCTCGGCGCGCACGGCGGCGCGCAGCCAGCCGTACGGTTCGCGGGGCGGCCCCTCGGTTGCCAGCCGTTCGAGGAGCCGCAGCCAGACGGCCTGTTCCAGGTCGCCGGGCTCGGCTCCGGACGCGTGTGCCTCGGCCGAGGCCTCGGCGGCGAGCAGGGGGCGCAGGGTGGCGACCAGGTCGGGTGTCACATGCGGGTCGACGCGGCCGCCCGGGCGGCGGGTTGCCCGGGCGGCCTCAGGTCACCCCATCCGGGCTCGTGCGCCCGGCTGTTGACGCCTCAGCCGGCGAGGAAGTCCTCGCGGGCCAGCACGCCGGTGTCCGGGTGGTCGGTGAAGACGCCGTCGATGCCGGTGGCGAAGTAGGCGCGGAAGGCGCCGAACACGTCGCCGTAGGCGTCGGGGTCGCCGCCCTTGCGGAAGTCCGCGGGCAGGAAGGGGTTCTCGTTGCGCATCGTGTACGGGTGCAGGATCAGGCCCGCGCGGTGCGCGTCGCGGACCAGCGTGGTCGGCTCGGTGAGCCGCCCGGCGGAGTCCTTCGGGATGATCAGGTCCAGGGTGGGGCCGATCCCCTGGGCGTAGGAGGCGATCTCCTTCAGGCCCGCGGGCGTGACGAGGTCGGCGGTGGTGCGCGGGTCGCCGCTCTCCACGAAGTCCCAGGGGCGGCTCTGGGCGCCGGAGAGCAGGACGGCCAGCGGGTTGCCGACGAGCCTGCTCATCCGCTGGATGCTGGTGGGCTCGAAGGACTGGATGATGACGGGCGAGTTCTTCCGGTCCTTGCCGTACTTGCGCAGCAGCCGCGCCAGGCGCTCCTCCGTCGCGAGGCCCAGCTTGCGGAAGTAGGTGGGGTGCTTGAGTTCGGGGTAGATCCAGACCTGCTTGCCGCGCTTGCGGGTCTGCTCGTTCTGCCAGCGCAGCACCTCTTCGAAGGTGGGGATCTCCCAGCGGCCGTCGTAGAGGGTGTTGTGCGGGCGGTTGGCCGGGATGCGCTCGGTGGCGCGGAGCGTCTTGAGCTCGGCCAGGGTGAAGTCCTCGGTGAACCAGCCGGTGGTGGAGACCCCGTCGAGCAGCTTGGTGCGCTTGCGGTCGGCGAACTCGGGGTGGTCGGCGACGTCCGTGGTGCCGCCGATCTCCGGCTCGTGCCGGCAGACGAGGTGTCCGTCCTTGGTCGGGACCAGGTCACCGGCCTCGACGATGTCGGCCCCCATGTCGAGGGCGAGTTCGTAGGCGCCGAAGGTGTGCTCGGGGCGGTAGCCGCTGGCCCCGCGGTGGCCGATGACCGTCGGGACGGGCAGGCTCTTCACGCCCCCGCCGCGTCCGCCGCCGTGCCGGGCGTCGGCGGCTCTCGCCGTGCCGGACAGACCGAGTACGGCTCCGCCGGCGCCGAGCACCGCCGCCCCGAGGAGCGCCCGCCGTCCGGTGCCGCCCGTCTGCTCGTCCGACTCCTGCGTTCCCATCAGGGCCTCCTGTCGTTGACCGTCGGTGCGGGCCGATCGTAGGGGCGCGTACATGACGAGTGGGAGACCGCCGCGGGAACACGGAGGTGCGTCCGGATGTCGTACGGGCGTGGAGTGGCCGGTGGGGCGGGACGTGTGACGCGCCGTCGGCTTCGGAGCGGCCGGCCGGGGTACGCGGTCGGTACCGCGAGTCCCGCCGGGCCGCCCCCGCGTCCGCGCGACGGCTCCGCACCGCAGGTGAACGCATGTCAACACGGCGTGATATCCGGGTGACCCGACGTGCGCCACCCCCCGCGCCGCGAGTAATGTCCTCACCTGCACAGACTCATACCGCATCCCCGACACCGGAGGACCCGTTGTCCCGCTTCGCGCTCATCAAGGCAGTGCTCGGACCGATCATGCGCCTGATGTTCCGCCCACGGGTGGAGGGCGTGGAGAACATTCCGGGCGACGGTCCGGTGATCCTCGCCGGGAACCACCTCACCTTCATCGACTCGATGATCCTCCCGCTGGTCTGCGACCGGCAGGTCGTCTTCATCGGCAAGGACGAGTACGTCACCGGCAAGGGCCTCAAGGGCAGGCTGATGGCGTGGTTCTTCACCGGAGTCGGCATGATCCCGGTCGACCGGGACGGCGGCCGGGGCGGGGTCGCGGCCCTGATGACCGGCCGGCGGGTGCTGGAGGAGGGCAGGATCTTCGGCATCTACCCGGAGGGCACCCGCTCCCCCGACGGCCGTCTCTACCGCGGCCGCACCGGCATCGCCCGGCTCACTCTGATGACCGGCGCGCCCGTCGTCCCCTTCGCCATGATCGGTACCGACAAGCTCCAGCCGGGCGGCGCGGGTCTGCCCCGGCCGGGCAAGGTCACGGTCCGCTTCGGCGAGGCGATGGAGTTCTCCCGCTACGAGGGCATGGACCGCGACCGCTACGTCCTGCGGGCCGTGACCGACTCGGTGATGACCGAGGTCATGCGGCTGTCCGGGCAGGAGTACGTCGACATGTACGCGAGCAAGGCGAAGGCGGCGTAGGGCCGGGGAACGCGGCGGCGCGAGGCCGCCGGTCGCACGGACACGGACGGCGGGCCGCCGGTGAGCGGCCCGCCGTCGGTGTGTGTCCCGTGGTCGGTGTGGTGTCCCGCGGTTTCGGTGGGTGTCCCTCCACCGGTCTGTGCGGCCCTCGGGCCGCCCGGTGGCTACGGGTGTTCCACCCCGTCCTCCAGGCGCTGGCCCCGCAGCAGGAACCAGGCGGCTCCGGCGGCGGCCAGCAGCACCGCCGCGCCGACGCCCGCCGCGAGGGTCAGTCCGTCGACGAACGCCTGACGGGCGGCGTCCAGCAGCGCCCCGGCCGTCGGGTCCGGCAGGTGGGCGGCGACCTCCGCGGCGCCGCCCAGTGACTCGTGGGCGGCGGCGGGGGTGCCGGCCGGGCCGGTGAAGTCCCGGTAGACGCCGGTCACGATGGAGCCGAGCACGGCGATGCCCAGGGCGGCACCGAGTTCGTAGGCCGTCTCGGAGACCGCGGAGGCGGCGCCCGCCTGCTCCTTGGGCACGCTGGAGAGGATCACGTCGGCGGTGACGGTGAAGGAGAGTCCCGCGCCGACGCCGACGACCAGCAGGGCGGCACCGAGCAGCGGATATCCGGTGTGCTGGCCGATGACGGTCAGCGCGGCCAGCGCCAGGCCGACGGCGGCCAGTCCGCCGGAGACGACCGCGCGGACCGAGAAGCGGCGGGCGGCACGGCCGGCGATCAGGCCGGCCACCACCGCGCCGACCGCGGCGGGCAGTTCGGCCAGGCCCGCCTCGAACGGGCGCCTGCCCTGCACCAGTTGCAGGTACTGGGAGAGGAAGAACACCAGCCCGGACAGGCCCAGGATGGTCAGCAGGTCGGCCAGGACCGCGCCGCTGAAGCCGCGACTGCGGAACAGCCGCATGTCGAGCAGCGGGGCCGGCATGGTCAGCTGCCGGCGGACGAAGCCGTAGAGCGCGGCGGCGCCCAGCAGGCCCACGCCGAGCGTGAGCCAGGCGAAGCCGTGCGCCGCGGTCTCCTTGACGGCGTACACGACACCGACCATGCCCACGAGGGAGAGGACGACGCTGCGCAGGTCCCACGGACCGGGGTTCGGATTGCGCGACTCCGGCAGCAGCTTGATGCCGACGAGGACCAGCACGGCCATCACAGGCAGGTTGATGAGGAAGACCGAGCCCCACCAGAAGTGCTCCAGCAGGAAGCCGCCGACGACCGGGCCGACCGCCGCGCCGGCCGAGGCCGCGGCGCCCCAGATGCCGACGGCGAGGCTGCGCTCGCGCGGGTCGTGGAAGAGGTTGCGGATCAGCGCCAGGGTGGCGGGCATCAGGGTGGCGCCGGCTACGCCGAGCAGGGCCCGGGCGACGATCATCAGCTCGGGGGTGTGCGCGTAGGCGTTGAGGACGGAGATCGCGCCGAACGCCGTGGCGCCGATGAGCAGGATCCGCTTGCGGCCGATCCGGTCGCCGAGGCTGCCCATGGAGACGAGCAGTCCGGCGATGACGAAGGAGTAGACGTCGCCGATCCAGAGCAGCTGGGTGCCGGAGGGGGCGAGGTCCTCACTGATGTAGGGGGTCGCGAGACCGAGCACGGTCGCGTCGACGGCCACCAGCAGTACGGCCAGCACGAGGACGGACAGCGCCAGCCAGCGGCCGGGGCGCTTCACCGCCTCGGTCGTCTGCGCCGACTGCAGGGTGCGGGTCATGGTTCACTCTCTCCGAAGTGCGCCGCCGAGCAGCAGCTCGACGATCATGTGGTTGAAGTCGTTGCGTGCGACCCGGCCCTCGGCCACGGCCCAGGCACCGGCGCCCAGCAGGCCGTACAGGGCCTCGGTGAGCCAGGCCGGGGTGAGGTCGATGCGGAACTCGCCGCTCTCCTGTCCCCGGCGGAACAGGTCGGTGAGCCGGGCGTCGATGCGGGCCCAGCCCGCGTTCTGCTCCTCGCCCTCGAAGAGCTGGTTCTCCGTGTAGAGGAAGGCCAGCAGGGCGGCGGAGGGCTCGATCGCGCGGACCAGCCGGCGCACCGCGCCGGCCGCCGGCCCGTCGTCCGGGCGGGCCGCCTCCAGGGCGGCCTCGCACTCGGCGATGCCCAGTTCTTCGAGCGCCCGGACTAGGGCGTCGCGTCCGGCGAAGTGCCGGTGCAGCGTGGCCCGGCTGATCCCGGCGGCCCTGGCGACCTCGTCCATGGTCGCGGTGGATTTCCGGGTCAGCAGGGCCGCGGCGCTGCGCAGTACCTGTTCACGATCGACGGCCATGCAACAACGATAACCCATATGAGACACCTTTGTCTCAGGCAGGGCATGCGTGACTCACCTCTCAGGGTCAGTCACGTCTCCGGGGAGCCGGTGCCGGGGCAGCCGCCCACGCCGAGTCAGTGCCAGGGCAACCGCCGGCTTCGTATCAGTGCCGGGGCAGCCCCCTGCGCCGCATCAGTGCCAGGGCAGCTGCCCGCGCCGCTCCCAGTACGCGTGCGGGTCCTCCACCAGCGCGCCCAGGCGTGCCACCTGGTCGTCGTCCAGGTCGACCACGGCGGCGTGCAGGTTGGAGCCGAGCTGGTTGACGGTCGCCGCGCCGGAGAGGACGACGCCGGCCCAGGGCTGCCGCAGGATCAGCGCGAGGGCGACCGCGTCGCAGCCCAGGGTCGTCTCCTCCGCGACGGCTCTCAGCGGCTCGGGGGCGTGCGGCTCGGCGAGGCGGCCGTTGGCCATGCCCTCCTTGACGATCACCGTGAGGCCGGCCTCGTGCGCCTCGGCCAGCGCGGGCCCGGCGGAGGTCTCCAGGACGTTGTACGTCGACTGGACGGTGCGGAAGAGGGGCTCGCCGTCGACGGTCACGGCGAGCGCGGCGCGGATGGCGTCGGCCTGGGCGGGGCCGCTGGTGGAGAAGCCGACGGTGACTCCGCGCGCGGCGGCCTCGGCCAGCTTCGCGTGCAGGTCCTTGTCGGTGAGGGCCGGGCTGTCGGGGGTCAGCGAGTGGATCTGGTACAGGTCGAGCCGCTCGCCGAGCAGCGCGTCGCTCTCGGCGCGCTGCCGCTCGTAGGTGGCGACGCCGTGGTCCTTGACCTCGTGCCGCTCGGCGTCGGTGGACCAGTCGGCCGTGTAGGTGTAGCCCCATTTGCTGCCGACGACGACGTCGTCGACGTCGGGGCGGTCCCGGAGCCAGTCGGCCAGGAACTCCTCCGAGCGGCCGTAGGAGCGGGCCGCGTCGAAGTAGCGGACACCCTGCGCGTAGGCGGCGTCGAGGAGGTCGTGGGTGCGCTCGCGCAGCGCCTCGACGGTGCGGTCCGCTCCGAGGTCCCGGTCACGGCCGAGGTTGATGTAGCCGGGGCGGCCGACGGCGGCGAGACCCAGGCCGATGTGACAGGTGGGGGTGGTCGCCGCGGCCAGGCGGGCGAAGGGCATCGCGGGCTCCGTTCGGTCGAGTGCTGAAGCTGCTGACCAACGTATCCGCGATGCCCCTCGGGCACACCGGCTGCCGTGCCCCCTCCGCCGCCCCTCGCGGCTACTTCTTGGCGTCCGCCCAGGCGTGCTGGGCCGCCACGTCCGCCTTCACCTCGGCGAGCTGGACGGCGACCGCGCCGGGCGCCGTGCCGCCGCGCCCGCTGCGGGAGGCGAGGGCGCCGGGGACGTCGAGGACGGTGCGGACCTCCGGGGTGAGGTGAGGGGAAATCTTGGCGAACTGCTCGTCGGTCAGCTCGTCCAGCTCCTTGCCTTCGGCCTCGGCGACCTTCACGCACTCGCCGGCCACCTCGTGCGCGACGCGGAACGGCACGCCCTGCCGCACCAGCCACTCGGCGATGTCCGTGGCGAGCGAGAACCCGGCCGGGGCCAGCTCCTCCATGCGCTCGCGGTGCACGGTGAGGGTGGCCATCATGCCGGTGAAGGCGGGGAGCAGGATCTCCAGCTGGTCGATGGAGTCGAAGACCGGCTCCTTGTCCTCCTGGAGGTCGCGGTTGTACGCGAGCGGGAGGGCCTTGAGGGTGGCCATCAGGCCGGTGAGGTTGCCGATGAGGCGGCCGGACTTGCCGCGGGCCAGCTCGGCGATGTCCGGGTTCTTCTTCTGCGGCATGATCGACGAGCCGGTGGAGAAGGCGTCGTGCAGCGTGACGAAGGAGAACTCCTTCGTGTTCCAGATGATGATCTCCTCGGCGATCCGGGAGACGTTGACACCGATCATCGCGGTGATGAAGGCGAACTCGGCGACGAAGTCGCGGGAGGCCGTGCCGTCGATGGAGTTGCCGGCGCTGCCGCGCTCGAAGCCCAGGTCGCGGGCGACCGCCTCCGGGTCCAGGCCGAGGCTGCTGCCCGCGAGCGCCCCCGAGCCGTACGGCGACACGGCGGTGCGCTCGTCCCACTGGCGCAGCCGCTCCGCGTCCCGCCCGAGCGCCTGGACATGGGCGAGGACGTGGTGGGCGAAGAGCACCGGCTGGGCGTGCTGGAGGTGGGTGCGGCCGGGCATCGCCACGTCCGGGTGGGCCTCGGCCAGGCCGATCAGCGCGTCCTGGAGGTCGGCGATCAGGCCGCCGACGATCCGGGCGTGGTCCCTCAGGTACATCCGGAAGAGGGTGGCCACCTGGTCGTTGCGGGAGCGGCCGGCGCGCAGCTTGCCGCCGAGGTCGGGTCCGAGGCGTTCCAGCAGCCCCCGCTCCAGGGCGGTGTGCACGTCCTCGTCGGCGATGGTGCCGGTGAAGGAGCCGTCGGCGACGTCGGACTCCAGCCGGTCGAGCCCGGCGATCATCCGGGTCAGCTCGTCCTCGGTGAGCAGGCCCGCCCCGTGCAGCACGCGCGCGTGGGCGCGGGAGCCGGCGATGTCGTAGGGGGCGAGCCGCCAGTCGAAGTGGACGGACGCGGACAGCTTCGCCAGCGCCTCGGCGGGACCGTCGGCGAAACGGCCGCCCCAGAGCCGGACGTCACCGCTGTTGCTGCTCACTTGGGTCGCTCCTCAGGCCGTCGGTGCGCCACCGCCTTCACGGTCTACCTCCGGTGGCATGCATGAGTATGCAGAGGTCTGCATGATTCGTCAATTCGAAGCCCGGGTCATGTCGGACGCGGCCGTCGCCCCCCATGGTGAGGCCGTCGCCCGCATGGTGAGACCCGTCCGTACGACTGCCGGACAGGCGCACCGCGGTCACCCATACTCGTCAGACATGGGAAAGACTTATGAACGCATAGACGGCAGACTCCGCACGTTCATCGAGGCACAGCCCGTCTTCTTCACCGCCACCGCCCCCTTGGCGGGCGACGGCACCGTCAACCTCTCCCCCAAGGGCCTCACCGGCAGCTTCGCCGTGCTCGACGAACTCACCGTCGCCTACCTGGACTTCGCCGGGTCCAACGCCGAGACCATCGCCCACCTGCGCGAGAACGGGCGGATCACGCTGATGTGGTGCGCCTTCCAGGGGCCGCCGAACATCGTCCGGGTCCACGGCCGCGGTGAGCCGGTCTTCCGCGACGACCCGCGCTTCCCCGCACTGCTCACCCGTTTCCCGGACATCGACCCGAGCGCGCACGGCCTGCGCGCCGTCATCGTGGTGACCGCCGAGCTGATCCGCGACACCTGCGGCTACGGCGTCCCCTTCATGGCGTACGAGTCGGACCGGGATCTGCACGCCAAGCGCTTCGCCCGCGAGGACGACGCCTCGCTCAACGCCTACTTCACCAAGAAGGAGCACATCGCGACCAGCATGGACGGCCTCCCCGGGCTGCCGTTGCCGCTGCCCCCGTCTAGCGTCTGAGCCATGCGCCCCGGTGTCGTCGCCGTCCTCCTGTCCGCTTCCCTCCTCGCGCTCGGTGCCGCGCCCGCGGACGTGCCCGGTCCGCGGCCGCTGCCGGCCCGCATGGCGGACACCGGCGGCGGCACCCAGCTGATCACGGCGGTCGCGCCCGCCGCCGGCTCGACCGAGGGCCGGGTGACCTGGTGGGACCGCGTCGGCGGCGGCCGGTGGGTCGAGGTCGGCTCCGCGCCCGCCCGCTTCGGCGCGGGCGGGTTGGCCGACGGGACGACCCGCGAGCAGGGCACCCTCACCACCCCGACCGGCCTGTACGACCTGCCGTACGCCTTCGGCATCGCCCCCGCGCCGCGCGGGACGCGGTACCGGTACCGCCCGGTCCGCGAGGAGTCCTGGTGGTGCCAGGACAACGCCTCGCGCTCCTACAACCGCTGGACCGAGCCGCGCCCCGCCGACTGCCGCGCCACCGAGGCCGAGCACCTGATCACCTACTCGGCGCAGTACGCCCACGCCCTGGTCGTCGGCTTCAACTACCACCGCCCGGTGCGCGGCCGGGGCGCGGGCATCTTCCTGCACGTCGACGGGCGGGGCGCGACGGCCGGCTGCGTGTCGGTACCGGCTGAGGCGATGCGGCGGATCCTGCGGTGGGCCGAACCGGAGGCCCGCCCGCACCTCGCGATCGGCACCTCGGGCGGGGCCACGGCGATCACGCGCTACTGAACGACGGCGCGCCCACCGGCGGCAAGCCGCACGAGGGCGACTCCCCCGCCACGGGCAGGCGCTGAACGCTCCGGGGAGACGGCGCGTATCTGTGGGCCAAGGGCCGAGTCCCACGGAGGAACCGTGACCACCACGCTCGCCGGCGGCCGTGCCGCCCGTCGTCAGACGATGCGGCGCATCCGTCCACGCCGCTCCCCCGCCGTCCCCCTGCTGCTCGCCGTGTGGGCGGGCGCGGCGGGCGTGTTGTGGCTGTGGTGGCGCAACACGCCCGCCATCTCCGACCGGACCGGCATGATCCTCAACGCGGGCCGGATCACCGGCCTGCTCGCCGGGTACCTGATGGCGCTGGTGGTGCTCCAGATGGCCCGGGTGCCCGCGCTGGAGCGGCGGGTGGGCTCCGACCGGGTCGCCCGCTGGCACGCCATGACCGGCCGCTACGTCCTCTGCCTGGTCCTCGCCCACATCTTCCTGATCATGTGGGGTTACGCCGCCCAGGCCGGCAAGGGCCTGGGCGACATCGTGGGGCAGACGGTCGACTCGGTGAACCAACTGCCCGACCTGGGCAAGGCCGCCCTGGGCACCGGGCTCCTGCTCCTGATCGGGCTGCTGTCGGCCGGCCCGGTCCGCCGCCGCATCCCGTACGACGCCTGGTACCACGTCCACCTGCTCACCTACGTGGCGGTCTTCCTGACCTTCTGGCACCAGCTCACCAGCGGCAACGACTTCGCCGTCGAACCGGTCGCCGGGACCGTCTGGTACGCCCTGTACGGCACGGTGACCGCGCTCGTGCTCTGGTACCGCGTCCTGACCCCGCTCCGCCTCAATCTGCGCCACCGCATGCGGGTGGAGGCGGTGATCGAGGAGGCGCCCGGGATCGTGTCGGTGCTGATCGGCGGACGCCGGCTGCACCGGATGGGCGCGGAGGCCGGGCAGTTCTTCCGCTGGCGGTTCCGGGCCCCCGGCATGCGCTTCAGCTCGCACCCGTACTCGCTGTCGGCGGCACCCCGCCCGGACATGCTGCGGATCACCGTCAAGGCGATCGGCGACCACAGCGCGCGGCTGCGCGAGCTGGAGCCCGGCACCCGGGTGTGGGCGGAGGGCCCGTACGGTGCCCTGACCGCCCAGCGCCGCAGCCGCGGCAAGGTGCTGCTGGTCGCGGGCGGGGTCGGCATCACACCGATGCGGGCGCTGTTCGAGACGCTGCCCGGCGCCTCCGGGGACATCACCCTGCTCTACCGGGCCAACAGCACCCAGGACCTGGCCCTGTGGAGCGAGCTGGCGAGGATCGCCGACGAGCGCGGGGCCCGGCTGATGTACGCGGTCAACAGCCCGGACGGGGAGCGTCCGGACATCTCCGCCCAGACGCTGAGCCGCAAGATCCCGGACATCGACCGCCACGACGTCTTCCTGTGCGGGCCGCCCGGTTTCGCCCAGTCGGTCTACGAGGCACTGCGCGGCGCGGGAGTCCCCGCCCGCCGTATCCACCACGAGTCGTTCGAGATGTGAGCGACGGACATCGGGAGTCCAGGTCAGATGAGGAAGAGCCACCCCGTTCGGCGTGCCGTGCTCGCCGGCGCCGCGACCGTGTCCGGGATCGTGCTGCTGCTGTCGTTGAAACCGGCGTCCGACCCGGGCGCCGCCTCCGCGGCCGGCGGCGCGGCACCGCCGGTGGCCGCGCAGTCGCCCCAGGGCGGGCGGGGCGAGGGTGCCGGCGCGGGCGCCGGTACGTTCACCGGTGACGCCGTCGACACCCAGTACGGTCCCGTGCAGGTCCGGCTCACCGTGAGCGGCGGGAGGATCACGGGCGCGGAGGCCGTCCAGGCGCCCGAGGGCGGACGGAGCACCCAGGTCACCGCGGACGCCGTGCCGAAGCTGAACCAGGCCGCCGTGACCGCCGGCGGCGCCGACATCGACGCCGTCTCCGGCGCCACCTACACCAGCGCCGGGTACAAGCAGTCCCTGCAGTCCGCGCTGGACAAGGCCGGTGGCTGACCCGGTGGCCGGGTCCGCACAGACTCCCGCCGCGGTGCGCCGGGTGGAGGAGACGATGGGGACCGTCTTCTCCTTCGACGTCCGCGGCGGGGAACCGGCGGCCGTACGGGCCGCGCTGGAGGAGGCCGCGGCGGA
>MUMD01000095.1:12368-12593 GCA_002155895.1 Streptomyces rochei
CCGAGGTCGCCGAGGTGCTGGAGCTGGGCGCCCAGGCGGAGCGGGCGAGCGACGGGTGGTTCAGCACCTCGTTCCGGGGCCGGCTGGACCCGACGGGGATCGTCAAGGGCTGGGCCGTCGAGCGCGCCGCCCGGCACATCGCGGCGGCCGGGGCGAGCGGGGTGAGCGTCAACGGCGGCGGGGACGTGCAGATGCTCGGGGCGCCGGGAGCGGATCGGACACGCC
>MUMD01000096.1 GCA_002155895.1 Streptomyces rochei
CGCCGTGGTC
Source organism: Streptomyces rochei (assembly GCA_002155895.1). Taxonomy (GTDB): domain Bacteria; phylum Actinomycetota; class Actinomycetes; order Streptomycetales; family Streptomycetaceae; genus Streptomyces; species Streptomyces rochei. The sequence goes on from MUMD01000096.1 coordinate 11, forward strand.
GGCGCCGACGGACCCGGCCAGCTTCAACGCCTCCGGGTTGCGGTCGACGACGACGAGTTCGGCGGCGGTGAGGGCCTTGAGCACCTGGATGCCGATGTGGCCGAGGCCGCCCGCGCCGATGACCACGCACCGGTCGCCCGGCCTGAGCCGCCGCGCCGCCTTGGCCGCCGCGTGGTAGGCGGTCAGGCCGGCGTCGGCGAGGGCCGCGACCTCGGCCGGTTCGAGGGAGTCGTCGAGCCGGACGACGCTGCGGGCCGACGTCCTGAGGTACTCGGCGTAGCCGCCGGACGTGTCGATGCCGGGGAAGAGGGACTGCGCGCAGTGGACGTCGTCACCGGCCCGGCAGGCCCGGCACAGCCCGCAGGTCACCAGGGGGTGGACGATGACCTTGTCGCCCTCGGCGACGCCGGTGACGGCGCTGCCCACGGCGTGCACCCAGCCCGCGTTCTCGTGCCCGATCGTGTAGGGCAGGCGCACGCCGGACTTCTCGGCCCACTGCCCTTCCAGGATGTGCAGGTCGGTGCGGCACACCCCGGCGCCGCCGATCCGCACGATCACGTCGTGCGGGCCGGACACCTCGGGGGCCGGCACCTCGGCCATGCGGATGTTGTCGAGCGGGTGGTCGCCGTACCCGACGACCTGGACTGCCCTCATGCGATGTTCTCCCTCGTCGTCGTGGAGTGCCCGGCGGGTGCCGTGCCGTGCGCGGCGGGGGCGGCGTCCACCGGGTGCCCCTCGTCGCCGGATCGAGGCGCCTGGTCGGCGGCGGAGTCCGGGTAGCGGGTGCGCAGCAGCCCCCGGCAGAAGTGCGCGTTGCCGTCGATCGAGATGCGCACCGACCGGGCGAAGCGCAGGCGCAGCGGAATCTCGCCGGGCGGGAAGGGCCGGCCCTCGTCGTCCACGAGCGCCGGGTCGGCGGGAGCGGTGCCCAGCCCCAGCGCGGCGCGGCGGCGCAGCAGGGCCCGGGTCGCCGCGGTGTCCGGCAGGTCGCCGAGCACCACCTCGCCCAGCCGCTCCTCGGCCAGCCCCGGCCGGGCGCGCAGCAGCGCCGTCAGCGCCCGTTCCATGGCGGCCGTGTGCGCCTTGCGGCGGAAGACCTCCCGCAGCTCCTCCAGGTCCCGCTCCGCCTCGTGGCCGAAGGTGCCGCGGTACCCGGCGTCGGCCGCCAGCCCCCGGTTGATCAGGTCGGAGTCGTGGTGGTCGTCGAGCAGGACGGTGACCTCGCGGGCGCCGGGCAGCGCGGTCAGGGCGTCCTTGGCGTCGGAGGCCATGAGGTAGGCGAAGTTCGGCGAGCAGAACGACGTGGGCAGCCGCAGCCGCACGGTGATCCGGCCGTCGTCCGCCGTCAGCGAGCGGACGAAGCCGAGGTCGGTGATGGGTTCGTCCAGCTCGGGGTCGTACACGGTGTCCAGCGCGGCGCGCGCCGCCGCCCTCAGGTGCGCGGCCCGCACGTCAGGCCACCGCCTCTTCGGGCAGCCGGCACTCGGCGGGCACGTCGATGCCGTACATGGCGGCCGCGTTCAGCCCGAGGATCTTCTTTTTCTGGGCGACGGTGAGCTGCGGGTACTCGTCCATGTCCGCCGGTATCCGGAAGTCGACGAACCGCTCCACCAGCCACCTCGGCGTCCACAGCGCGTAGTCGCTGGAGAACTGGATGCGGTCCTCGCCCAGCCAGTACAGCAACTCGCCGATGATCTGGGCGAAGTAGCGGGGCCGGGTGTGCATGAACGGGATGGCGACGGCGAGCCCGGCGTGCACGTTGGGCTCCTGGGTGGCGATCCAGCAGAAGTCCTCCAGCCGGGGCAGGCCGCAGTGCTCGACCACGAAGTTCAGGTCGGTGAAGTCGGTGGCGGCCTTGTCGACGTCGGCCACGTCGAAGGCGTCCCGGTCCAGCGGGCGGATGGTGGGGCCCTTGTGGATGTGGATGTTGCGGATGCCCAGCTCCCGGCAGGTCTCCAGGTAGCGGTAGGTCCAGGGGTCGTCGAGCTTGTAGCCGCGGGAGTCGCCCTTCCACTCGGCGGTGTAGAGCTTGACGCCCTGGAGCCCGAAGCGTGCGGCGTCCTCGCGCAGCCGGTCGAGGCCCGCCTCCTCGAAACGCGGGTCGAAGTAGTGGTTGTAGGTCAGCTTGCCGGGGTGCTTGCGGGTGAGCGCGAAGGCCTCCTCGGTCTGCCCGAAGCCGGTGCGGTAGAACGCGCCCAGCCGGGCCGGCTGGAAGATCGCGTGGTCGACGTACCCGTCGACGAACAGGTCCTTCATCAGCTGCTCGCCGCCGTAGTACAGGTAGTCCTCGTACGGCCACAGCTCCGACTCGGGGCTGAGGTTGCGGTGGTAGTCGTAGAAGCAGTCGATGAACTGCTTCCCGTGGATGTTGCGCTGGTTCTCCGGCCGCGCGTCCCAGAGAGCGACGTGCGCGTCCACGATGAAGTAGTTCTCGCCGTCCTTGCGGTACATGGCGTCCCTTCCCTCTCACCGGCAGCTTGGGGCACCGTAGGAAGCGGGGGAGGGGCGGCGGCAGCCGTCGGGTGTCTCACTTTGAGACGCCCGCACCGGCGAGAACCGGACCGTCCGGCAGTAGCGTGACCGGGGTCGGCGCAACGACGCGTCCCGCGGAGGTCGAAGTGGACAACGCGCACCCGGACGTCGCCCCCGGGCGGGGCGGCGAGGCCGCCCGGCTCCCCACCCGCCTCAGGGCGTCGTGGCGGCGCAGCGAGACGTACGGACTGACGCCGGAGGAGATGCGGCCCGTCTTCACCGGCTCGGTGGACACCGGGTCACTGCTGTACGAGTGCGGTCACGAGGTGCTGAAGGGGCTGCGTACCACCCTGGCGAACGAACCGGTCAGCATGATGATCACCGACCACGAGGGCCTGGTGCTGTGCCGGCTCAGCGACGACGCCACGATCGACCGGTCCCTGGACCGGGTCCACCTGGCGCCCGGCTTCTACTTCGCCGAGTCCAACGCCGGCACCAACGGCCTCGGCCTCGCCCTCGCCGACCGTGCCCCGTCGCTGGTGCGGGCCGGGGAGCACTTCTGCGCCGGACTGCGCGGCTACACCTGCGCCGCGGCCCCCGTGCTCGACCCGGTCACCGGGCAGGTGGCCGGCACCGTCAACCTCACGACCTGGTCGGACTCCTCCTCGCAGCTCCTGCTGGCGCTGGCCCAGGCCACCGCCGGGAGCACCGCGGCGCTGATGCTGGCGCGGGGCTCGGGCCGCCGGATGCGCCCGCTGCCGCGCGGGGAGGTCTTCCGGGTCTACGCCGAAGGCTCCGAGGGCTACGACGACACCGAGCGGCCCCTGTCCGCGGCCTGGCGCCAGTGCGTGGGAACGGCCCGCACGGCGCTGGCCGAGGGGCGTGTCGTGGCGGCCGTCGGCGAGAGTGGCGCGGGCCGGACGGCGCTGCTCTCGGCGGCGCGCCGGCCCGCCGCCCCGCGTGAGCGGGTGCTCGCGGCCCGCCCTCCGGCGCCGGAGGACATCCGCGCCTGGCTGACGCTGTGGACACCGGAGCTGGCCAAGGACGACACCTGTGTCATCGTCTCCCGGGTGGACACGCTGCCCGCGTGGGCGGCGGCCGAGCTGGCCGGGATGTTCGCCCGGGTCCGCCGGCCGGACGGGGGAGCGGCCGGCCGCATGCAGCCGTTCGCGCTGACCGCGTCCGACTACTCGGCCGTCCCGTCCGAGCTGGCCCCGCTCGTGGACACCGTGATCGAGGTGCCCCCGCTGCGCGACCGCCCCGACGACGTGATGCCGCTCGCCCGCCACTTCGCGCGCCGCCACCGGGGCCACGAAGTGACCTTCACGCCGGCCGCCGTACGGGCCCTGACCTCCTACGAGTGGCCGGAGAACGTGCGTCAGCTGCGGAGCGTGGTGCGCGGGGCGGCCTCCCGGGCGGACGAGGTCGACGCGCGGCACCTGCCCGCCGAGGTCTTCACCGGCTCCCGGTCCCGGCTCGGCCGCCTCCAGGAGCTGGAGCGCGACGAGATCGTGCGCTGTCTGACCGAGCCCGGCACGACGATGGCGGAAGCGGCGGAACGCCTGGGCATGAGCCGGGCCACGCTCTACCGCAGGACGGCCCGGTACGGGATCGACGTACCGGGCCGCACCCACCGCTCCTGACCCCTGGCCGGGGCCGCCGCGCCGGGCCGGGATCACACGCCGGTGCCCGCCCGCTTGCGGACCACCAGCCGCTTCAGCAGCGGCCACGCCAGCAGCAGCACGATCACCGCGTACACCGTCACCGCGAACGGCGTGTCGACCAGGCCGGTCACGCTGCCGTCGCTGATCTGCAGGGCCCGGCGCAACTGCTGCTCGGCGTTGGGGCCGAGGATGACGCCGATCACGGCGGGCAGGATCGGCAGCCCGTAGCGCCGCATGCCGAAGCCGACCAGGCCGATGATCAGCAGGGTCACCAGGTCGACGACCTCGCCGCCGACCGCGTACGCGCCGACCGCCGCGAAGAACATGATCCCCGCGTAGAGGTAGGGCCGCGGGATGCGCAGCAGCTTGGCCCACACCGGCGCCAGCGGCAGGTTGAGCGCGAGCAGCAGCACCATGCCGACGAAGAGGGAGGCGATCAGACCCCACACCAGCTCGGGCTCGCGTTCGAAGAGCAGCGGGCCGGGCTGGATGCCGTACTGCTGGAAGGCGGCCAGCATGACCGCCGCCACCGCCGTGGTCGGCAGCCCCAGCGTCAGCATGGACACCAGCGTGCCCGCCGCCGAGGCCGAGGCCGCGGACTCCGGGCCCGCCACACCCTCGATGGCGCCCTTGCCCCACTCGTCCTTGTGCTTGGACAGGCGCTTCTCCGTGACGTACGAGAGGAAGGTCGGAATCTCCGCGCCGCCCGCCGGGATCGCGCCGAACGGGAAGCCGATGAAGGGGCCGCGCAGCCAGGATTTCCAGGTGCGCTTCACATCACCGCGGCCGAGCCAGGGCCGGCCCACCGGGATCGGCTCCGCCGCCCCGCGCCTGAGGTGCGCCGCCACCCACAGCGCCTCGCCGATCGCGAACAGCCCGACCGCGACGATCACCACGTCCACGCCGTCGGCGAGCTGGAGCGAGCCGAAGGTCAGCCGCTGCTGGCCGGTCATCTGGTCCAGGCCCACCAGGCCGATCGTCAGACCGATGAGCAGGGAGGCCAGACCCCGGATGCGCGAGGAACCCAGCACCGAGGTCACGGCGATGAACGCCAGCACCATGATGGCGAAGTAGTCCGGCGCGCCGATGTCCACCGCCAGGTCCGCCACCGTCGGCGCCAGCGCCACCAGCAGGACCGTGCCGATCATGCCGCCCGCGAAGTGGCCGATGGCGGCGGCGGCCAGCGCCTGCGCCCCGCGTCCCGCCTTCGCCATGGGGTTGCCCTCCATGGCGGCGACCACGGCGGCGCTCTCGCCGGGGGTGTTGAGCAGGATGGAGGTGGTCGAACCGCCGAACATCGCCCCGTAGTAGATACCGGCGAACATGATGAACGCGGCGACCGGATCGAGCCCGTACGTCACCGGCAGCAGGAGCGCCACCGCCATCGCCGGGCCGATGCCCGGCAGTACGCCGATGGCCGTGCCCAGCAGCACACCGAGGGCGGCCCACAGCAGGTTGACCGGCGTGAGGGCGGTACCGAAGCCGTCCATCAGGGAGTTGAGGGCGTTCATGTCAGAGCACTCCCATCAGCGGGCCGCCGGGGAGCGGCACACCGAGCAGCTTGTCGAAGACGACGTAGGTGAGCAGGGACAGCACGGCGGCGATCAGGGGGTCGCGGTCCACCCGGCGGCTGCCCAGGGCGAAGGCCGCGCCCCAGAACAGCAGCGCGCCCGCGACGGGGAAGCCGGCCGGCTCGATCAGTACGGCCGCGCCCAGGAAGATGCCGGAGAGCAGCAGCACCGTGCGCCAGTCGGCCGGTTCGGACAGGTCGACGTCCTCCCCGCCCTCGGCCTCGCCCCGGCCGCCGCGCAGGACGTCCACCGCCAGGAGCGCGGCGATCACCAGCAGACCGATGCCGACGACCATCGGCACGGTCCTGGGGCCCACCGGGCCGCGCTGGGTGATGTCGACGTCCATGGTGAGCGCGTCGGTCAGGACCAGCACCCCGAGGGCCAGCAGCAGGACGCACACGCCCAGTTCGGAGTGGTCGCGCAGCCACGAGCGACGGCCGGGGGCGGTCTTCGGGTTCGTCTCGGCAGCAGGTGTCGTCACAGTCCCAGCTCCTTCAGCACCGACACCACGCGCTTGTCCTGGGCGTCCAGGAAGGCGCCGAACTCCTCACCGGCGAGGAAGGCGTCGTCCCAGCCGTTCTGCTCCAGGGACTTCTTCCATGCCGGGGAGGCGTGCAGTTCCTCGACCAGGCGGGTGAGCTTGTTCCGCTCCGCCTCGGACAGGCCGGGCGGGGCGACGATGCCGCGCCAGTTGGTGAAGTCCACGTCGTAGCCGGACTCCTTGAGGGTCGGCGCGTCCTCGAGGTCGTCGACCCGCTCCGGGCCGGTCACCGCGAGCACCCGCAGCTCGCCCGCCTTGATCTGGTCCAGGTACTCGCCGACGCCGGAGACGCCGAAGCCGACCTTGTTGCCGAGGATCGAGGCGAGCAGCTCGCCGCCGCCGTCGAAGGGGATGTAGTTGACCGACTTGGGGGAGATCCCGGCCGCCTGCGCCATCAGCATCGGAGCGAGGTGGTCCGGCCCGCCCGGTGACGAGCCGCCGCCGACCGGGACCTTGCCGGGGTCCTTCTTCCAGGCGGTGATCAGCTCGTCGATCGTCTTGTACGGGGAGTCCTTGGCGACCACCACGACGTCCTGCTCCTCGGTGAGCCGCGCGATCGGCGTCGTGTCGGCGAGGGTCTTCGGCGCGTGGTTGGAGCGGGCCGCGCCCACCACACCGAGGCCCATCGACATGGCGAGCTTGCCGTTGCCGTGCTCGCTCACCAGTCGGCTCAGACCCACGGTGCCGCCCGCTCCGGGCAGGTTGAAGACCTCGATGTTGTGGGTGAGACCGGCGTCCTCGGCGTTCTTGGCGGCCGTGCGGGCGGTGATGTCGTAACCGCCGCCGGGCGTGTTGGGGACCATGAAGCGCAGGCCGGGGATCTGCGTGCCGGTCTCGGAGTCGCTGCCCGTGGAGAGCAACGGCGGTCCCGCGAGCACGAGCACGGCGGCCCCGAGCAGGGCAAGGGGGGTGCGCAGGCGCACGTATGACACCACCTGTCGGTTGGGTAGATCGGTACGGGGTGGCCCTGTGGGGGAGGGTGACGTGGGCCACATGGTGCCCGTGCGTCGGTCTTCTGTCTTCCTTGCGGAACCAAGGGAGGTTGTGGTCATTGCGGTCGCCGCGACGGCCCTCCCGGTCGTCGCCGCGGGCGCCCTCCCGGGCCGGCCGTTCGGTCGCCGTCGGGTCGCCGGTTCATTGCGAAGACGGCACATCCCTTTCCTTCGCCGCAGGTGAGCGCCATGATGGCGAGCCGGCACACCCGCTCGCCCGCCCGTGCCGCCGTCAGACCCTCGCGGGCGAGATGCTGGTCCTCCAGCTCGCCATCGTCGTGGTCGTCCTGCTCGCGGTCGCCGCCGTCTCGCTCGCCCAGTCCAGGGCCACCTTCAACCGCGTCGAGGGCCGCCGGGTCACCGCCCTCGCC
>MUMD01000097.1 GCA_002155895.1 Streptomyces rochei
ACCCCGTCCATGGTCACGGACGGTGCGGTTGTCAGTTTCATAGTGTTTCGGTGGTCATAGCGTAGGGGAAACGCCCGGTTACATTCCGAACCCGGAAGCTAAGCCTTACAGCGCCGATGGTACTGCAGGGGGGACCCTGTGGGAGAGTAGGACGCCGCCGAACAATTATTGAAAGGGTTGGACCCCGAACTTCGGTTCAGGGTCCAACCCTTTTTTGTTTACCGTCACTTGAAGTTCACGTTGCGCTACGAGCATCGGCGGCATGGGTACCGCTGCAATGCTCAGGTCCGCCGGCGTGGGCGTCGGCGACGAGGTCGTCGTACCTGCCTTCGGGAACGTGGAAGTCGCCGAGGCCGTGGCCCTGGTAGGGGCGTCGCCGGTGTTCGCCGACATAGATCCGGACACGTACTGCTTGGACGCCTCGGCGGTGGAGACGGCGCTGACGTCCCGGACCGCGGCCCTGGTCGCCGTCCACCGGTTCGGACGGCCGGCGGACATGGGGGCGCTGCTCGAGGTCGGCCGGCGGCACGGACTGCTGGTGCTGGAGCAGGGGGAGTCGGAGGCGCCGTACGACGAGATAGCGCAGCGTCGGCAGCGAGCGGCCTATCTGGACGGGAAGTTGAGGGGAGTGCGCACTCCGGGCTGGGGGGACGGGCACACCTATCAGCAGTACGTGGTGCGGGTGCCGGGCAACGGGCGGCCCGATCGCGATGCCTTCGCCCGGGCCGTGCGAGGGCGCGGGGTCGAGTGCAGAGTGCCGGTCAAGACGCCCGTGCACCGCATGCCCGGCTTCCGTCGGTGCGTTTCGTTGCCGGAGACCGAGCGCGCGGCCGACGAGACGCTGGCGCTGCCGGTCGACGCGTCGTTGACCAAGCGGGACATGCAGCGGATCGTCTCGGCGTGCAACGCCTTGGGCGGGTTGCTGCAGCCGGCCTTCTGAAAGGCGTGGTTGGGAGCACCGCTCTGTTCGGGGTATGATCTATTCCGTTGCCGCGAGGGAAACCTCGAAAAGCGAAACGCCCCTATAGCTCAGTCGGCAGAGCGTCTCCATGGTAAGGAGAAGGTCAACGGTTCGATTCCGTTTGGGGGCTCCACAGAGAAAGGCCCCGCCCATCGGGCGGGGCCTTTCTCATGCCCTGACGCGGCCGGTCAGTCCGCGTGCGGCTCCGGGACGCGCATGGCCAGGATCGCCATGTCGTCGGACGGGGCGTCCGAGGCGAACCGCTCGACGGCCCGCATGATGCGTGCCGCCACCGCGCCCGCCGTCAGCCCCGTGCAGGTGGTGAGGACGTCGGCGAGGCCGTCGTCGCCCAGCATGCGCGTGCCCTCCCGCCGTTCGGTGACCCCGTCCGTGACGCAGAGCAGGACGTCGCCCGGGTCGAGGGTGACCGTCTGCTCGTACAGCTCCAGGTCCTCGATGACGCCGAGGAGGGGCTGGGGCTCGGCGGCCGGTTCGACCGTGCCGTCCTGGCGCAGGCGGAGCGGGAGCGGGTGGCCGGCGCAGACCACCTTCAGCTCGGCGCTGCCGTCCTCCTGGGGCCGCATCTCGCCGTACAGCAGGGTGAGGAAGCGACTGCGGGCGCCCTCGTCGAGGATGGCGGAGTTGAGGCGCTCCAGGACCGCCGGCCCGCTCAGGCCCTCGCGGGCCAGCAGGCGCAGGGCGTGCCGGGCCAGGCCCGTGACGGCCGCCGCGTTGGGTCCCGTGCCGCAGACGTCGCCGATGGCGAAGCCGTACGCGTCGTCGCTGATCGGGAAGAGGTCGTAGAAGTCGCCGCCGACCTCGTTGCCCTCGCCGGCCGCGCGGTAGATGACCTCGACCTCGACGCCGTCGATGACGGGCAGCTCCGGGGGCAGGAGGCTGCGCTGCAGGGACTGGCTGATGGCCGTGCGCTCGGAGTAGAGACGGGCGTTGTCGAGTGCCAGGGCGGCCCTGCGGGAGAGGTCCTCGGCGAGTTCCAGGATCTCCTGGCGGAAGTGCTCGTCGGTCGGCTTGCCGAGCGTCAGCATGCCGATGACGCGGTTGCGGGCGACCAGGGGGAGGACCACGGTCTCGCCGCCGACCGCGGCCGCCGTGGCGAGCGTCGGGCCGATGCCGGTGTTCAGCTGGGGCGTCGTACCGCTGTTGAGGCCCAGGTCGCGCATGGAGGTGCGCAGGGCGGCCTGGTGGGCCAGCTCGCCGGGTGCCGACCAGACGCGGGCGCCCGGGGTCGGTACCGGGTCGGGCGGGGCGATCTTCGAGAGCAGGGACTTGATGCCGTCGATGAGTTCCTCGTCCTCGTGCAGGACGTAGGAGAGGTACGGCTCCGAAGCCTGGTCGGCGATGGTGTAGACGGCGCACCAGGTGGCCAGGGTGGGGACCGTCATCTGGGCCATCAGGGCCAGGGTCTGGTCGCGGTCCAGGGTGCCGGCGAGGAGGTCGGACGCCTCGACGAGGAAGCTGAGGGAGCCGCGGCGCAGACGCTCCAGCTCGCCCAGACGGGCGGACTCGACGGCCAGCGCGATGCGGTCGGCGGCGAACTGGAGGCGCAGCGCCTCCTCGTTGGAGTACCGGCCGGCGGCCTCGGCCGCGACGCCGAGGGAGCCGGTGAGGCGGCCCTCGACCTTGAGCGGGACGGTGACGACCGAGCGCATGCCGGTGCCGTTGAGCAGCGGGACGGCGCCCGGCACCGCGGCCAGGTCGTCGTGGACGGCGGGCATCCGCGCCGAGCCGTAGCGGCCGGGGCCGGCCTCGACGGGGACGCGGGCGAAGCGCTGGCGGGCGGAGGGCAGTCCGGTGGAGGCGCGGACCTCCAACTCCGTCTCGTCGTCGGTCGCCAGGAGCAGGAAGGCGGCGTCCGCGTCGAGCATGTCGCGGGCCCGTTCGACGGTGCGCTGGAGGAGGCCGTCGAGGTCGTCCGGGGCGGGGGAGCCGATGAACACCTCGAAGGGGTCGGCGCTCTGTCCCTCGGATGAGGCGCCGCCGTCGGACGACGGTACGCGCAACGGCGTCTGCAGGACGGCGCGTTCGTGATCGCGCACGAGGAGGCAGACCGTGGAGGGCTCGCCGCCGGCGTCGCGGACGCGCAGGTGGGAGGCGTACACCGGGGTGACGCGGCCGTTGGCGTCCCTTATGCCGTAGCTGCCCTCCCAGCGGGAGAGCCGGAGCGCCTCGGCGATGCCGGTGCTGGTGCCCGGCGTGTGCGGCCAGGCCGCGAGGTCGGTCAGCGGCTTGCCGACGACCTGCTCGGCGGTGTAGCCGAACAGCTCCCCGGCGTCCTCGTTCCAGGAGGTGACGGCGCCGGTGCGGTCGATCTGGACGACGGCGACGCGGACGCGCCCGTCGGCGAGCGGCAGCAGGTCGGCGGGGAGGGAGGGGCCGGCGGCGCGGGTGCCGACCGGGCGCTCGGGCAGATGGAGGTGGAACCAGACGTTCTTGAGCGTGGGCGTGTACTCGACGCCCCAGCGGTCGGCCAGGGCCGCGCAGAGCTGGAGGCCGCGTCCGCCCTCGCGGTCGAGACTGCCCATGGAGGCGGGGGAGCCCTGGAGCGGGACCTCGCGCTCGGGGTAGTGGTCGGCGACCTCGATCCGTACGCCGTCGTCGCTGCGCAGGCAGACCACGTCGGCGGTGGTACCGGCGTGCACCACGGCATTGGTCACCAGCTCGCTGGTGAGCACCACGGCGTCGTCGACGATGTCGGCATGGCCCCAGCCCTGGAGCGTGTCGCGGACGAAGGACCGGGCGCTCGCCACCGATCGTCCGACGGGCTCGAAGCTGGCGGCCGCCCGCGCGGTGATCACAGAACTCCTCGACCCTCTCTCCCCGTGCACGGCCTCATGGCCGACCGGCTCGCTCCGCTGCTGCGGCAGTCCATCCGTCGGCCCGGGATCCGGGGGCTGCTCCCCCGGGATCAGTCCGGTGGTCATTCCGGCCGCCCCTCCGATGCCCGCTCGTCTCCGTGCCACCGCCCAGGCCGGACGGACCGGCACGGCTGGACAGCCGCATGCAAGGTTACTTACCTTCGCCGTCCATGCGGATGCCGGTCTGCAGTGTTTCCGCCCAGAGGGTGTGCGGACGATGTGCGAAGCTGCCGAACTGTTATGGCCTGGTTCGGCCGGGGTGAAACACTGGGCAGGCTTCCTGTGAAGGTCCGGGCAGTCCGAATGCGCACCTCGTGCGGCGGGCAGCAGCCCCGGAAGGCGGTCCGGCGAAGCCGGCGGACCGCGCGCGGCACAGGAAGTACGCGGCAGCAACCGGTCCGCCGAGCGGTGGCGGCCGGGCACAGCAGTAAAGGTCGACCCCTGCGGGAGGGACACAGTGGAGTCTGGCGCAGCGACGCGGGGCACTAAGGCGCGCGCGAAAGGCGGACAGTCCCTGAGTAGCCAGGGCAGGACGCGGGGCGGCAGTACGACGGTGGACACGGCCGCGCTGAACCGGCTGCTGGCGGCCCTGGTGGCGATGCGGGAGGGGAACTTCCGCAAGCGGCTGACGGTGTCCGGCGACGGCGTGATGTCGGAGATCGCGGCGGTCTTCAACGAGGTCGCCGACCGCAATCTGCACCTCACGGGCGAGCTGGCCCGGGTGCGGCGGGTGGTCGGACGTGAGGGGAAGCTCACGGAACGGCTGGAGACGGGGGCCTGCGAGGGGTCCTGGGCGGCCGCGATCGACAACTCGAACGCGCTCGTCGACGACCTCGTACGACCGGTCTCCGAGGTCAGCCGGGTGCTGTCGGCGGTGGCGGAAGGTGATCTGTCGCCGCGCATGGAGCTGCGCACGCAGTCGGCGGAGGGCGCCGGGCAGCCGCTGCGCGGGGAGTTCCTGAAGGTCGGGCGGACCGTGAACAACCTGGTCGACCAGTTGTCGACGTTCACGGACGAGGTCACGCGGGTCGCCAGCGAGGTCGGTACCGAGGGCAAGCTCGGCGGGCAGGCCCGGGTGCGCGGTATGTCCGGGTCGTGGAAGGACCTGACGGACTCGGTCAACACGATGGCGTACCGGCTCACCGCTCAGGTGCGGGACATCGCCCTGGTGACGACGGCGGTGGCCAAGGGTGACCTGTCCCGCAAGGTCACGGTGCACGTGGCCGGCGAGATGCTGGAGCTGAAGAACACCGTCAACACGATGGTGGACCAGCTCTCCGCGTTCTCCTCCGAGGTGACGCGCGTCGCCCGGGAGGTCGGCACCGAGGGCGCCCTGGGCGGGCAGGCCCAGGTGCCGGGCGTGGCCGGGGTGTGGAAGGAGCTGACCGACTCCGTCAACACCATGGCCGGCAACCTGACGGCCCAGGTGCGGGAGATCTCCCACGTGACCACGGCGGTCGCCAACGGTGACCTGTCCAAGAAGGTGACGGTGCCGGCCCGCGGCGAGGTCGCGCAGCTCGCCGAGACGATCAACCAGATGACCGAGACGCTGCGGATCTTCGCGGACGAGGTGACGCGCGTCGCCAACGAGACCGGTGGCGAGGGGCAGCTCGGCGGTCAGGCGAACGTGCCGGGCGCGGCCGGCATCTGGAAGGACCTGACGGACTCCGTCAACACCGTCTTCCGGAACCTGACCACCCAGGTGCGGGACATCGCCGCGGTGACGACGGCGGTGGCCAGCGGTGACCTGTCGCAGAAGGTCACCGTGGACGTGGCCGGCGAGATGCTGGAGCTGAAGAACACCGTCAACACGATGGTCGACCAGCTGTCCGCCTTCGGTGCCGAGGTCACGCGGGTGGCCCGCGAGGTCGGTGTCGAGGGTGAGCTGGGCGGTCAGGCGCAGGTGCCCGGGGCGGCGGGTACCTGGAAGGATCTGACGGACTCCGTCAACACCGCCTTCCGGAACCTCACCGGTCAGGTGAGGAACATCGCCCAGGTGACGACGGCGGTGGCCAACGGCGACCTGTCGCAGAAGGTCACCGTGGACGTCTCCGGCGAGATGCTCCAGCTGAAGAACACCGTGAACACGATGGTGGACCAGCTGTCGTCCTTCGCCGACCAGGTGACGCGGATGGCCCGGGACGTGGGCACGGAGGGCCGCCTCGGCGGTCAGGCGCGGGTCGACGGGGTGTCGGGCACGTGGAAGGAGCTGACGGACTCCGTCAACTCGATGGCGTCCAACCTCACCGGTCAGGTGAGGAACATCGCCCAGGTGACGACGGCGGTCGCCCGGGGTGACCTGTCCCAGAAGATCGACGTCGACGCGCGCGGCGAGATCCTGGAGCTGAAGAACACCATCAACACGATGGTGGACCAGCTGTCGAGCTTCGCGGAGCAGGTCACGCGGGTGGCCCGCGAGGTGGGTACGGAGGGTCGGCTCGGCGGTCAGGCGCAGGTGCCCGGCGTCGCCGGCGTGTGGCGCGACCTGACCGACTCGGTGAACGGCATGGCCGGGAACCTCACCGCGCAGGTGCGCAACATCGCGCAGGTCGCGACGGCGGTGGCGCGCGGTGACCTGTCCCAGAAGATCACCGTGGACGCGCGCGGGGAGATCCTGGAGCTGAAGAACACGCTGAACACGATGGTGGACCAGCTGTCGTCCTTCGCCCAGGAGGTCACGCGCGTCGCGCGCGAGGTGGGCACCGAGGGCATCCTCGGCGGCCAGGCGGAGGTGCAGGGCGTCTCCGGCACCTGGAAGGACCTCACGCAGTCCGTGAACGGCATGGCCAACAACCTGACCATGCAGGTCCGCAACATCGCCGAGGTCACGACGGCCGTCGCCAAGGGCGACCTGTCGAAGAAGATCACCGTCGACGCCAAGGGCGAGATCCTCGAACTGGTCACCACCGTCAACACCATGGTCGACCAGCTGTCGTCCTTCGCCGAGCAGGTGACCCGGGTGGCCCGTGAGGTGGGCACGGAGGGCATCCTGGGCGGCCAGGCGCACGTGCCCGGCGTGGTGGGCATCTGGAAGGACCTCAGCGACAACGTCAACCTGATGGCGAAGAACCTCACCGTGCAGGTGCGGAACATCTCCCAGGTGGCCGCCGCCGTCGCCAACGGCGACCTGACGCGGACGGTGACGATCGAGGCGCGCGGCGAGGTCGCGCAGCTCGCCGACACCTTCAACACCATGGTGAAGACGCTCAGCTCCTTCGCCGACCAGGTCACCAAGGTGGCCCGGGAGGTGGGCACGGACGGCATCCTGGGCGGCCAGGCGCACGTGCCCGGCGTGGCGGGCACCTGGAAGGACCTCACCGAGTCGGTGAACCAGATGGCGTCCAACCTGACCGGTCAGGTGCGCAACATCGCCATGGTGACCACGGCCATCGCCAAGGGCGACCTCACCAAGAAGATCGACATCGACGCGCGCGGCGAGATCCTGGAGCTGAAGACGACCATCAACACGATGGTGGACCAGCTGTCGTCCTTCGCCGAGGAGGTCACCCGGGTGGCCCGCGAGGTGGGCACCGAGGGGCAGCTCGGCGGTCAGGCACGCGTGCGGGACGTCGACGGCACCTGGCGGGACCTGACGGAGTCCGTGAACGAGATGGCCGGGAACCTCACCCGGCAGGTGCGGGCCATCGCGCGCGTGGCGACCGCGGTGACCCGCGGCGACCTGAACCTGAAGATCGACGTGGATGCCTCCGGTGAGATCCAGGAACTCCAGGACTACATCAACAAGATGATCGCCAACCTGCGCGACACCACGATCGCCAACAAGGAGCAGGACTGGCTCAAGGGAAATCTGGCCCGGATCTCCGGCCTGATGCAGGGCCGCCGGGACCTCCAGGACGTGGCTTCGCTGATCATGAGCGAGCTGACCCCGGTGGTCTCCGCGCAGCACGGCGCCTTCTTCCTTGCCATGCCGCCGGCGGAGGGGCAGGAGCAGGCCGGCGCCGAAGGCGATCAGTACGAGCTGCGCATGCTCGGGTCGTACGGCTACTCGATGGGCTCGATGCCGACCTCGTTCCGGCCGGGGGAGGCGCTGGTCGGCACGGCCGCGCAGGAGAAGCGCACGATCCTGGTGGAGAACGCGCCGAGCGGCTACCTGAAGATCTCCTCCGGGCTCGGCGAGGCGCCGCCCGCCCAGGTGATCGTCCTGCCGGTGCTGTTCGAGGGGCAGGTGCTCGGCGTCATCGAGCTGGCGTCGTTCACCCCGTTCACGCAGATCCAGAAGGACTTCCTCAACCAGATCGCCGAGATGATCGCGACCAGCGTCAACACCATCTCCGTCAACACCAAGACGGAGCTGCTGCTGAAGCAGTCGCAGGAGCTGACCGAGCAACTGCGCGAGCGGTCCGAGGAGTTGGAGCAGCGGCAGAAGGCGCTCCAGTCGTCCAACGCGGAACTGGAGGAGAAGGCCGAGCTGCTGGCGCAGCAGAACCGCGACATCGAGGTGAAGAACACCGAGATCGAGGAGGCGCGGCAGGTCCTGGAGGAGCGCGCCGAGCAACTCGCGGTCTCCATGCGGTACAAGAGCGAGTTCCTGGCCAACATGTCGCACGAGCTGCGTACGCCGCTCAACTCGCTGCTGATCCTGGCCAAGCTGCTCGCCGACAACGCGGACGCCAACCTGTCGCCGAAGCAGGTCGAGTTCGCCGAGACCATCCACGGCGCCGGTTCCGACCTGCTCCAGCTCATCAACGACATCCTCGACCTGTCGAAGGTCGAGGCGGGCAAGATGGACGTCTCCCCGACGCGCATCGCACTCGTCCAGCTCGTGGACTACGTGGAGGCCACCTTCCGGCCGCTGACCGCGGAGAAGGGGCTGGACCTGTCGGTGCGGGTGTCGCCGGAGCTGCCCGCCACGCTGCACACCGACGAGCAGCGGCTCCTCCAGGTGCTGCGCAACCTGCTGTCCAACGCGGTGAAGTTCACCGACTCGGGAGCGGTGGAGCTGGTCATCCGCCCGGCCCGGGACGACGTGCCCCAGGCCATCCGGGAGCAGTTGCTGGAGGCCGGTTCGATGTCCGACCCGGACGCGGAACTCATCGCGTTCTCGGTGAGCGACACGGGCATCGGGATCGCGGCCAGCAAGATGCGGGTGATCTTCGAGGCGTTCAAGCAGGCCGACGGCACCACCAGCCGCAAGTACGGCGGTACGGGGCTGGGGCTGTCCATCTCGCGGGAGATCGCGCAGTTGCTGGGCGGTGAGATCCACGCCCAGAGCGAGCCGGGCCGCGGGTCGACGTTCACGCTGTACCTGCCGCTGCACCCGAGCGAGCTGCCCGCGCACGGTTACCAGCAGGCGCTTCCGGCGCCGGAGTCCGGAGGGTCGCTCGCCACGCCGGGCGCCGACCTGGCGCTGCCCGGCGTGTCGGCCGAACCGCCCGCCGAGGCCAAGTCGTACGACGACTACCGCAACGGTGTCCCGTCGCTCTTCCGGCGCCGGCGCCGCGCCGTGGCGGAGGCCGAGGAGAGGTCCGCCGCCCAGCCGGAGCAGCAGTCGGCCGCCGAGCGGGACGAGTCCGCGCCGCAGTCGAGCCGCGGTATCCGGTTCGGCGGGCAGAAGGTGCTCATCGTGGACGACGACATCCGCAACGTGTTCGCGCTCACCAGCGTGCTGGAGCAGCACGGCCTGTCGGTGCTCTACGCCGAGAACGGGCGCGAGGGCATCGAGGTGCTGGAGCAGCACGAGGACGTCGCGGTCGTCCTGATGGACATCATGATGCCGGAGATGGACGGGTACGCGACGACGACGGCGATCCGCCGGATGCCGCAGTTCGCCGGGCTGCCGATCATCGCGCTGACCGCGAAGGCGATGAAGGGCGACCGGGAGAAGGCCATCGAGTCGGGCGCCTCCGACTATGTGACCAAGCCCGTCGACCCCGACCACCTGCTGACGGTGATGCAGCAGTGGATGCGGGAGGAGTGAGGCCGGGTGCTCGCGGTGCGGGCCGCTCGCCGGGCCGCCCGGCGGGAGTACGGCCCGGTCGGCGGTCCGGTCCTCGCGGGCGAGGGGGCGGCCCGCTCGGGCAGCGTGACCGCGGTACCTGCGGGCAGCGTTGCCGGGCAGGGCCGGGTCGCGGCCCCTCGGCGGCGTGTCGCGGCCCGCTCCCGGAGCCGTGAACGGGTACCGTCCGCACGGCGGACCCGGCCCGTGTGCGAACGTGGGGGTACGCACGTGGAGCGGACCCGGGGTGCGCGAGTCGCTGACTCAGTGTGCCCGGAGCCGTGTAGAGACGCGGGATTCGGGGAACCTTCTGGTCTCCTGCCGCGTTTCTGCTAGGTGCACAGTGACATCGCGGTGACAGGGTGTGTCGACAGGCGGGGTGCGGCTACGATGACCGGCACAAGGACGGGCGGCGCAAGGGAGTCGTCCCCTGGGGCGGCGCCCGCCGGTGCCGTCCCAAGTCCTGCGGACAGGGGAGGCCCCACGCCGGGGCGAGGAGGGCGGGCCATGGTGCAGAAGGCCAAGATCCTCCTGGTCGATGACCGGCCGGAGAATCTGCTGGCGCTGGAGGCGATCCTCTCGGCGCTCGATCAGACGCTGGTGCGGGCATCGTCCGGGGAGGAAGCGCTCAAAGCACTGCTCACGGACGACTTCGCGGTCATTCTGCTGGACGTCCAGATGCCGGGCATGGACGGTTTCGAGACCGCCGCCCACATCAAGCGTCGGGAGCGGACGCGGGACATCCCGATCATCTTCCTCACCGCGATCAACCACGGCCCGCACCACACCTTCCGCGGGTACGCGGCGGGCGCGGTGGACTACATCTCCAAGCCGTTCGACCCGTGGGTGCTGCGCGCGAAGGTCTCCGTCTTCGTCGAGCTGTACATGAAGAACTGCCAGCTGCGTGAGCAGGCGGCGCTGCTGCGGCTCCAGTTGGAGGGCGGCGGCAAGGAGGCGGCCGGCGAGGCCAAGGAGCCGGCGGGGCTGCTCGCCGAGCTGTCGGCGCGGCTGGCGGCCGTCGAGGAACAGGCCGAGGCGCTCTCCAAGCAGCTGGGGGACGAGTCGACGGACGCGGCGGCGGTGGCGACCGCGGCGCATCTGGAGCGCAAGCTCACGGGGCTGCGGCGGGCGCTGGACGCCTTGGAGCCGGGCACGTCCGGAGGCCAGGCCGCGGTCAACTGACCGCGGTCGGCGGGGCCGTCCGCGCGGCGCGTGGGGTGAATCCGCGTCAGGCGTGGCCCCGGACGCGTCAGTTCCCCTCTCGTTCGAGGACGACACGAACGGGTGAAGCGGTGGGCACACGTGTCGACCGCCGTCTCCCCCGGTAACCTCACACCCATGGCCTCACGTCCCTCCGCAGCCAAGAAGCAGCCCGCGAAGAAGGCGGCCGCTCCCGCGAAGGGTCCGGCGAAAAAGGCACCCGCCAAGAAGGCGCCCGCGAAGAAGGCAGTCGCCAAGAAGGCCCCGGCGAAGAAGCCCGCGCCCAAGGCGGCGCCCAGCCCGACCGGAGGCGTCTACCGGGTCGTGCGCGCCCTCTGGCTGGGCGTCGCGCACGCCGTCGGCGCCGTCTTCCGCGGCATAGGGCAGGGCGCGAAGAACCTCGACCCGGCACACCGCAAGGACGGTGTCGCCCTGCTGCTGCTCGGCATCTGCCTGATCGTCGCCGCGGGCACCTGGGCCGACCTCAAGGGCCCTGTCGGCGACCTCGTCGAGATCCTGGTCACCGGCGCCTTCGGCCGGCTCGACCTGCTGGTCCCGATCCTGCTCGGCGCCATCGCCGTACGCCTGATCCGGCACCCGGAGAAACCCGAGGCCAACGGCCGGATCGTGATCGGCCTGTCCGCGCTCGTGGTGGGCGTCCTGGGGCAGGTGCACATCGCCTGCGGCTCACCGGCGCGGGGCGACGGCATGCACGCGATAAGGGACGCCGGCGGCCTCATCGGCTGGGGCGCGGCGACCCCGCTGTCGTACACCATGACGGACGTCCTGGCCGTGCCGCTGCTCGTGCTGCTCACCGTCTTCGGGCTGCTGGTCGTCACGGCCACCCCGGTCAACGCCGTCCCGCAGCGGCTGCGGCAGCTCGGCGTACGCCTGGGCCTCCTCCGCGACGCGGAGGCCGAGGAGTACCCGGGCGACGACGACCGGTACGACGAACAGTGGCGCGAGGCGCTGCCCGCCCGGTCCCGCAGGCGCGCGGCACCGGCCGCCGAGCCGTACGACCCCGAGGGGGCGGAGCAGGAGGCGCTCGCCCGGCGTCGCACCAGGCCCCGGCGGTCCGCCGTGCCGCAGCCCGACATGGACCGGCAGCCGGACGCCGTGGACGTCGCCGCGGCCGCGGCCGCCGCCCTCGACGGCGCCGTACTGCACGGCATGCCGCCGTCCCCGCTGGTCGCCGACCTCACCCATGGCGTGGGCACGGGGGAGCGGGAGTCGTCGGCGCCGACCCCGACACCGGTCCCGGCGGCGCGTCCGCAGCCGGGGAAGCTCAAGAAGGACGTCACCGAAGAGAAGTCGGGCGTCCCGGACCTCACCAAGACGCCGCCCCCGCAGGAGCGGGAGCTTCCGCCGCGTGCCGAGCAGCTCCAGCTCTCCGGAGACATCACCTACTCGCTGCCGGCCCTCGACCTGCTGACGCGGGGCGGCCCCGGCAAGGCGCGCAGCGCCGCCAATGACGCCATAGTCGCCTCGCTGACCACCGTCTTCACCGAGTTCAAGGTCGACGCCGCCGTCACCGGCTTCACCCGCGGGCCGACGGTCACCCGCTACGAGGTGGAGCTCGGCCCCGCCGTGAAGGTCGAGCGGATCACCGCGCTGGCCAAGAACATCGCCTACGCGGTCGCCAGCCCCGACGTGCGGATCATCAGCCCGATCCCCGGCAAGTCCGCGGTCGGCATCGAGATCCCCAACACCGACCGGGAGATGGTCAACCTCGGCGACGTGCTGAGGCTGGCCGAGTCCGCCGAGGACGACGACCCGATGCTGGTCGCCTTCGGCAAGGACGTCGAGGGCGGCTACGTCATGCACTCGCTGGCGAAGATGCCCCACATGCTGGTCGCGGGCGCCACCGGCTCCGGCAAGTCGTCCTGCATCAACTGCCTGATCACCTCGATCATGATGCGGGCGACCCCGGAGGACGTCCGGATGATCCTGGTCGACCCCAAGCGCGTCGAGCTGACCGCGTACGAGGGCATCCCGCACCTGATCACGCCGATCATCACCAACCCGAAGCGGGCCGCCGAGGCGCTCCAGTGGGTCGTGCGCGAGATGGACCTGCGCTACGACGACCTCGCCGCCTACGGCTACCGGCACATCGACGACTTCAACCGCGCGGTGCGCGAGGGCAAGGTCAAGCCGCCCGAGGGCAGCGAGCGGGAGCTGCAGCCGTACCCGTACCTGCTGGTGATCGTGGACGAGCTGGCCGACCTGATGATGGTGGCGCCGCGCGACGTCGAGGACGCGATCGTCCGGATCACGCAGCTCGCGCGCGCGGCCGGCATCCACCTGGTGCTGGCCACGCAGCGGCCCTCCGTGGACGTCGTCACCGGTCTGATCAAGGCCAACGTGCCCTCGCGGCTGGCCTTCGCCACGTCCTCGCTCGCCGACTCGCGGGTCATCCTCGACCAGCCCGGCGCCGAGAAGCTGATCGGCAAGGGCGACGGCCTCTTCCTGCCGATGGGCGCCAACAAGCCGACCCGTATGCAGGGCGCCTTCGTGACCGAGGAGGAGGTCCAGGCGGTCGTCCGGCACTGCAAGGAGCAGATGGCGCCCGTCTTCCGGGACGACGTCACCGTCGGCACCAAGCAGAAGAAGGAGATCGACGAGGACATCGGCGACGACCTCGACCTGCTGTGCCAGGCGGCCGAGCTGGTCGTCTCCACCCAGTTCGGGTCGACCTCCATGCTCCAGCGCAAGCTGCGCGTCGGCTTCGCCAAGGCCGGGCGTCTGATGGACCTGATGGAGTCGCGCAACATCGTCGGGCCCAGCGAGGGTTCGAAGGCTCGTGACGTTCTTGTGAAGCCTGACGAGCTGGACGGAGTGCTCGCCGTGATCCGGGGGGAGTCTGAGGGGTAGGGAACGGTAGGCGAAGGGTTCCCCCGGCGGAGGGTCAGGGCGGCCGGCCGGCCGATCGTGACTCACCCGTTAGGGATCATTGAGCAACCGTTTCCCCATGGCCAACGTCAAGTTGAGGGAAGCGACAAACGGATAGTCCACCATCGGGATGCCGGGCCATACCGATGGCGTACAAAGTCGTACCGCCCGGTTGCCCCACCCGTTCGCAACCCCCCTAGACTGAACGTCCAGCACAGGCGGCTAAACGCTCGAAAGGCGCCCCCGTGTCCATCGGCAACTCCCCTGAAGACGAGCGTCCGATCGCAGACGTGTCCCCAGCCGTTCCTGACGAGGCCGACGACGCCCCCCGGGAACCGGGCCCCTCCGTCGGCCGTGCCCTGCAGCAGGCCCGGATCGCCGCCGGGCTGACCGTCGACGACATCTCCACCGCCACCCGTGTCCGGATCGCCATCGTGCACGCCATCGAGGCGGACGACTTCGCCCCCTGCGGCGGAGACGTCTACGCGCGCGGTCACATCAGGACCCTCGCCAAGGCCGTCGGTCTCGACCCGGCCGAACTGGTCGCGCAGTTCGACGCCGATCACGGCGGGCGCCCGGCACCGACCCCGGCCGCGCCCCTGTTCGAGGCGGAACGCATCCGTCCGGAGCGGCGCGGACCCAACTGGACCGCCGCCATGGTCGCCGCGATCGTCGCGGTGATCGGCTTCGTCGGCTTCTCCTTCGTCAAGGGCGGCGACGACGGCGGCAACGAGGCGAGCGTCGCCGAGGGCGCCCAGCCGTCGGCGGGCGAGTCCGCCTCGGCGAGCGCCAAGCCGAAGAAGCCCGCCGACCCCAAGCCGGAGCCGAGCGACAGCGCCATCGCCGCCGCGCCCCGGGACAAGGTGACCGTCAAGGTCACCGCCGCCGACGGGCGCAGCTGGATCTCCGCCCAGGACCACAACGGCCGGCTGCTCTTCGACGACATCCTCGAACGGGGCGACTCGAAGACCTTCCAGGACAGCGAGAAGGTCAAGCTCGTCCTCGGCGACGCCGGTGCCATCGAGCTCTACGTCAACGGCAAGAAGATCGAGGACGACTTCCAGCCGGGCGCCGTGGAGCGCCTGACCTACACGAAGGGCGACCCGCAGGTCGGATAAGGGACCGAGGGGACGAGTCACCACGGGGTTGGCCAGGATCGGCCAACCCCGTCGACGTGGGGTGTCCGCGGGACGAAGTAGTCTTGAGCCCATGCCTGAAAGCCGCACCGTCGCACTCGTCACCCTTGGCTGCGCCCGTAACGAGGTGGACTCGGAGGAGCTCGCAGGCCGTCTGGAGGCGGACGGCTGGAAGCTCGTCGACGACGCCGAGGAAGCGGACGTCGCCGTCGTGAACACGTGCGGCTTCGTCGAGGCCGCCAAGAAGGACTCCGTGGACGCCCTCCTGGAGGCCAACGACCTCAAGGGCCACGGAAGAACGCAGGCCGTCGTGGCGGTGGGCTGCATGGCCGAGCGGTACGGCAAGGAGCTGGCCGAGGCCCTGCCCGAGGCCGACGGCGTCCTCGGCTTCGACGACTACGCCGACATCTCCGACCGCCTGCAGACCATCCTCAGCGGCGGCATCCACGCCGCCCACACCCCGCGCGACCGGCGCAAGCTGCTGCCGATCAGCCCCGCCGAGCGCCAGGAGGCC
This sequence comes from Streptomyces rochei, assembly GCA_002155895.1. Taxonomy (GTDB): domain Bacteria; phylum Actinomycetota; class Actinomycetes; order Streptomycetales; family Streptomycetaceae; genus Streptomyces; species Streptomyces rochei. Next base: position 15,533 of record MUMD01000097.1, read on the forward strand.
GGTGCCTCCGTCGCCCTGCCCGGGCACGCGCCGGCCGACCTCCCCGAGGGCGTCGCGCCCGCCTCCGGCCCCCGCGCTCCGCTCCGTCGCCGCCTGGACGGTGCGCCGGTCGCCTCGGTGAAGCTGGCCTCCGGCTGCGACCGGCGCTGCTCCTTCTGCGCCATCCCGTCCTTCCGCGGCTCCTTCATCTCGCGCCGCCCCAGCGACGTGCTGAACGAGACGCGGTGGCTGGCCGAGCAGGGCGTCAAGGAGATCATGCTGGTCTCCGAGAACAACACCTCCTACGGCAAGGACCTCGGCGACATCCGCCTGCTGGAGTCCCTGCTGCCGAACCTGGCCGAGGTCGACGGCATCGAGCGGGTGCGGGTCAGCTACCTCCAGCCGGCCGAGATGCGCCCCGGTCTGATCGACGTCCTGACCTCCACGCCCAAGGTCGTGCCCTACTTCGACCTCTCCTTCCAGCACTCCGCGCCGAACGTGCTGCGCGCGATGCGCCGCTTCGGCGACACCGACCGCTTCCTGGAGCTGCTGGACACCATCCGGAGCAAGGCGCCCGAGGCCGGCGTGCGCTCCAACTTCATCGTGGGCTTCCCCGGCGAGAGCGACTCCGACCTCGCCGAGCTGGAGCGGTTCCTGAACCACGCGCGGCTGGACGCCATCGGCGTCTTCGGCTACTCCGACGAGGAGGGCACCGAGGCGGCGACCTACGACGACAAGCTGGACGAGGACGTCGTCGCCGAGCGGCTGGCACGGGTCTCCCGCCTCGCCGAGGAACTGGTCTCGCAGCGCGCCGAGGAGCGCGTGGGCGCCACCGTGCGGGTCCTCGTGGAGTCCGTGGAGTCCGCCGACTCCGCCGACGAGGGGGACGGCGTCCGGGGCCGCGCCGAGCACCAGGCGCCCGAGACCGACGGCCAGGTGCTGCTCACGAGCGGCGAAGGTCTGCGGGTCGGAAGTATGGTCGAGGCGAAGGTGGTCGGTACGGAGGGTGTCGATCTGGTGGCCGAGCCGCTGCCGGTGTCGCCCGCGTGGAGTGAGGAGGCCGGCAGATGACGGGTGTCCCGGCGTCCGCGGCCGGCGGTTCCTCCGGTGCGCGCAGGACCGGGGGTTCGACCGAGGGCGGTGCCGCCGGGCGCGGCGGCAAGATCGCCGCGGCCGCCGTCAACCAGGCGAGCGTGTGGAACGTCGCCAATCTGCTGACGATGCTCCGACTGCTCCTGGTGCCGGCCTTCGTCGCGCTGATGCTGGGCAACGGCGGGTACGACCCCGCCTGGCGCTCGTTCGCCTGGGCCGCCTTCGCCATCGCCATGATCACCGACCTGTTCGACGGCCATCTGGCGCGCACCTACAACCTCGTCACCGACTTCGGGAAGATCGCCGACCCCATCGCCGACAAGGCGATCATGGGGGCGGCGCTCATCTGTCTGTCCTCCCTGGGTGATCTGCCCTGGTGGGTGACGGCCGTCATCCTCGGCCGGGAACTCGGGATCACCGTGCTGCGTTTCGTGGTCATCCGGTACGGCGTCATCCCGGCCAGCCGGGGCGGCAAGCTCAAGACGCTCACCCAGGGTGTCGCCGTCGGCATGTACGTCCTGGCGCTGACGGGGCCGCTGGCGACCCTGAGGTTCTGGGTGATGGCGGCGGCGGTGGTGCTGACCGTGGCGACCGGGCTGGACTACGTGAAACAGGCCATTGTGCTGCGCCGCCGGGGAATCGCCGAGCGCAGAGCGGCGTTGAAGGAGACGGAAGTTTGAGTTCCACAGCCGCCGACGTGGTGCGGCTACTCACGGTCAGGGGCGAGACCCTGGCGGTCGCCGAGTCGCTGACCGGTGGGCTGGTGGCGGCCGGGATCACTTCGGTCCCGGGGGCCTCCCAGGCATTCCGGGGATCGGTCACCGCCTATGCGACGGAGCTGAAGCGGGACCTGCTCGGTGTGGACGGTGAGCTTCTCACGGCGCGCGGGGCGGTGGATCCGCAGGTCGCCGCCCAGATGGCGGCGGGAGTGCGGAAGGCGCTGGGCGCCGACTGGGGTATCGCGACGACGGGTGTGGCCGGCCCGGACCCTCAGGACGGACAGCCCGTCGGCACGGTTTTCGTGGCCGTCGACGGGCCGATCACGGGGGACGACGGTTCCGCCCGTGGCGGAAAAGTGGAGGCGCTGCGGTTGAACGGCGATCGCGCGGAAATTCGTATGGAGAGTGTACGGAGCGTACTCGCACTCCTCATGAGGGGGCTTGCGGGCGAACAGACCGGGAATGAGCGGGCACAGGATACGGAACGGAACGGGGGGTTTTGATGTTTGCAGCCCTGAGTGAACACGACATCGCTCCCCGCACGGCCGCGGCGCGAGGCGGTACGGTGGGGCGTGAAGGATGCGGTTACGCGGTCCGAGGAGGGAGCCACCGATGATTCTGCTCCGTCGCCTGCTGGGTGACGTGCTGCGTCGGCAGCGCCAACGCCAGGGCCGTACTCTGCGCGAAGTCTCCTCGTCCGCCCGAGTCTCACTCGGCTATCTCTCCGAGGTGGAGCGGGGGCAGAAGGAGGCCTCTTCCGAACTGCTCTCCGCCATCTGCGACGCGCTGGACGTACGGATGTCCGAACTCATGCGGGAAGTGAGCGACGAGCTCGCGCTCGCCGAGCTGGCCCAGTCCGCTGCGGCCACGCCCAGCGAGACCGTGCCCGCGCCGGTTCGCCCGATGCTTGGTTCCGTGTCGGTGACCGGTGTCCCACCGGAACGGGTGACCATCAAGGCGCCCGCCGAAGCGGTGGACGTCGTCGCCGCCTGAGCGCTGCGAACGTGTGCGTGTGAGGCCCCGGCCGGGGCTTCTCCGGGAGACCGGGGAGGTGCGGTCGGGGTTTTTGCGCGTGCGCGGACACGGGACGGCGGTGGGCGCAGGGGTATGCCCGGTTTGCCGGTCTTCGGCGGTGCGGTCATCGTGGAGGGACTACTGGCCGCGGCGGGAGCGGCCCGGGGGCCGACCGACGGAGGTGTGGATGTACGTCGTGAAGAGCCCGTTGTCCGACGCGAACCTGAAGACCGTCTCCGAGGCGCTGCAGGGCGGCCTCGTCGATTTGGTGGATCTGGCCCTAGTGGCCAAGCAGATCCACTGGAACGTGGTCGGCCCGCGGTTCCGCTCCGTCCACCTCCAGCTCGACGAGCTCGTCGACACGGCGCGCGCGCACTCGGACACGGTGGCCGAGCGTGCCTCGGCGCTGGGTGTCTCGCCCGACGGGCGCGCCGCGACCGTGGCCGTCGGCAGCGGCATCGACGTGACGCCGGAGGGGTGGGTCGACGACACCACGGCGGTACAGACGATCGTGGACGCGCTGGGCGCGGTGATCACGCGGATGCGGGAGCGGATCGCGGCGACCGGCGACCCCGACCCGGTGAGCCAGGACATCTTCATCCAGATCACGGCCGATCTGGAGAAGCAGCACTGGATGTTCCAGGCGGGGAACGGCTGACCCGGCCGTGGTGTCGGCGCGGGCGGCGCGCCGGGCGGCCGCGCTGGGGCTGGGCGCGCTGTGGTGGTGGGCCGTGCTGCGCCTGGCGCTGGAACCCGGCGCCGGCGTCCTCGAAGGGGCCGTCGCGGTCGGCGGCTGGGGGCTGAGCGTGCTGCCGGTGCACTGTGTGCCCCGGCGGCAGGCCGCGGGGGCCGTGGGGCGGGAGCGCTGGCGGCGGGCGCTGTTCACGGCTCTGGGCGGTCGAGCGGCGTCGAGGGCGACCCGTGCGGACGCGGGTCCCGGCGAGGGACGGACCGGCCGGGGTGGGCTCCCTTGAACCGGCGGGCTCGGCCCGGCGGGGTTCGAGCCGGCGTGGGGTGTCGGTCGCCGACCAGGACGGCGTTCCGAACGCCGACATGCCGACGACCGCGACCAGGGTGACGCTCACCGAGCGGGACGGGGGCACCCGCATGGAGATGCTGTCGGTCTTCGACACCCGGGACCAGATGGAGCAACTGATGAAGATGGGCATGGAGGACGGGCTGCGCGAGGCGGCCGGCCAGATGGACGGTCTGCTCGCCGGCTGACTCAGCGCCGTCCGCGCTCCCGCCCGGACTCGCGGCCCCGCCCGGCCGGGGCGGGGCCGTGCTGGCAGACCGGGCACCAGTAGGTGGGGCGGTCGCGTGAGCCGTCGCCCTGGTTCGCCACCCGGATCGAGGTGCCGCAGCGCAGACAGGGCCGGGGTGCGCGGCCGTACACGAACAGGTCCTGGCCGCGCAGGCCCGTGGTGCGGCGCACCGGGCGGTCGCGGTTGGCCTCCAGGAGCCGTTGGGCGAGAGCGGGCACCTTCACGGCGTGCGCGGCGGGCAGATCCCCGACGGGCAGCCACGGGGTGACGCCGAGGAGGAAACAGAGTTCGCACTTGTAGACATTGCCGACCCCGGCGAGATTGCGCTGGTCCAGCAGTGCCTCGCCCAGGGGGCGGGCGGGGTCGCCGCGCAGGTTGGCCAGGGCCTGGTCGGGGTCCCAGTCAGGGCCCAGCAGGTCGGGACCGAGATGGCCGACGACGCGCTCCTCGTCGGCCGTGCGGAGGACTTCCAGCACCGGGAGGCGGTATCCGACGGCCGTGCGGTCCGCGGTGCCGAGAACGGCCCGGATCTGGTGCGCCGGGCCGCCGCTCCAGCGTCGTCCGGCGTCGAACACCTTCCAGGAACCGTCCATCCGCAGGTGCGAGTGGACCGTCAGACCACCCTCCACGCGGGCGAGCAGGTGCTTGCCGCGCGGGGTGACGTCCAGGACCGCGCGGCCGGTGAGGTCGACGGTGGCGTACCGGGGGACGCGGAAGTCGCTGACGGTCAGCACCCGGCCCGCGAGGGCGTCGTGCAGCCGTCGCGCGGCCTGCCAGACAGTGTCTCCTTCGGGCATGGGTCAAGGGTGACAGGCTCAGGCGCGGATGCGCAGGCCCCGCGGGGTGGCCACGAAACCCGCGTTCTCCAGCAGGGGCCCGAACGGCGAGGTCAGGGCCGCGGCGCCGTTGACCCGCTCCACCGTGACCGTACCGAGGGAACCGGCCAGGGCCGACTCGGCGAGCGCCTGGGCGGCGGCCCGCAGCCGCGGGTCTTCGGTGGGCGGGGCGTCGGGCTCGGACGGCCACAGCAGGAGCGTCTTGCCGCCACGCTCCATGTAGAGCGCGGGCTCGCCCTCGACCAGCACCACCAGGGAGCCCGCCTTGCGGCCCGGTTTGTGCGTGGCACCGGCCGGGGGCTCCGGCCAGGGGAGGGCCGCGCCGTACGCGTTCGCCGGGTCGGCGGCGGCCAGGACGACGGCCGGTGGTCCGGCGGGAGGACGGCCGCGGTGGCCGGCGAAGCCGGTGTCGTACGCACCGCGTGGCCCGCCGAAGCCGCTGCCGGTGCCGCCGCGCGGACCGCCGAAGCCGCCGTTCGCGCTCCCGCGCGGGCCCCCGAAGCCTCCGGAGGCGCCGTGAGCGCCGCCGCCGCGGGGGCCGCCGGCGCCCGGTTCGGCGTAGTCGCGGGGCGAGATGTAGTCGCCCCGGGACGGTGACCGGCCCAGCCCGTCCGGGTCCGCGTAGACGTCGTCCCAGGGGGCCGGGGCGCCGGGAGCGCCGGGCGGGGCGGGCGAGGCGTGGCTGCCGGACGGGAAGTCGGAGAACGGGTCGTCGAGAGGGGCCTCCGAGGGATCGCCGGGGGCCGCGCCGGGGGAGCCGTCGGGTGCGGCCGGGGTCTCGGGGCCGCCGACAGCCACCCGCGCGGGCAGACCCTCGCCGCGCTCCCTGGCGTTCGCGACCGCGCGCAACCGGTCCACGGCCCCCTCCATGGCGAACTGCGCCGCTCCGAGTCCCTCCACGACATAACCCCGCCGGGCCTGCCCGCTCTCCTCGAAGGCGGCCAGGATGCGGTACACCGCCGAGAAGCCGCCCTCGACGCCCTCGGCGGCGACGGCGCCCCTGGTCACCACGCCGTGCCGGTCGAGGAGCGTGCGGGCCAGCGCGTGAGCGCGCACCGTGGTGTCGGGCTCGCGGGCCGGGAGCAGCGACCACCGGCCGGCGACGGTCGGCGGACCGCCGCGCGAGGCGGGCCGGGCAGCGGCCGTCAGCGAACCGTAGCGTCCACGGGGGACGGACCGCTTGGCGCGGTGGGCGGTTGAACCGGCGGTGCGGCCGGAGCCCAGCAGGGAGCGCAGAGGGGCGAGCGTGTCGTTGGTCAGCCGCCCGGACCAGGCCAGCTCCCACAGGGCGTCGGCCAGCTGCGGATCGGTGACGTCCGGGTGGGTGGTCGCACGGACCTGGTCCGCGATCTGCCGGAAGAAGAGGCCGTATCCGCCCGAGAGGGCGTTCAGGACGGACTCGTGCAGAGCGGTCGTCTCCAGGGGGTGCGCGGGCGGCAGAAGCAGGGGGGCCGCGTCCGCGAGGTAGAGGGAGACCCAGCCGTCCTTGCCGGGGAGCGAGCCGGCTCCGGCCCACACCACCTCGCCGGCGGCCGTCAGCTCGTCCAGCATGGCCGGGGTGTAGTGCGCCACGCGGGACGGCAGGACCAGCTTCTCCAGGGCCGAAGCGGGCACCGAGGCGCCCTGCAACTGCTCGACGGCGCGGACCAGCCCGTCGACGCCGCGCAGCGCGTGTCCCTTGCCGATGTGCTGCCACTGAGGGAGGAACTGCCCGAGCGCGGCGGGCGGCACCGGCTCCAGCTCGTGCCGGAGCGCGGCCAGGGAGCGGCGCCGCAGCCGGCGCAGGACGGTCGCGTCGCACCACTCCTGGCCGATGCCGGCCGGATGGAACTCGCCCTGCACCACCCGGCCCGCCGCGGCCAGCCGTTGCAGGGCGCCCTCGGTGACCGCGACGCCGAGCCCGAAGCGGGCCGCGGCGGTCACCGAGGTGAACGGGCCGTGGGTGCGGGCATAGCGGGCCAGGAGGTCGCCGAGAGGGTCCTTGACCGGCTCGGTGAACGCCTCGGGCACCCCGACGGGCAACGCCGTGCCCAGCGCGTCGCGCAGCCGGCCCGCGTCCTCGATCGCCGCCCAGTGGTCGGCGCCGGCGATCCGCACCCTGATCGCGCGCCGGGCGGCGGCCAGCTCCGGCGCCCACTGAGGCTCGGCGCCCCGCTCGGCCAGCTCGGCGTCCGTGAGCGGACCGAGCAGCCGCAGCAGGTCCGCCACGCCCTCCGGGTCCTTCACCCGGCGGTCCTCGGTGCGCCACTGCAGCTCCCGCTCCAGCTCGGTGAGCACCTCGGCGTCGAGCAGCTCGCGCAGCTCCGCCTGGCCGAGCAGCTCGGCCAGCAGCCGCGAGTCCAGCGACAGCGCGGCGGCCCGGCGCTCGGCGAGCGGCGAGTCGCCCTCGTACAGGAACTGCGCCACGTAGCCGAAGAGCAGGGAGCGGGCGAACGGGGACGGCTCCGGGGTGGTGACCTCGACCAGGCGCACCTTGCGGGACTCCAGGTCGCCCATCAGCTCGACCAGGCCGGGCACGTCGAAGACGTCCTGGAGGCATTCGCGGATCGCCTCCAGGACGATAGGGAACGAGCCGTACTCGCTCGCCACCTCCAGCAGCTGCGCGGCGCGCTGACGCTGCTGCCACAGCGGGGTGCGCTTGCCGGGGCTGCGGCGCGGCAGCAGCAGCGCACGGGCGGCGCACTCGCGGAACCGGGACGCGAACAGGGCGGAGCCGCCCACCTGGTCGGTGACGACCCGGTCGACCTCCCCCTTGTCGAAGACCACGTCGGCGGCGCCGACGGGTGCCTTCTCGGCGTCGTACTCGAGGGCCGGCTTCGCGGGGTCCTGGTCGAGGAAGTCCAGGCCCATGAGATCGGCGTCCGGCAGCCGCAGCACGATGCCGTCGTCGGCGTGCATCACCTGGGCGTCCATGCCGTACCGCTCGGTCAGCCGGGCACCGAGGGCGAGCGCCCAGGGGGCGTGGACCTGGGCACCGAAGGGGGAGTGGACCACGACCCGCCAGTCGCCCAGCTCGTCCCGGAACCGCTCGACCACGATGGTGCGGTCGTCGGGCACATGGCCGCACGCCTCGCGCTGCTCGTCGAGGTACGCCAGCACATTGTCCGCGGCCCAGGCGTCCAGCCCGGCGGTGACCAGGCGCAGCCGGGCGTCCTCCTTGCCGAGCGAGCCGACCTCGCGCAGGAACGCGCCCAGCGCGCGGCCCAGCTCCAGGGGGCGGCCCAACTGGTCGCCCTTCCAGAACGGCAGTCTCCCCGGCACGCCCGGAGCGGGGGAGACCAGGACCCGGTCGCGGGTGATGTCCTCGATCCGCCACGAGCTGGTGCCGAGCGTGAAGACGTCCCCCACCCGGGACTCGTACACCATCTCCTCGTCCAGCTCGCCGACCCGGCCGCCGCCCTTCTTCGGGTCCGCACCCGCGAGGAAGACCCCGAAGAGCCCGCGGTCGGGAATCGTGCCGCCCGAGGTGACCGCGAGGCGCTGCGCGCCCGGCCGGCCGGTGACCGTGCCGGCGACCCGGTCCCAGACCACGCGCGGGCGCAGCTCGGCGAAGGCGTCGGACGGATAGCGGCCGGCGAGCATGTCGAGGACGGCCGTGAAGGCCGACTCCGGCAGCGAGGCGAAGGGCGCGGCGCGGCGGACGGTGGCGAGCAGGTCGTCGACCTGCCAGGTGTCCAGGGCGGTCATGGCCACGATCTGCTGCGCCAGGACGTCCAGCGGATTGGCGGGAATCCGCAGGGCCTCGATGGCGCCGGCGCGCATCCGCTCGGTGACCACCGCCGCCTGGACCAGGTCGCCCCGGTACTTGGGGAAGACCACGCCCGTGGAGACGGCGCCGACCTGGTGTCCGGCGCGGCCGACGCGCTGCAGGCCGGAGGCGACGGAGGGCGGCGACTCGACCTGGACGACCAGGTCGACGGCGCCCATGTCGATGCCCAGCTCCAGGCTGGAGGTCGCCACCACCGCGGGCAGGCGGCCCGCCTTGAGGTCCTCCTCGACCAGGGCGCGCTGCTCCTTGGAGACCGAGCCGTGGTGGGCCCGGGCGATCACGGGCGGCGCGCCCTGCGCGGCGCCCGAGCCGCCCATGAGTTCGGCGGGGGAGTGGTGCTCGTCCAGCGGCTCGCCGGTCGCCCGCTCGTACGCGATCTCGTTGAGCCTGTTGCACAGGCGCTCCGCCAGGCGCCGGGAATTGGCGAACACGATCGTGGAGCGGTGCGACTGGACGAGGTCGGCGATGCGCTCCTCGACGTGCGGCCAGATCGACGGGCGCTCCGCGCCCTCGTTGCCGTCCGCGACCGGGGAACCGCCCAGCTCGCCCAGGTCCTCGACCGGGACGACGACGGACAGGTCGAACTCCTTGCCCGACTCCGGCTGGACGATCTCCACTCTGCCGCGCGGGGCCAGGAAGCGGGCGACCTCGTCCACCGGGCGGACCGTCGCCGACAGCCCGATGCGGCGGGCCGGCTTCGGCAGCAGCTCGTCCAGCCGCTCCAGGGTGAGCGCGAGATGGGCGCCGCGCTTGGTGCCCGCCACCGCGTGCACCTCGTCCAGGATCACCGTCTCCACGCCGGTCAGCGCCTCGCGTGTGGCCGATGTCAGCATCAGGAACAGGGACTCGGGGGTGGTGATCAGGATGTCCGGCGGACGGGTGGACAGGGCGCGGCGCTCGGCGGCCGGGGTGTCGCCGGAGCGGATGCCGACCTTGACCTCGGGCTCGGGCAGACCGAGGCGCACGGCTTCCTGGCGGATGCCGGTCAGCGGGCTGCGGAGGTTGCGCTCGACGTCGACGGCCAGGGCCTTGAGCGGGGACACGTACAGGACCCGGCAGCGCTTCTTGGGGTCGGCGGGCGGCGGCGTCGAGGCCAGCTGGTCCAGGGCGGCGAGGAAGGCGGCCAGCGTCTTGCCGGAGCCGGTGGGGGCGACCACCAGCACGTCGGAGCCCTCCGAGATGGCCTGCCACGCACCCGCCTGGGCGGCGGTGGGCGCCGAGAAGGCCCCCGTGAACCAACCGCGGGTCGCGGGGGAGAAGCCGTCCAGGGCCCGATGTGCGGAGCTGACCATGGATCCATCGTGCACCCCGGCACTGACAATCGCCCTGAGCCGGGCGGACAGGGGCCGGGCGGCGCGGAGGCGGTGACGGAGAATGGAGCGCATGGCGGGATCGAGCGAGCGGGCACGGCACTGGCGGTATCCGGAACTGCCCGGCGTCGACCTGCTGCGCGCCCGGTACGTGCGGAAGACCTTCGTACGCCATACGCACGAGCACTTCGTCATCGCCGCCATAGCCGACGGGGCCGAGGTCTTCCACCACGGCGGAGGCGACCAGTACGCGGGCGCGGGTTCGCTCGCCCTGGTCAACCCGGACACCCCGCACACGGGCCGGGCCGGAGTGCCGGAGGGCTGGCGGTACGGGGCCGTCTACCCGGCGCCCGAGCTGGTGGCGGGCATCGCGGCGGAGACCACCACCCTGCGCGGGACGCCCGGGTTCGTCCGGCCGGTGCTCGACGACCCGTACTCGGTCGAGCTGGTGCACCGCGTGCTGCGGGCCACCGACGAGGGGAACGCGCTGGCCGCCGACACCCTGCTGCGCGTGGCCGTCACCCGGCTCCTGCGGTTGAACGGCGGCCCGCTGCCGCGCCGGGAGGTGCGGACGGCCGGGGCGCGGATCGCGGCACGGGCACGTGCCGTGCTCGAGGAGCGGATGGCCGACCCGCCGAGTCTGGAACGGCTCGCCGCCGAGCTGGGCGGCAGTCCCTTCGCGCTGCTGCGCGCCTTCCGGGACGCCTACGGAATGCCGCCCCACAGCTGGCTGACGGACGCCCGGGTGCGCCGGGCGCGGCGGCTGCTGGACGCCGGGACGACACCGGCCGAGGCGGCCGTCGCCGTGGGCTTCACCGACCAGCCGCACCTGAACCGGCACTTCGCGCGGATCGTGGGGGTGCCGCCGGGGGCCTACCAGCGCGAGCGCAAGAACGTACAAGACGCGCGGCGACGGCTTCTCCTACCGTCCGAGGCGTGACAGAACAGACAGTGGTCCCGGACACCGGCGCCGAGGGCAAGCCCGACGCCGCGGTCGTGCGGGACGCCCTCGGGGTGGGCATAGCCGTCGGACTGTCCGGGTTCGCCTTCGGGGTGACCTCGGCCGGCAGCGGACTCACCCTGGCCCAGACCTGCGCCCTCAGCCTCCTGGTGTTCACCGGCGCCTCCCAGTTCGCGCTGGTGGGGGCGCTCGCGGCCGGCGGCAATCCGCTCACCGCCGCCGCCGGGGCCTTCTTCCTGGGTGTGCGCAACGCCTTCTACGGGCTGCGGCTCTCCCAGTTGCTGGCCCTGCCGCGCGCGGTGCGGCCCTTCGCCGCGCAGTGGGTCATCGACGAGACGACGGCCGTCGCCCTCGCTCAGCCCACGCGCCGCGGCGTCCGGATCGGGTTCACCGTCACGGGACTCACCCTGTACGTGCTGTGGAACCTCACCACCCTGCTCGGCGCGCTGGGTGCGGAAGCCATCGGGGACACGGCTGCCTGGGGGCTGGACGCCGCCGGTCCGGCGGTCTTCCTGGCGCTGCTCGCACCGATGCTGAGGACCGTCACCGAGCGGGCCACCGCCGCCCTGGCGGTACTCCTCGGGCTGGGCCTCCTGCCCGTGCTCCCCGCCGGTGTGCCCGTGCTGGTCGCGGCCCTGGCGGCCCCGGCCGTCCTCTGGGCGCGGGGCCGCCGGGAGAGCGGGGACGGGCGGACCACCGCGCGGGAGGAGGAGCGATGAGCGTCTGGGTGGCGATCGGTGTGACGGCGGTGGGCTGCTACGCCGTCAAGCTCCTGGGCCTGCTGGTGCCCGCGGGCGCGCTGGAGCGGCCCCTGGTCCGGCGCCTCGCGGCGCTGCTGCCGGTGGCCCTGCTCGCCGCGCTCACCGCCCAGCAGACCTTCGCCGACGGGCAGGCGCTCGTGCTGGACGCGCGGGCGGCGGGGGTCGGCGCGGCCGCCGTGGCGCTGGTGCTGCGCGCACCGTTCCTGCTCGTCGTCGCCGCGGCCGTGGTGGTGACCGCGGGCGTACGGGCCCTGGGCGGCTGAGGGTCCCGCCCCGGTCAGCCGATCGGGCGGCCGTACGCCCTAAGGGTGCGCAGGGCCTCGATCGTCACGGCGGCGCGGGCCTCCAGGGCCGGGGCGGGGGCCCAGCGGGGCCGGCGCAGGGGCCAGCCACCGTCCTCCTCCTGCTCGCGGGCGAGGAAGTCGAGGGAGCGGGCCATCTCGTCGTCCGTGAACCACGCGCGCGCGAGGGAGCCCGGATGGCCCGCGTAGTCGTGGGGGAAGCGGTACTCGCCCGGGGCGCGGCCGGGGGAGACCGGATACGCGTCCCGGTCGTCCGGGTCCAGTACCGCGAGCCGCCGCTCGCGCACCAGACGGCCCAGCCGGTCGGCCGCCGCCTGTGCGCGCGGGCGGTCGGGAGCGTTGTCCAGGAAGGCCACGGCCGCCTCGACCTCGTCGGGGTGCGGGGTCTCCAGCGACTCCGCCGCCTGCCAGCAGAAGTCGGTCGCCCTGAACAGCCAGGCGTGCCAGACGTCGTTGCGGTGCAGCAGACCGACCACCGGACCCGTGGCGAGGAGTTCGCCGG
>MUMD01000098.1 GCA_002155895.1 Streptomyces rochei
ACCGCCCCATCGGCGTCGGTGAAGCGCCCCTGAAGGGGGCGCGGGGAACTGCGCGACCAGTCACGAACGACCCGCGGCCGCGCACGGCCGCGACGCGAACGAACGGTCCGCGCAGTCCCCGGCACTCCGAGCGGAGCGCTTACTTGCCCTTGGCGGCTTCCTTGAGCTTGGAGCCCGCGGAGACCTTGACGCTGTAGCCGGCCGGGATCTGGATCGGCTCGCCGGTCTGCGGGTTGCGGGCGGTGCGAGCGGCACGGTGGGTGCGCTCGAAGGTCAGGAAGCCGGGGATGGTGACCTTCTCGTCGCCCTTGGAGACGATGTCGCCGACGACGTCGGCGAACGCGGCCAGCACGGCGTCGGCGTCCTTGCGGGTCACCTCGGCGCGGTCGGCCAGCGCGGCCACCAGCTCACTGCGGTTCATGTTGTTACTCCCGTGTTCTTCTTGCCGTTGAGGCGTGCCACGCGGCGGAGCCGCATGATGGGCACAGCGATGCCGATGCTGCCAGGGGCCTCGGACACTCCCCGGACCCGGGTCGGTCGTCAGACCCTCGCGCCCAGGGAGGCATCCTGCCTCCACCTGCGGCGGTAAAGCCAATCCGGCACCCCCAGGAGTCGTGAGAACACCCTTGGGAGTCACACGATGGAGAGGGCCTGAGCCTTTGCGCCACCCTAGAGGGCGATCCGAGGCCCGCCATCAAGCGACGCGCCGGTGGGGCGGCCCGCCGAGGTGATCCTCACCACCGCGGCACGGACCGCCTCGCTGTGCCGGTGAAAACCTACGCCACCGCTCCGGCCGCCTTGGCGGCCTCCCGCACGGCGCCCGCGACGGCCCCGGCGACCTTGTCGTTGAAGACGCTCGGGATGATGTAGTTCGGATTCAGCTCGTCCTCGGTCACCACGTCCGCCAGGGCGTGCGCGGCGGCCAGCATCATCTCGGTGTTCACCGTGCGGGACTGGGCGTCCAGCAGGCCGCGGAAGACGCCCGGGAAGACCAGCACGTTGTTGATCTGGTTCGGGAAGTCGGAACGGCCGGTGGCCACCACGGCCGCCGTCTGCCGGGCGACCGCCGGGTCGACCTCGGGGTCCGGGTTCGCGAGCGCGAACACGATCGCACCGTCCGCCATGGCGGCCACGTCGTCCCCGTCCAGGACGTTCGGGGCGGAGACGCCGATGAAGACGTCCGCGCCGTGCACGGCCTCCTTGAGTGTGCCGGTGAGGCCCTCGGGGTTGGTGTTGTCGGCGATCCAGCGCAGCGCCGACTCCGGGGCGGCGTCGACCAGATCGGCGCGCCCGCCGTGCACCACGCCGTGGATGTCGGCGACGACGGCGTTCTTGACGCCGGCGGCGAGCAGGAGCTTGAGGATGGCCGTACCGGCGGCGCCGGCACCGGACATGACGACCCGTACGTTCTCGATCGGCTTGTCCACCACGCGCAGGGCGTTGGTGAGGGCGGCCAGCACGACGATGGCGGTGCCGTGCTGGTCGTCGTGGAAGACCGGGATGTCCAGGGCCTCGCGCAGCCGGGCCTCAATCTCGAAGCAGCGCGGCGCGGAGATGTCCTCCAGGTTGATGCCGGCGAAGCCCGGGGCGATGGCCTTGACGATCTCGACGATCGCGTCGGTGTCCTGGGTGTCCAGGCAGAGCGGCCAGGCGTCGATGCCGGCGAAGCGCTTGAAGAGGGCCGCCTTGCCCTCCATCACCGGCAGCGCGGCCTTCGGGCCGATGTTGCCCAGGCCCAGCACGGCGGAGCCGTCCGTCACGACCGCAACGGAGTTGCGCTTGATGGTGAGGCGGCGGGCGTCCTCGGGGTTCTCGGCGATCGCCATGCAGACGCGGGCCACGCCCGGCGTGTAGACCATGGAGAGGTCGTCGCGGTTGCGGATGGGGTGCTTGGACGCCATCTCGATCTTGCCGCCGAGGTGCATCAGGAAGGTACGGTCGGAGACCTTGCCCAGGCTGACGCCCTCGATGCCGCGCAGCCGCTCGACGATCTCGTCGGCGTGCGAGGTCGAGCCGGCGGCGATGGTGACGTCGATCCGGAGCTTGTCGTGGCCGGACGCCGTGACGTCTAGGCCGGTGACGGAGCCACCGGAGGACTCCACCGCGGTGGTGAGCTGAGAGACCGCGCTTCCGCCGGCGGGCACCTCCAGCCTGACCGTCATCGAGTAGGAGACGCTGGGCGCCGTTGCCATGGCCGACTTCCTCTGCTTTCACCGTGAAACTGGGTTGTGCCGTCCGATCGTCGCACCTACCACCGAGTACGTGGTAGCCGCCCCGGATTGCGAACTTTATGTTCGCGCACCGTCCACGCCGGAGACCGTCACTTTCGGAAAACGACTTCCACCATACGAGAAAGAGCCCGTCGGGGGAAGAGGCGGCCGCAACCGGAGGGGAGGCGGGCGAAGGAACCTGCGGGACGGGAATTGTCTTGCGGGGATCGTTTGTTACCTTGGACGTGGCACCGGCTCGATCCAAGCCCCCGGGCCCAACCTTCGTCGCTACGAGCGACCACTTGCCGCGAGGCGAGCATGGCGGGTCGGTGCCACTCAGACGAAGACGAGAGGCCCGCGCCGTCCGACGGCGCGGGCCTCTCGCGTGTTCCCGGTGACTCAGTCCCTCAGCAGGTCCGGCACCCCCGCGGCGTCCGGCTCGTCCCGCTCCCCGGAGACGACCGTCAGCTGCTGGGTGGCCCGGGTCAGCGCGACGTACAGCACGCGCAGTCCGGCGGGCGACTCGTCGGCGATCTCGGCCGGGGAGACCACGACCGTGGCGTCGTACTCCAGGCCCTTGGCCTCCAGGCTCCCGAGCGCCACCACGCGGTCGCCGAGCCCGGCCAGCCAGCGCCGGGCCTCCTCGCGGCGGTTCATGGCGACGACGACGCCCACGGTGCCGTCCACCAGCTCCAGCAGCCGGGCCGCCTCCGCGCGGACCGTCTCCTCCAGGGAGGCCGCCACGACCGCGAAGCGCGGCTCCACGCCGGTGGACCGCACTGCCGTCGGGGACGGGGAGCCCGGCATGGCCAGGGCCAGCACCTTCGCCGCCAGCTCGGCGATCTCGGCCGGGTTGCGGTAGTTCACCGTCAGCTCGAATCGGCGGCGCGGGCGCGTCCCCAGGGCCTCGTCGCGGGCCGCCGCGGCCTCGTCGGGGTCGGACCAGGAGGACTGGGCCGGGTCGCCGACCACCGTCCAGGTGGCGTGCCGGCCCCGGCGGCCGACCATGCGCCACTGCATGGGCGTGAGGTCCTGGGCCTCGTCCACGATGACGTGCGCGTACTCGGTGCGCTCCTGCGCGAGGCGCTCGGCGCGCTCCCGCTGGGTCTCCTCGCGCTGCGGCATCAGCTCCTCCAGGCCGGTGAGCTGGTCCAGCGGGTCCAGCTCGCGCCGCTTGCGGGGACGGGCCGGGGCGCCGAGGACCGCCTGGAGCTCGTCGAGCAGGGCGATGTCGTGCACGGAGTAGCCCTCGCGCCGCAGCGAGCGGGCCACCTTGCGGACCTCTCCCGGGTTCAGCACCCGCCGCGACCAGCGGCCCAGCTTCCGCTCGTCCGCCATGGCCGTCAGTACGGCGGCCGGGGTCAGCTCGGGCCACCAGGCGTCGAGGAAGGCGAGGAAGGAGTCCTCGGAACTGACGTCCTCGTCGAAGGAGGAACGCAGCTCGGCGGCCAGCTCCGGGTCGGAGTGCCGGCCGGCGGCGCCGGACCTGGCCCACAGGGCGTCCAGCAGCAGCCTGCGGGCACGGGGCCGCAGCAGGTTCACCGGCGCGGTGCCGCCCAGCACGGTGCGGCGGATGCCGGCCAGCTCCTCGGCCTCCAGTTCGAGGCGGCGGCCGAAGGCGACGACCCTCAGCAGGGTCGGCGTCCCCTCGGGCTCCAGCGCGCCGCGCGCGGCCCGGCGCAGCACCTTCAGCATGCGGGAGGAGCCCTTGGCGCGGGCGGTGGCCGGCGAGTCGTAGAGGGTGGCCTCGGCGCCGTCCACCAGGGAGCCGATGGCGCGGATCGCCACCTGGCCCTCCTCGCCCAGGGAGGGCAGCACGCCCTCGGTGTACGCCACCAGCAGCGGGGTCGGCGAGACGATGAGGATGCCGCCCGCGTACCGGCGCCGGTCCTGGTAGAGCAGGTAGGCGGCGCGGTGCAGGGCGACGGCGGTCTTGCCGGTGCCGGGGCCGCCCTCGACGTAGGTCACGGAGGCGGCGGGGGCGCGGATGACCAGGTCCTGCTCGGCCTGGATGGAGGCCACGATGTCCCGCATGGAGTGCGTACGGGCCTGGCCGAGGGCGGCCATCAGGGCGCCGTCGCCGACGACGGCCAGCTCCTCCCCGTCCAGGCTCGCCTTGATCTCGGGCCGCATCAGGTCGTCCTCGACGCCCAGGACGCGCCGCCCCTTGGAGCGGATCACCCGGCGCCGCACGACCCGGCCCGGGTCGACCGGCGTGGAGCGGTAGAAGGGCGCGGCGGCGGGCGCCCGCCAGTCGATGACCAGCGGGGCGTAGTCCTCGTCGAGGACGCCGATGCGGCCGATGTGCAGGGTCTCGGCGATGTCGGCGGTGTTGTCGGGCCGCAGGGCGCCCTCGGCGGGCTCCACGGCCGTGTAGGCGCCGTCGGGGCCCTTCTTGCCGTCCTTGCCGAGGAGCAGGTCGATACGGCCGAAGAGGAAGTCCTCGAACTCGTTGTTCAGGCGGCTGAGGTGGACGCCGGCCCGGAAGACCTGGGCGTCGCGCTCGGCCAGGGCGCCGGGCGTGCCGACCTGGCCGCGCTGCGCGGCGTCGTTCATGAGGAACTCGGCCTCGTGGATCTTTTCCTCGAGGCGGCGGTACACCCGGTCCAGGTGTGCCTGTTCCACGCTGATCTCTCGGTCCCGTACGGAGTCCTCCCGTGCGGGGTCGTGCACCGAGTCGACCGCTGAGTCCTGTTGCGCCTGTGCGGCCACCGGGCCCCCTTCTGACGTGCTGGGCAGCCGTCAAAGGTACGCGAAGGGGGCGCCGGAAGCCACGGCGCGGCCGGGGACGGTCCCGGAGCCCTCCGCCGGACGGGCCCCGGGCGCGTTTCAGGCGTCCACCTCCACCAGGCGCTCGCCGTCGAAGGTCATGACCTCGAAGTGGTCGATCTGGTTGGGCTCGAAGGCGGCGCCGCCGTGCACGTAGAGGGGCTTCTTGGCCTTCTCGGTGGTGGCGTCCGGGATGCCGTAGCCCCGGTCCGGGACGGTCCAGGAGCTGAGCGTCTCGCGCTCGCCGTTCTTGCCGACGGCGATCAGGGAGCACTTCTGGGGGCCCTTGACGTTCTTCAGCTCCAGGACCGCCTCGGTGCCCCAGGCCTTCTTCTCCAGGGCCACGGTCGCGCTGACCCGGGTGGCGGGGTCGGTGGCGGAGACCCGGTCCGGCATCTCGGCGAAGGCGGACTCGGCGGGGCTGCCGGCCTGCCGGGTCGCCTCGGTCTTCTTGCCGCCGTCGTCACCGCCGCCGTCCGTGGTCGCCACGGCGGCGAACGGGCCGCCGATGATCAGCGCGGCGGCGGTGCCCACCAGGTAGAAGTTGCGGCGCCGCTTGCCCGCGCGGCGCTCGGCGACCTCGTCGACCAGCTTCTCCGCCAGCCGCGGGCTCGGCTTCGCCGTCAGCGACTCGGCGATCGCGGGCGTGCCGGTGCCCGGCAGGTCCGCGAGGGCGGCCAGCATGGGCTCCATCCCCGCCAGTTCGTCCAGTTGCTGGGCGCACCACTCGCAGCCGGCGAGGTGGGCTTCGAAGGCGGTGGCCTCCGCGTCGTCGAGGATGCCGAGGGCGTAGGCGCCGACGGTCTCGTGCTCGTTCGGCGCCGGTGATCCCTGCATGGGGACAGAATTACCCGTATCGCCCGGGCCGAATCCCCCGCCGAGTCCCTGAACTCCCCCGTACCCGCTCATCACGCCGTCACCCCCCGCTCCTCCAGAGCCAGCTTCATCGAACGCAGGGCGTAGAACACCCGGGAGCGCACGGTGCCGCTGGGTATGCCCAGTGTCTGCGCCGCCTCATTGACGGTACGCCCCTTGAAGTACGTCTCGACGAGGACCTCCCGGTGGGCCGGGGTCAGGTCGTCGAGCGCGTCCGACAGCGTCATCAGCCACAGCGCCTTGTCGATCTCGTCCTCCGCGGGGATGACCTCCAGCGGCGACGGATCGACCTCCTGCGGCCGGGCCTGCCGGCTGCGGTGGCCGTCGATGACGATGCGCCGGGCGACCGTCACCAGCCAGGGGCGTACCGATCCGGTCGCACGGTTGAGCTGACCGGCGTTCTTCCAGGCACGGATGAGCGTCTCCTGGACGACGTCCTCGGCGCGCTGGCGGTCCCCCGCGACCAGCCTCAGCACATACGCCAGCAAGGGGCCCGCGTGCTCCCGGTAGAGGGCGCGCATCAGCTCCTCGTCGGGTTCCGAGGACGACTGGGACATGCGATGTCGGGCCCTCGCACCACGTTCACCGGCCACGACGGAATCCTTGCGCACGCCCACCTCCGATGTCCGGGGGTTCCCCCAGTCGGTCGCTCGCCCATCCGGTACGGACGCGGAGCGCGCGGTGTTCAAAGCGGGGAGACAGTTTTCCCGGGGACGGTGGGCCGAAGGGGGCGTAGCCGTACTTAGCGGGCGAGCGCGGCCCTCCTGCGGTGCCGGGCGACGCGCTCCCGGTTGCCGCAGACCTCGCTGGAGCACCAGCGGCGGCGGCGTCCGCGGGAGGTGTCGACGTACACGATCGGGCAGTTGTCGCCCTCGCACTGCCGCAGGCCCGCCCGTGCGACGGGGTCGGTGAGCAGTTCCACGGCGTCCCGGGCGAGGGAGCCGAGCAGCGCCGCGCACTCCGGGGGCCCGGTCAACTCCCGTACCAGCGCGCCGTCCTCGCCGCGCACCGCGCGGGGGGCGGGGGGCGCGGTCGCGGCGAGGGCGTTGACGCGGGTCAGCGCGCGGTCGTGCGCGAGGGTGTCGGCGCCCGGCAGGGTGCGGACCAACCTGGCCGTGTGGCCCCGCAGTTCGAGGAAGCGGGCCAGCCAGGAGGCGTCGGCGTGGGTCAGCGGGGTGCCGGCCGGGACGAGTCCGGAACCGGTGATCCAGGCGCGCAGCACCTCGACGGAGACGAGGCGTTCCACGGGATGGGTGGTGGCGACGAGGTCCAGGCAGATCCGCCCGGTGTCGAACCGCAGCTCGTACGGACCGGTGGCCGTCCCCAGTGCCATGTTCCTGTCACCGCCTTGGGTGGCCCGGCGGGGCGGGCCGGAGAGGGGAGCGGGGGAACCGCTCCCTCTACAGTGCCTGCCCGTTCCGCCGCCCGGAACCCCTCCTACCGCCCCGGGCGGCCGTCCGCTCCCCGAGGGCGGGACGGGCCCTCACCCGTCCGTGTACTTGGCGTCGGTCGCCGGGTCCAGGGCGAGGCGGTAGCCGCGCTTCACCACCGTCTGGATCAGCTTGGGGGCGCCCAGGGACGTGCGCAGGCGGGCCATCGCCGTCTCCACGGCGTGTTCGTCGCGGCCGGTGCCCGGCAGGGCGCGCAGCAGCTCGGCGCGGGCGACGACCCAGCCCGGCCGCCGGGACAGGGCCCGCAGCAGCGACATGCCGGCCGGCGGAACGGGCCGCAACTCCCCGTCGACCAGCGCCGCGTGACCCCGGATCTCCAGCCGGTGCCCGGCGACCGGCAGCACCCGGGCGCGGGCCGGCAGCTCCTGGCAGAGCAGTTGGACCAGGGGACCGAGCCGGAAGCGTTCGGGCTGGACCGTGTCGACGCCGTGCGCCTGGAGCGGGACCGCGGTGACCGGGCCGACGCAGGCCGGCAGCACGTCGTGGCCGAGCGCGGCGAGCAGTTCGGGCAGCATGCCGCGCTCCTCGGCGCGGGCCAGGAGGGAGGCGGCGGCGGGCGCGCTGGTGAAGGTCACCGCGTCCACGCCCCGCGAGACGGCGGCGTCCAGCAGCCGGTCCACGGGGCCCAGGTCCTCCGGCGGCAGCCACCGGTACACGGGCACGCCCACGACCTCGGCGCCGCCCGCCCGCAGCGCCTCCACGAACCCGGGCAGCGGTTCGCCGTGCAGCTGTACGGCGATCCGGCGGCCCTCCACGCCCTGCTCCAGGAGCCGGTCCAGCACCTCGGCCATGGACTCGGAGGCGGGCGACCACTCCTCGGTCAGCCCGGCGGCCCGGATCGCGCCCTTGACCTTGGGTCCGCGCGCCAGCAGCTCCACGGCGCGCAGCCGCTCCAGCAGGACGTCGCCGAGCCCCCACCCGTCGGCGGCCTCCACCCATCCCCGGAAGCCGATGGCGGTGGTGGCCACGACGACGTCCGGGGCCTGGTCGGTGATCTGCTTGGTCGCGGCCAGCAGTTCGCTGTCGTCGGCGAGCGGCACGATCCTGAGCGCCGGGGCGTGCAGGACGGCGGCACCGCGCCGCTGGAGCAGCGCGCCCAGCTCGTCGGCCCGGCGGGCGGCGGTCACGCCCACGGTGAATCCGGCGAGGGGGCCGTTACCGGAGGGCTGCTTTTCGTCGTCCATCACACTCGTCCCGGTCGTCGTCCTGCCTGCACGGCGACCGAGCCTGTCAACCGTGCGTGACAGGCTCGGTTCCGCCTCATGTCGCCAGTGTTACGTCACACCTCGGCGTAGCTGGGCCGCTCCCCTACCCGCGCCGGGTCCGCCGGGCCGTCCGGCGTCCGTACGGCCGGGCGGCGAAGGTATACCGCCCAGGTGACGGCGAAACAGACGGCGTAGTAGGCGAGGAAGGCCACGAAGGCTCCGGTGCCCGAGCCGACGGACAGGAACGACTGGCGGAAGGCGAGGTTGATGGCGACGCCGCCGAGCGCGCCGAGCGCGCCGATCAGCCCCATGGAGGCGCCGGAGAGCCGCCGCCCGTACGCCACGGCCTCCTCGCCCGTCAGCCCCTCGGCGAGCGCCTTGTTCTGGAAGATGCCGGGGATCATCTTGAACGTCGAGCCGTTGCCGAGCCCGCTGAGCACGAACAGCACCACGAAGACGGCGACGAACAGGCCGAGGGACTCCGCCATGCTGGCCGCGACGAGTGCGGCGGTGGCGGCGGCCATGGCGACGAAGTTCCACAGCGTGATCCTGGCGCCGCCGTACCGGTCGGCGAGCCTGCCGCCCAGCGGCCGGATCAGGGAACCGAGCAGCGGGCCGATGAAGGTCAGGTACGCCGCCTGGAGCGGGGTCCGCCCGAACTGGGTCTGGAGCACCTGCCCGAAGGCGAAGCTGTAGCCGATGAACGACCCGAACGTGCCGATGTACAGCAGGGCCATGATCCAGGTGTGCCCCTCCCGCACGGCGTCCTTGGCGGCGCCGGTGTCGTTCTTCACGGAGGCGAGGTTGTCCATGTAGCAGGCGGCGAGGACGGCGGCCACCACGATCAGCGGGATGTAGATGCCGAGCAGCACCCGCGGCCCGCCGCTCGCCCCGATGATCGCGAGCGCGGCCAGCTGGATCACCGGCACGCCGATGTTCCCGCCCCCCGCGTTGAGGCCGAGAGCCCAGCCCTTCTTCCTGAGCGGGAAGAAGGCGTTGATGTTGGTCATGGAGGAGGCGAAGTTGCCGCCGCCGATGCCGGCCACCATGCCGACCAGCAGGAACGTCGAGAAGGACGTGCCCGGTTCCATCACCGTGAACGCCGCCACGGTCGGCACGAGCAGCAGCCCGGCGGAGATGATCGTCCAGTTCCGCCCGCCGAAGATCGCGACCGCGAACGTGTAGGGGACCCGGACGACCGCCCCGACCAGCGTCACCACGGAGGTCAGCAGGAACTTGTCGGCCGGGGTCAGCCCGTACTCCGGCCCCATGAAGAGGACCAGCACGGACCACAGCGTCCAGACCGAGAACCCGATGTGCTCGGAGAGGACGGAGAAGTACAGGTTCCGCCGGGCGACCTTCTCCCCCGTCTCCCTCCAGAACGTCTCGTCCTCCGGATCCCAGTGCTGGATCCAGCGGCGGCCAGGGACTGTCATGACGCCTCCACGGTGCTCCACAGCTCGGTTGCACCGAACCTAGGCAGGGCGCGTTTCGTGCCTGTGGGGCTGTGGATGACCGGAAGGGAACGTTGCTCTCACCCGGCGCCCGGGCCGGGTGAGAGGCGGTCGCCGGGTGGGCGGGACCGCCGGAGGGGCTGGGCGGGCCCGGCCCCGCCGGCCGGTCAGCCCCGGTGGGCGGCCCTGGCCCCCGGC
>MUMD01000099.1 GCA_002155895.1 Streptomyces rochei
CACCCCGCGTCGCGGCCCGGTCTCCGCCCCCGCCCTGTTCGACGACCGTCCCCGCAGCGCCGCCGACCACCGGGCCGCGACGCGGGGTGCCCAGGCGCCACCAGAGGGCGCCGATGACGGCCAGGACGGCCACGATCACCACGACCAGGCCGAGCGTCCCCCCGGGCGTCGCGGAGGCCGCGCTGCTGAACAGGTCGTCGATCCAGTCCCAGAAGGTGTTCAGGGCACGCTGGAACCAGCCGGGGTCGTTCTCGTGGTACATCCGCTTGGACAGCTCGCGCCGCGCCGCCTCCCGCGCGGGGTCGCGCGGAACGGTCACCGGCGGCTCGTCGCCGGAGCGCGCCGACGACAGCACGGAGCGGTCGCCGGCCTGCGCCGCCATCCGTGCCGCGGTGCCCGACAGCACCTCCGTGAGCACTCCCCCCGCCCGGCTCACCTCATCGGCTCCCCGGGGCGGAGCCGGGGGCGGCGGGGCCCTGGACTCCGGCGGCGCGGGCCAGTTCCAGGTCGAGGGCCTCGCGGCGGATGCGCTGGTCGATGTAGAGGAGCACGGTGACGCCCGCCGTGATCGGGAAAGTGATCATGGAGCCGATCACCGAGCCGATGCCGCTGACGATCAGG